>PKDW01000181.1 GCA_002863145.1 Flavobacteriales bacterium
TCATTGTGCACGAGGTATTGATATGCTTTCCTCGCTCCCCCCATGTTGACCAATTCAACTTCCAACGTGCGCGCCTTTCTGCTTCCGTTTAAGATGACAAGTCCAGCCTCACCTGAGGAAAAACTTGAGGCATGCACCCGCAATTGTGGATCATCTGTAGGACAATCGTAATAGGTGTCACCAAAACATTTGTCGTACATGTAGTAATGATAGAATGAGGGATGTGGCGTCAACTCTGGAACGTCATGTTCCTTGGGAGATGCAAAAACCCCATGGTCTTCCCCATCTGCATACCCATTTGAAATGTCCCACATCATGGCTGAACCGTAACCCTGACGGATGAATTCCCCCAAAGCGTGAGAAATAAAGAGCCCAGCCGAATGTGACACGTTCGTCGCACCATTCCCAGCGCTAATGGTTGCTCGGCTGCGGGTGTTGAACTCAGTCAATGCAATCGGCAGTGGCGGGTCAGACGATTGCACCGTTTCAGCCCAAGCCTTGTTGATGACGTCAATGTGTGAATATGCTGTATCCACAGAGGCAAACATTTCTTCAGGACTCAAAACTGCCTTGAATTCGGTGAAGTAGTCGTGTAAAATGATGTAATCGGCAACCTCTGCGACCTCCGGCAGAACCTCTTCATTCCACCGACTTTGAATCGGGTTGTTGGACTTTGGTTTTTGATATCCAACCACCCCCACTTTGATGGATGAATCAGCAGCCTTCATTTCCTCAATAAAAGCTCTGCAGTGCTCCCCGTATTTCTTGGGGCTGATGTCTCCGCGGCCTGGGACACTGTACCCAGCCTGCCATGGACCCCAATTTTCGTTGCCAATCTCCCAAAACTGAATGCCAAGTTTGTGCTCCACATTGGCATGCCGCACCCAATCTCCAGCATACTCCGCAGCAAGCTGAACTCGTTTGGCCTCCTCTTCTTCTTCCCCGTAAAGCGCATAGGAGTAATTGACACAAACTGACCCTGTCGCTCCAGTGGTCAACAGCAAATCGTAAAAATGCTCGGGACTGAACTTGAAGTTGCCCTCGCGACCCAACTTTGGCGGTGTTTGCCTCCCATTGTTTTTCCAAATCGTATCCGGGACACCAGGAGGACACTCAGACCTTTCTGAGGCATTCCAGAAAAAATCGTTGGAAGCATTTCCGCCGGGATACCGAATGACAGAAACACCCATGTCACGAAGTGGCAAAATGAATTCTTCTTTGTCGACATTGGATCGATTCACCCAAATGCCGAGGTTGTTTCCAAAGATGTGTTGACTCACCTTGGTCAGAGGAGTCCCAAAATCCACTGACGCAAATGCATCCGGAGTTGTTTCGGGAGCGGCAACCTGCCTCACATTCTTCGGCAGCTTCGCTTTTTTAGGTTGCCAGTCGTCCAGAAACCAACCAGGGTTGCCATGCATCGGTGGTCGTTGCCCATGCGATGACCCCGCGATGACCATTCCCAATGCGAGACACATCAAACCCCGTATGTACGTTGTCTCAAGAATCACTGACAGATGGCTGAAAAGGTGGACAGCAACACGAGTAAATCCGACGTATTCACGCTGCCGTCACCATCCAAATCTTCGGGACAATTCTCATCTACAATCATAGAACAAGATCCATCGTCAACGTTGGCCGCTGGATTAAAGTTGGCCGCTTCGTTGTACATGCAGCCCAAGACAACTGGGGTTTGACAGGAACCATTGTCCGCCACTGCAAAAGGGTCAAATTCGAGAAAATTTGAATCCATGCAGCCCTCAGTGCTGCAATAACCAGGTTCAGCAATGAGAAGCTCATATTGCGATGGAACTGCAATCCCTGTCTGAGCGTCGAGACTGTATGTTGAAACGAGTGCGGAAGACGTGTAGAGTTGGTTGTTCAGTGTGTATGGCTCACAAGAAACGATTGTCTCTGTTTCCAATGCCGAAGCCCTCGAAAAGGCCAAGATCGAGTAAGCAGGGACGGTAAAGATGACCGCACCTGGCTCCAACGTTCCTCGACTCATCATACGTTCCGGGGCCACAGGTCCTCCCTCTACACTAGACGGACCGATGCCATTCAACATCACCAATTTGGAAGTCTCGTGCTGCGCACTCAAGACATCCCAGTGCACATAGGGTCTAGACGAAGATGGAGAATCCCATGTGACGTTGTGCGCTTGTGAACTGGTATTGATGAGGACACCACCGCGTGCCGCGTCGGCGTGCAACGTTTCAACTGCATACACCCCTGGGGTGCCCGTGTTCATCGGTTGTATTGACACCCCCAAATACTTCTGCAGCAACCAACACGTCAAATAGGTGGGTCGAGGAGAGGCGTCAGGTTGGAATGGGCTGTTTTTGGCCAACAAGCCATGGCTGCCCCCGTCTGGCGCCACGCCGCTCTGCAAATTCCAAATCATCGACAAATCGAAGCCTTCTTCAATTTGGGAAAGCAACACACGTGCGATGAAGAGGGCATTGGCCATCGCCACCTCACGGTTTCCCGTGTTGGAGTTGAACTCTGTAAATGCGAGCGCAAAATGATCTGGGTCCTTCGCGGTGTATTGCGAGACCATCGACCTCACGGAAGCTGCGTCCTCCGACACTTCAGACACACTTGCCATCATTTGTGAGTATGAAATGTTGTTCTCGTTGGGACTGAAGGTGAAGTAGTCGTGCACAATCAAGAAATCGGCGTGATTTTGAACCTCGGGCAACACCCCTGCAGTCCAATCGTCGTAATCCTCATCCAAAGGATAAATGACTGCCCCAAGTTGGATGGATGGATCTGCAGATTTCATGGAATCTGCAAAAACTTGGAACATTTCGCCATACATGGTCCCTGTAATCTGTTCTCCTTCGACCATATACCCAGCCTGCCATGGGCCGTAGTTTTCGTTGCCAATTTCCCAGTAGCGGACATTTCTGCCCAACGTCTGATTCACATGACGCACCCAATCCGCAGCATACCCCGCTGCATTTGCCACGCGGTCATCACCAGGCCCGTATCTCGCAAATGAAAAATTGACAACGAGGACGGGTTCGGCACCTGTAGAATCACAAATTTGGAACAACTCATCAATGCCCATGTTGAATGCGTCAGGGTCAATCAACCCATCAACAGTTACCACATCGTCCTGCAAAATTGCGACAGGGAGATTGCCATCCCAGAAATATTTGTTGCTTCCATTGCCCCCTGGAAATCTAATGTAGGCCGGCCCGAGGGCCCGACTCCTTGCGATAAGCGCCGTATCCTCAACAGAGGCGTCACCCAAAAAGTGGGGATGAGTGTACCCAAAGTGACTGCCTTTGACAGGCGCTGAAATGCCCTGAGGCGACAGCACATGTTCAGAGGGGCTTCCGTCATTGGGATTCTCCCACAACACTGAAGTGGGTGGGTGAAATTGTCTTGTGACAGAAATTGGGAAAACGTCATCGCCCTGACCAAAGAGCACATTGCACGAGCCTGCAATGAGCATGATGAGGCTGAGATGTTTCATGTCCAAATGCATCAAGCAATCAACGCGATGTGACTTGGATGGCCTTCGTGACACGCTGACCTTCTATTCCATTCAGGACCAAAAAGTAAAACCCGGGCGCAAGGAATTGCATGTCGATTGTGGTCTGCCCCTGAATGGTCACACGTTTCAAATGCTGACCTGAGCCAGACAACAAATTGGCCTCAATCACTCCCCACGACACAGGTATGTTGACATGCAGTTTTTGGCGCACCGGATTGGGAAAACACGACACTTCAGAAATGATTTGCTCTTGATTCAGACTTTGGGTGTCACTGGAACAAACATGTCCCAAGGGCTGCAATGCTGCACCGTCAATGTAGTATGTGCCTGTTTCCAAGAATTGGATTTTGACAACACGAAGGGCGTCGTACACCGTAGAATCTGCCGTGAATTCCCAGCAGTATTCGGTCCATTCCGTATCCGTCACAAATGACTCTGCATGAAGGGTCTGATATGGCGCATCAGCGTACGCAGTGGATACATTGAACGCGAGGCCCGGCTCTGTCCCTTTCACCCAAACACTCACGACGTATGTCGAATCTTGAACCGCTCCAGCTCTGCAACTCGACAATTGAACTGAGGACGGTGCGGCACCAGGTGAGGTCACTTCCGCGTATGCACAAACCACCCCGTCAAATGAAGTTGCTGGTGTCGCAGCGACAGTTGCTTCTGCATCTTCAGACACAGATACCGTCCACGCATCCAAGGCAGATTCAAAATCTCCATTGCACACGACAGGCATTGGCGGCACCTCTTCAAACCACACATCGTCGATCCAAAAGACACCATTGGATTGAAAGGCAAACTTGGCAAGGCGAACACCATTGATTTCTTCCTCAGAATAAGAAGTGAAGGTGAATTCCTGCCACTCCTCGGTCAACGAGGCTTCCATATCTCCGAACACCGTGTACGGAGCAGCTTGCAAAGCCGTCTTCGCCTCGAGCACTGCCCCGTTGACATCCGATTTTGCTGAGAAGTGCACCAACAAAGAAGTGGCCCCGGGCATGTAAGATGAACAGCTCGAGAAAATGGGAGAACCATCCTCAACATTCACCGTCAATCTCGCCGATTGCGTTCCTTCTGCGAATTCATTCACATCCAAATCAGCTGCAATTGAGCCGTTGTTCTGATTTACAGCCCAAGCATCCAAACCAACCTCAAAATTTCCTTGACAGATCTCAGGCGTGAGTTCCAAAATGTCAATTTGAATGTCGTCAATCATCACCGTGCCCTCCGACAAGAATTTGAATTTGGCCAACCGCACATCTGAAAGCAAATCATCGGCGACTGATCCCGATATTTCATATTGGACCCAATCACTCGACAACACCACATTTGCTGAAGCATAATTGTTGTAACCCGGTGACGCTTTTGAAATGGTCGCCAACACTTCCACCGCATTGTCAGACTTTGCCCAAAATGACATTCGGTATGTCTGGTTGGCATACATGTCCGCGATGCAAGCACTGAGTACACAGGTACCTACACTCACATCTTGAATGTCAATGACCACGCCAACAGCGCCCTCTGTGGCAGCGACTGCAGATGTGTCGAATGTGGCCACCGCGCCGTTGTTTGCGAAATTCTGCCAATCCGTTAGACCTGTCTCAAAGGACGGGTTGCACACACTGTCCGCCTGAGACCAGGCGGTCGAGATTCCAAGAATCAAGAAAGAAAACACGACTGCTTTATTCATCACAATAAATTGAATCAAACATGGAGTGGATAAGCTATGGAATAAGACCGACAAATGTCTCCGTCCCGCGGCGAAATAAACGTTTTAAAATGGCTGATCGAACGTCAAAATAACATAATCGACATCCAATCCATATGTCCCGCTTGCCGTTCCGGTTTGACTTACAGTACAATCCAAACGAGAAATTTGATCGAAGTCGATCTGACCATTGACCGACACATTGTTGCCAGACAAATCGAGCTCAAAATCTGACCAAGGGATGCTGATGCGCTGCCACGTGTTGTCGGCATTGACAGCAAGCTTTGTGGTGAACACCTCGTCTTCCCCACTCGTCACCAATCCATCTCCGTTGGAATCTTCAAACAATTTGATGACTGAAGCAGATCCCTCGTAATCACTACGTAAATGAACATTCAGATACGTATTCCCCAAACTGGAACCCAACAAATCTTGGGGGTCGAGCGGCAACCTGAGTGCACCAAACCACGAACCCGCACCTGCTCCAACGCCACGCATGTAAGCACCGCCCTCGACTGCATCCAACGCTTCGGTGACCACGTCAAGTGATTCCGTGAACTCTCCACTGCTGATGCTGAAAATGGGGTTGGTCTCTTCAAAGGATGCCAGAAGCAAACCGCGATTGGACAAGTCAGGTTGTTCCCACACAAACACTGAATCCAATTTGAAATCGTCCGGATGATCTGGAAATTCAAGCAGACAATGGACCCACTCATTTTTTCGAAAAAACACGTTGTCGCAACCTCCGAACCAAAGCACATCGAGTTCGCGATTTCCTTGACCTTGAAATGCGTAAGTCGCTCCTGACGTTTGGCCTGTCAATGACAAGGTGTAGGCCACTGGCAAATTGAAACCACAAGAAAAACGAACCGCATCCCCTTGCTCAAAATGAACTCCATTCGGCATGTTGTGACTGAAGCTTTCTGTAAACTCGAGGTCCCCGTAGAGGCTTTCGAGATCGGGCCCGAGACTCCCCTCTTTCGCGCAACCAACGAAGCACATGAAGACAAGGCCGAGGGTCCAAGTTCCGATACGTGGTGGGTTTGATTGAAGAAACGACATGTCAAAATTTGGATTGAAAGAGAAACAGCACTTTTGAAATTGAACCGTCATGGCCCTGCAATGCATCACGAAGAAACCACTTTTGCCATTGCGTTGTCAATTCGGTTCGATTGTTGATTTTCCAGATTACGCCACATGCGTGAAGCATGTCTGTCACATCCAATGTCGTACGATCAAATCCAGTCACTTCGAAATTGATGTCTCGAACTGCAATGTATTCAAGTCCTTGAGATGAAATCCTCTTGGCACCATATCCAATTTGGAGGTTTTCACCCACGGCCCAATCGACACCGAAATCGAATACTGAGGAGGTAAGATCAACTGGATCCAAGACAGTTTCTGGTCGTTGCGCACGTTGACTTTGCATTCCGCCGTGCATGTTTAAGGACCGATTTCCCATCCAAAGTGCAGCCAAATCGAAGTGGCCCGCAATGGCATATCCCACGTAATTCCTTCGTGTCAAGGTTCCTTCTGGAGTCAAATCTTGAAGGGCAAAGAGACGGGCAATGACCGACCATGGCTCCTCCGCTTTTCCGTGTTCCAGTTCCATCTCCAACCCCCTGCGATTTGGGGTGGCCATGCCATACGGGTTTGCCGTGCCGTATCTCGGATCGAATGTCATCAGCTCGCGTTGAATCGCACGATTCCAAGGACGACTGCCCCGGGGAACATATGGGGCAGTCAACAGGTCTCCCTGCGACAGAGGACGATTCCAAGCACCATTGCCGATTTGTGCAAATGACGATGGTGCTGCATCAAACAAAAGGCGCTTGGTCTGTGCTGCCGGCGCCATGTACGTGTCTGAGACTGAACGCGCAGAAGCCGATGCTGTCCACGATGCGCCAAAATCAAACTGGGTTTCCACGTTCCAATACCCCCCTTCTGTCGGTGAATTTGGGGCATTGGGCAACCCATCCAAGCCCAACGTAGTCGCAGTGGACCCTCCAAATTCAGCGTGCCACAGCCACTCCTCGCCTTTCCATTTCACTTCACCCCCAAGATTGGCGACATGACGTCCAACACCATCAGGAACGGTCTTGCCCAGAGAGGCAAAATTCTGCCCGCTTAACGCGGCCAGTACATTGTTTTTTTCCCAAGACAAAGTCGACCCCATGAAGACAACATCCGGCCGTAGTACTTCATCTGAAGCCTGAACCCGCGACACAAAATTTGACGTCTTGAGCTGTCCCCCATTCTTCATCAACCAATTGCCCTCAAATTTTGCGCCGCGCAATCTCCAGGAATTGGATTCACTGAAATTCTCATAGTTCTGCAGTTTCCGCCATTGAGAGAACAATGCGGACTCTCGAACGGCCCCCTCCGCATTTGAATTCCAGATTGTGAAGGGTGACCCGACCACATCGATGTCGCCGATCTCATAATTCCACCTCGGCGTGAGCTGTCCCGACAGCAAGACTCTCCTCACTTGTGCATAGGATGCGCTTGTGTCGAACAACGCCAAATTGGTGCCCAATCGAAGCTCAGTATAGATCTCAGCCTTGGAAGTGATTTTTCCCCTCAAGGCCAAATCATAAATGGCATGCGACTCCACATTCACGTCACGGGCAAGGGTATCCTCTGCAGTCAAAAAGCCCACGTCAGAGACACCCCGAGCCAAACCTCCGAGTTCAAACGAGGGATATTGCGCACTTGCTGCGAGTGGAATGCAGATCACCGACAACATCCACGCTCGCAACATCCCATGCCTTAAATCACTCCTTGTTACACCGCACATCAAAACTGTATTTTGAATTCAACTGTGGCTTCCCAACCCTTCAAGCGCAGTCCCGCATCAGAACGGTCCTGATATCGCACTCTTTTGCTCCTTAAAAAAAGCGAGGAAGATTTGGTCATGCTGATGTCTACCCCTAGGCCCAAAGCCGTCCCTAACCCGTCCAAGTGCATAGGGTTCCCCTGTTCGTCCAACCCCTTTTCCTCCGTGTTTTCGTTGCCGACAATGCGCTCGAGACCTGTGTAGACTACAAGGGCTGTTTTCTCATTCACGGGCATGTAACCATCTACTTCATGGTAGTGGGCACGAACCAACGCGCCCCCCCCCATCTTCGGAAGCAAAGCCGGTTGCTCTTGGGTGCTCAAAAACTCTCCGAGATAAAACAAAAATGCCGGATTTTTGAGGCTGTTGTTTCTCCACTTGGCATTGATTCGAAAGGCATTGTATCCTCTGGGAGCAGAACTTACTTCCTCAGGCCGAACGCCTACGCGTTGATAGGCACCTCTGAAAAATGTGGTGATTTCCCCATTTGGACCTGCTTGCTGCTGGAAACGGTCGACACGAGACATGTAAAGGCCTGTAACCTTGTGATAAAAGGTGACTTCTGAGGATAGATTCTCAAACTCCCGTGAAATCAGATAACCCAAATTCACGCGAAACGGACCTTGAGCCAAAGTCGTCGTCAAACGAACGGTTGCTCGGTTGTTTGCCATCAAATGCATCGGTGTCAAGACTGCGCCAAAGGGCCTGGCTCCGTCTTGAACTGTTGCTCCACTGAACGAGGATGTTTCTGAGCTGAATCCATTCACAGAGGTGTTGATCAGTGCAGAATGCAAATTCACATATTTCGGAGATACTGCGAAGACCTCTACGTTCAATGGAAAACCAATCCATCTTCGAGGCAAACCCAAATTCGTTTGAAACGCGAAACCTCCTTGACGCACTCCCTGAGATGAGATTTCATGACGCCCCCAAGCCAAATCGGTTTTCAAGCTCAAGGCCCCCAATTTCCCCTTGTGTGAGGTAGACAATGCCGTCATCCCGTAAGATTCGCCATTGGTCCAAGCATCCAAGCCTCTTGACCTCATTCCTCCAAGTTCGAAACGCTGAAGGCGGTGTTTTTTTCCAATGCGGCCCGCAACAATGTGATCTGGCAAATTGACGATGTTGAAGGGGGTTCTGCCCACGACAAGGTCGACACTCATCTGACCGGGCAAGTCTTTTGCAGACCATCGCAAACCGTTGAATTGTCTTTTTCCAAAATCCACCTCCCGCAGGTAATCGGACCTGCTGTGATAATTCTCATGCTGAACACCAATCGGCCAGACGTAGGTCCATGCATTCCGATCGAACAACGAGTTTTGCACCTGCTTTGCAGAACTCATCAAAAAGTCTCCAAGTTCCACGAATTGAGTGCCACCATAAGACAATTTAAATTGGCCATAGTCCTTCACTGTTCCAGCAGTCAACACCAATCCCTGCCGTGACAACCTAAAAATTCTGTCATCCACGTCCATCCCAGAGAACGGATCAAAGGTCAACAGCTGCAACGCGAGGAAGCTTTCATCCGTAGGTCTAACAGTGACGTTGACATTCAAATTTGGTGCATTGAACTCGTCATCCGCACGCAAAACCAACGGCGTGTTGGAGTCACCGTGATGGTGACTCAAGTCCCTGGCATATCCTAAAAAGCGGCAGTACCCCTTCACCTCCACAGGGGTTTTAAACGTCTTTACACCGGGGGGAACATGGATGGAGGTTTTCGCCGTTCTCCGCAAAGAGTCTGGACCCGTATTTTGAGCCTGCAAAAGATGGAACGAGAAAAACACAAGTGCAAACGCAAGGACTACGCGGTTCAAAAACGAATGAGGGCCCATTCCTTTGCTGCTTGCCTCACTCTGTGTGGGATTTTCGTGGGATGTCAGTTTTCGAACCAAACAGAACCTAAGCCCAATGATGTCCCCTTGACGTCCTCCGTGGTCTGGCTCGTGTGCGAAGACCAATCTCTTTTTATGCCGATGTATGGAGATTCTCTCGCACATATGCCCAATGTCCAATCTTTGGCTGAAGAAGGAACTACGTTTGACCATTTTTTTTCAGTTGCGCCTGTTTGTGCACCATCTCGCAGCAGCATTTTGACGGGCTTGCAGCCCTCATTCCTCGGAACTCATCACATGAGGGCCTACCAAAAAACTGAAAGCGAAGTTAACAAACACACAGGACTGCCCTTGTACTCGGCACCTGCTCCTGAAGGCGTCAAAGCCTTCACGGAACATCTGAGGATGCAGGGCGTGTATTGCACCAACAACGCCAAGGAAGATTACAATTTCCTCACCCCTCCCCTTGCTTGGGATGCCACGTCCAAGGATGCCCATTGGCGAAACCGTCCGCAAGGATCCCCATTTTTTTCCGTTTTCAATTTCAATGTCAGTCACGAATCCCAAATTTGGAAACGAGCTGACAGTCCATGCGACATCTCGCCCCACGACGTTGTCGTTCCACCTCTGCTCCCTGAGGAAGGTCAAGTTCGGGTGGACTTGGCTACAAACTATTGCAACCTGCAAGAACTTGACCGTCAAATAGGTCAGGTGTTGACCCAGCTTAAAGAAGATGGTTTGTACGAACAAACCACGGTGGTGTTCTACAGCGACCACGGAGGCCCTTTCCCAAGGTTCAAAAGGGCCTTGAGCGATGCGGGGCTGCGTGTTCCATTGATCATCAAATGGGGACACAGCGCAGAAGAACCATCGCGCAATCCCAACATGCACTCTTTTCTGGATCTTGCTCCATCTGTTTTGGCATGGATGGGATTGACGCCGCCGAAAACGATGTCGGGCATTCCCATCACGCCGAATGGAAAAGGCCACTCTGAAGTTTATGGTGCGTCCGACCGATTTGATGAACAATTGGACAGAAGGCGAACCATCCGAACGGCCACTTGGAGACTCGTGAGAAACGACTTCCCCGAAAAGCCCAAAGGGCTTGAATTGGCCTACCGCCAGCGTATGAACACCACCCAAGTGATTGATTCTTTGGCAGCGAAGGAAATTCAGCCATGGTACACTTGGAAGAGGGGAAGGCGCGGGTCATTTGAACTGTACCATACCTCTGAAGACCCATGGGAACTGAACGATTTGAGCAATGAAGCGGCCTATGCCGACACGCTGATCGCTCTGCAAAAGAAATTGGAACTGGCCTTTTCAAAAGAGCGTGACCTAGGCCTCATGGAAGAAACAACCCTCATCTCTATGTTTGAAAAGCGTACAGCGCAGCATGAGCTCAAGCAAGCAAAGCTCGCAAACGCAGATGCAGGCCTGACTGTGATGCACGAAAATCCCAACGTGTCTTTGGGATGGCGGTCTTTGGGAGAAAAAACTTGGCACATTACATCAAACGGCAAAGTCATCCATCCCCCAAGAGATGCCGTAGCACTGGAACTTTTGGCCGCAAGAATAGGTTGGCCAACTCAACAAACCACAGCGAGAATCCCGCGGCGATAGATTGTGAACGTCAATCTGAAAGACGTAACGTCACAATCTCGCCCGACACCTCCACAGTGAATGTCCCGGCTTCAAAATTCATCTCACCTTCTCTGTCGACAAAACCGAAGGCGTCGCTCGGGATGGTGATGGAACCTCTCACTTCCTCGTTGGCTGGCACGGTGACCCGATCAAACTCAACGAGAACCCTTTTCCGTGGGGCCAAGCCACTGGCAAAATCGTCGCCGACAAATACATCCAATGTTTTGACAGCGTCGCGCGCACTTGGATTGGAAATTTGGTAACTCACCTCAACCGGTTCGCCCAGTTTGTTTTGAGGACTCGACACTTCAAGGATGTCCAACTTCAAGTTGCTGTAAGTCAGGCCATGCCCAAAGAGCCATTGGGGACGGAAGCCCTCGTCCGTAAAGACGCCAGGAGGTCCTTGGGTCACTTTGGACGTGAATCGGTGGTCGTAGGGAATGAGGTCTCCTGAGTGACGCTGATAGGTGAACGGAAGCACCCCGCTGGGATTCGACAGCCCTCTGAGCGTACGGGCAATCGCAAGGGCACCTTGGGAGCCCGGAAGAAGCGCCAAGAGGACAGCGTCCACGTCATCAATGAATGCAGAGACCAGGCGTCCTCGGCCTTCAAGAAGCAGCAGAACAACAGGCTTGCCTGTTTGGATGGCTCGCCTCGCCAAATCAATTTGCTCCGAGGGCAGGTGAAGGTCATCGATGACCCCAGGAGATTCTGCATACGCATTTTCCCCGAGGCAAAGCACGATTGCGTCCGCCTCAGAAGCGCTGCTGTTCAAATCCAGATCAAAATGCGCGGCATCGTCAAAGCCCTTTTCAACGGGACAAATGATGTTGTCCTCTCCAAAAACCGCTCTCATCGCTTGCACAACCGTCAACGTTTCCTCGGGATAAGCATCCTCTACAGAACCTTGCCATGAGTATGACCAGCATCCGTGAAGTGGCCCAAGCGAAGCGCTTGTGGGTCCAACGACCAAAAGTTTCTCAGTGCCTTCAAAGGGAAGAACATCGCCTTTATTCTCCAGCAACACCAGCGAAGCTTCAGCCGTTTCCAACGCAATGTCTTTGTAATCCGCCAAACCAAATTCCTGAACCGCGTCTGACTCTACTCCAGGAAATTCAAACAGCCCCAACTTCACTTTCAAGGTCAAGATTCGACGGACGCTTTCATCAATTCTCTCTTCTGCAATTTCACCCTTCTTCACCAGGTCTATCAAATGCTCACAAAAGGAATATTCGTTTGGCACCATACTCATGTCCAAGCCCGCCTCAATGGCCATTTTCACCGCCTCGCGATGGCTCGATGCGACATGATGTCGCGTATGCAGTCGGATGACATCCTGCCAATCAGAAACCACAACCCCCTCAAAACCCATCCGCTGCCGAAGCAACGTGGTAAGCAAGCCGAAAGATGCGTGCACAGGTTCTCCATTGACTGATCCCGAATTCACCATGACTGTTGAAGCCCCTGCATCAATGCCCGCCTGGAATGGCGGAATGTGATGTTCCCACATTTCGAGGTCTGAGATGTAAGCTTCCGTCCTGTCCTTTCCGGATGCAGGCACACCATAGCCTAAAAAGTGTTTCAGACAGGCGGCGACACCTGCCCCTTCATTGAGGCCTTTTCCCTCGTAGGCTTCGACAATTTCTGCACCCAATTGCCCGCACAAAAGAGAGGACTCTCCAAATGTCTCTGGAAACCGCGGCCAGAGTGGTTGTCTTCCCACATCAAAAACGGGATCGAAGTTCCATCTCAAACCACTTGCCCTTGCCTCCGCGGCCGTAATCTCCGCACATTTGGTTGTGAGCCTTCTGCTGCGCGATGCCGCAAGGCCAATGTTGTGCGGAAACAACGTGGAACCTTGAGTGTAAGTCACGCCATGAATGGCATCGATGCCATAAACGATTGGAATTGCCAAAGGCTGCGACATGGCAATTTCCTGTATCCCTTCAATCACGCGATGCCACTCTTCAATGGGATAAGCATTCCCTGCAGAATTCAGAATTGATCCCACGCGATACTGCTCAATTGCAACCCTCATCTTCTCCCAGTCCACTTTTTTGGGTCGACCGTCGTGTTGCTTTTGCGATGTTGAGAGGAAGCCGAGAGTCAATTGGGTCATTTGACCCACTTTGTCTTCGAGGGTCATTTGATCCAAGAGTCCCTCGACCAACGCCAAGTCATCCTCCTGCAGGTTTTGCGCCCGTGAAGTGTTGACCGAACAACATGTAAATAAAAGGATGACGATTGCCGGTGGAAGACCGAGAACCTTCGAGAGGATAAATTTCATGGCGCGATAATAAAAAAAGAGCCGCAATGGCGGCTCTTTTAAAGCATTTATTCCT
>PKDW01000106.1 GCA_002863145.1 Flavobacteriales bacterium
TTTAAAGCCAGGAGGGCAAATGTAAGAAAGAAATCCACGTGATTACACATGCTCACGTTGGAAAATTTTCAGGAAGAACCGACGCTCATGCATGCACCTTAATCGCCTGTCTGCGCAAGGCTTCATGCACCTCATCCATCGCGGCCTCAAAACTGACTGAACGCTTCTTGGCGAACAGGTCTTTGCCTGGAACATGGGCTTTGACTTCCACCACCTTGTTTGTGCGGTTGTCGCTCTTCTCCACCCTCAAGAAAACCTCAAAGTTTTGGATTTCGTTGTTGTAGGTCAACAGCTTGTCCAATTTCGCTTTGACAAAATCCAAGAGGGACGCATCGGCGTCGAAATGAATCGAATGAATCTGAATTTGCATGTCGCAACGGGGTTTACTCCCCCGTCGCCCTTTTGTTCAACGGAGAAGCGTTGTGAAACTCCTTCAGCCTTGCTGTCGTGTGCTGGGTGTACACCTGTGTGGAGGACAAACTGGCGTGGCCGAGCAAATCTTTCACTGCCGCCAACTCAGCCCCTCTGTTAAGCAGGTGGGTCGCAAACGTATGCCGAAGTACGTGAGGGCTGCATTGTTGCAGCGAACTCACCTCTCCAAGGTAGTGATTGACCCTCCGGTAAACAAATGACGGATACAGAGAACTCCCTGCATCCGTCACAAACAAATCGTCTTCTCCCACAGGACGATCCATCACGTGTTGCATGATGCTCTCAAGGGTTGAGGGCAACAACGGCAACACACGCTCTTTTCTTCCTTTGCCGTAAACGCGAAGCTCTTTGCGCGCTCCGTTGACATCCCCCACCTTCAAGCCAATCAACTCACTCATCCGGATGCCTGTTTCATAAAGCAGCGCCATCATGCTGCGATCTCGGCGGCCTTTCCAGTCCGTCGCAAACACCTCCTCTGCAAACAGTTGATTCATGGTGTGCTCTGGGACCACCTCAGGCATGCGCTTCTCCACCTTGGGCAACACCACCGACTCGGCAGGGTTGGTGTTCATGATGCCTTGACGGCGGGCGTACTTCACAAACGTGCGGTACACACTCACCTTGCGGTGGATGGTCCTTGGCGACTTTCCCGCCTTGACCAACTCGACAACCCAAGATCGAATCCATTCGGACTCGATGGACGTCAAATCCCCAACTTCATAAGCCTCCAACATGTACCTCTGCATTTGTTTCAGGTCCGACCTGTAACAACGAATGGTGTGGTCAGATCCCCTCCGCTCTTTCTGCAGATAATCCAAGAATTGGGCAATATGCTGGGGTGATTGGGTCAAGGGTCAAGGCATAAAAAAAAGCGATAAAGCACGTGCAATATCGCCTTTTTTATCGACATAACCAAATATTATGTCGATGAATTATCGAAATTATATCACTCCGACTTCAAGTTCAGACCGTTTTTGTAGACCGCTTTTTTGCGCACCTCACGGTTCAGCACGCTGGGCTTCACGAACTCACGACGCGTGCGCAATTGCTTCATTGTTTTCGTCTGGTCGAACCTCTTCTTGAATTGCTTGAGGGCGCGTTCGATGTTGTCCCCCTCTTTGACTTGAATGCTGAGCATGGTAATTCTGATTGGGCGCCAAAAATAAGAAATTTCCGAGAAAGACCACCTTAGGCCTTCAGCAATTCTCTGCTGATGACCAATTTTTGGATTTCGCTGGTCCCCTCTCCAATGGTGCACAACTTGCTGTCACGGTAGAATTTCTCTGCGGGAAAGTCCTTTGTGTAGCCGTAGCCACCTAGGATTTGCACCCCTTCTGTCGCGACTCGAACACACACTTCGCTCGCCTCGTACTTGGCCATGGCGCTCTCCTTTGTCACGGCCTTTCCTTGCGTCTTGAGCTCGCAAGCCTGCAGGGTTAACAAATCTGCCGCCTCTATGGACGTCGCCATGTCGGCCAACTTGAAGGCGATGGCTTGAAAGCGGGCAATGGGTTGTCCAAACTGCTCACGCTCTTTGGCGTATTGCGTGGCCGTCTCCAACGCGCCTTTGGCCATGCCCAAGGCAAGGGACGCAATGCTGATCCTTCCGCCATCCAAAATCTTCATCGCTTGGATGAACCCCTCTCCCACTTCTCCGAGCACGTTGGCCGCGGGGATGCGGCATTGGTCAAAAATCATCTCTGCGGTCTCGCTTGAGCGCATGCCGAGTTTGTTTTCCTTCTTGCCTCCAGAAAATCCGGGCGTTCCGCGTTCCACCACAAATGCCGTTATTCCGCGACTGTCGAGCAATTCCCCTGTTCTGGCAAGCACCACAGCCACATCGCCTGTGATGCCATGCGTGATCCAGTTCTTGGTGCCGTTCAAAACCCACTCGTCGCCATCTTTCTCAGCGACACATCGCATGCGCATGGCGTCGCTTCCCGTGTTCGCTTCGGTCAAGCCCCACGCGCCAATCCATTGACCCGACGCCAATTTGGGCAACCAGCGTTGCTTCTGCTCCTCGCTGCCAAACTGCAAAATATGCCCGGTGCAAAGGCTGTTGTGCGCGGCCATGGACAAGCCAATGGAGCCACACACCTTGGCCAATTCTTCAATGGCCATCTTGTACTCATAGTACCCCAAGCCGGCACCTCCGTACTGCTCCGGAACCAACATCCCCATCAATCCCAACTCCCCCATCCGCTGAAACAGGTCCCGGGGAAAATGCTGGCTTTCGTCCCACTCCATTCGGTGTGGCAGAATTTCCTTAAGGGCAAAATCACGGATACTGTCGCGAATCAGGCGCTGGTCTGAGGTCAATGTAAGTTGCATGGGTTCCTGTCGTTGAGGACCACAAAGGTCGGCAAAGTGGGTTCACCGCTCCAACTCCATGCCGTCCTGCCCCCCCACCGCCGGACATACACGCAAGTACGGCATCCAGGCTTGGCGTTCCGCGTCCGTGACCGACACCCGGGTCCAAAACGCATCTAGCGTGGTGCCCCTTCCCCACGCCCGTAGGACCTTTCGCGTTTGGTCTGCATCAAACAAGGGGTGCCGGACCAGTGACCGGAACGTGACCGTGTCCAGGCAGATGCCCCGATGCGAATGAGCCTCCAACTTCAATGAAGGCTTCACACGTTCAATCACAGCCGAATCCAAACCGTAGACATGATGCAGTTGATTCAGGGAAGCAAAGCCTCCGAGCGCGTCCCGGAATTTGACGATGCGACGAGAGAGCACCGGGCCGATGCCTGGCAAATCAGCCCACTCCGCCGCACTGGCTTGATTGAGGTCCACCAATCTTGGGGGCTTGAAGACCGAGTCCCGTCTAGGGGTGTTCGTCTTTGTTTTGGGCGGCCCCTGTTGCGTGTGCTTCCCCCTCGAGCGCGCAGTGTATCGTGATGCCTCAGGCACGTCGATGTCTTCTAGCAAACGGTGCAGCGAAGACACTGTGGCCCGCGGAACGTTTCTCAACCGCCTTTCCCATGCTTGGGCCCGCCAAAGGTGGCTGCATGCCAATCCCGCAATCAACAAACATGCCCAACTCCAGTAGCGGAGTTGGGCATGCCTGACGCCAAAAAACGTCTTGGATGTGTCAGTCGTACCTCTTGATCTCGCCACTCTTCACCCTCCTCATGTAGTCTCCCAAATCCTCCTTCACCTCGCGGGCCATGAAATACAATCCCAATACGTTGGGGAAGCACATGGCAAAAATCATGGCATCGCCAAAGTCAAAGACGCTCTGTGCACTGATGGCTGACCCTACAATCACAAACATGCAAAACAACGCTTTGTAGGTGATGTCCATGGCGCGGGTCTCTCCAAACAAGAACGTCCATGCCTTCAGTCCGTAGTAGCTCCAGCTGATCATGGTGCTAAGCGCAAACAGAATGACCGCCACGGACAAGACCACCGGGAACCAAGACAACGTTTGGCTGAACGCCGAGGAGGTCAAATTGATCGCCTGCAACTCCCCGGCTTGGGCGCTCGCCAAAACCCCAACTTGGTCGTACGCGCCGTAGTCTGAAATGACGATGACCAAGGCCGTCATGGTGCAGATCACCACGGTGTCGATGAACGGCTCCAACAACGCCACAATGCCTTCACTGACAGGTTCATCGGTCTTCGCAGCACTGTGGGCTATCGAGGCCGAACCAATGCCCGCCTCGTTCGAGAACGCCGCACGCTTGAAGCCTTGAATCAAAACCCCCACAAGTCCTCCGTACATCGCATCGCTGTTGAAGGCGCCGCTGAAAATTTTGCCGAAGGCCGCAGGCACTTCCCCAAGGTTGCCAAAAATGACCGCCAGGGCGCCGAGGATGTAAATGCCCACCATGAATGGGACCACTTTGTCCGTCACTTTGGCGATGCTCTTGATGCCCCCGAGAATAATCGCCGCCACAATCACGGCCATGATGACCCCGAAAATCCAGCTGTTGCCATAAAACATGGACGCTTCACCTCCCGTGACCGCGATGAGTTGGCTTGTGGCTTGGTTGATCTGAACCATGTTGCCTCCGCCAAAGGAACCGCCAATGCATGCAACCGCGAACAAGGCAGCTAGCACGGCGCCTAGGCCTTTTTTGTCTTGCTTGGCCAATCCGTCCCGCAAGTAGTACATCGGCCCACCGGAAATGCTCCCGTCCTCATTCACACGACGGTACTTCGTGCCCAAGGTGCACTCGACAAACTTGGAACTCATGCCGAGCAGACCGGCCACAATCATCCAAAACGTCGCACCAGGTCCCCCAAGGGACACGGCCACAGCCACACCGGCAATGTTGCCCACCCCGACGGTGCCGGAGAGCGCCGCCGTAAGGGCTTGGAAATGACTGACTTCTCCTTTGTGGTTGGGGTCGTCAAATTTGCCGCGAACCACATCCAAGGCATGGCCAAAAGCGGTGATGTTGACGAAGCGGTTGTAGAGCGTGAAAATCAAGGCACCTGCAAGCAACCAGATCAACACGAACGGCACCTCACGCCCTCCCCCAATGGGAACGGTGAAGAAGATGACGCTCATGATGGCATTGGTCACGGGTTCCATCACCGCATTGATGCGGTCGTCTACGCTCTCTTGCGCGTGGGCGAGCCATGGCACAAGGGACAGCAAGAGAAGGGCAATACGTGGGATCATGAGGTGTGGTTTTGTCAAACTTGAGGGTGCTGAATGCCCAAGACGCGATTCAGCGTGCGGATTTGGTCTACCGTACCCAAGACGAACAATTTGCACGCGTCGTCGAGCGGCGTGTCTGCACCGGGGTTGATGATGAAATCGCCATCGGACTTTTTGACGCCGACAACATTGACGCCAACGCGGTTGCGTGCATCGAGTTCACCCAGGGTGGCCGTCTTGAGACCTTGAGGCAAGACGTTCACGGGAATTTCCTCCAAATTGATGGCGTCCGCACCTTGAATGCGGACGTGGTCGAGGAACTCCAACACATCGGGCATGACCACGAGCGACGCCATGTGTGCACCGCCGACCTTGTCAGGCATGATGACGTTGTTGGCGCCTGCCACGCGAAGCTTGCTCAAAGAGTTGGACATGGAAGCCCTGCTGATGATGTGGATGTCTGGGGCCATTTCGCGGGCCGCGAGGACCACATAAAGGTTTTGGGCATCGTCTGGCAACGTGGTGATGACTGACTTCGCGCGCGTGATGCCCGCATTGGCCAAATTCTCGTCTCGGGTGGCGTCACCGGGAATCACGAGCAGACCCGCCTCTCCGAGACGCTCTGCCTTCTCGGCATCACCTTCCACAATGACCACCGCTGTGTTGTGATCCACCAACTCCTGCACCGCCATTTCACCGACGCGACCCAGACCGCAGACAATCACATGCCCGCTCAGTTTTTCTACTTCTTGTTTCAAACGTGCCTCTTTGAACGTGTTTCTGTATTCACCATTGACAAAGTACGTCGTGAGGGCGGAAATCGAGTACGCGAACGTGCCCAAGCTCCCCATGATCAAGATCGTGGTGAAGACCATGCCATTGTCGCTCAACTCCCGCACCTCTCCAAACCCCACAGTCGACACTGTGATGACCGTCATATACAACGCCTCCACCCAGGAATACCCCTCCACCACAACGTATCCCACACTTCCAAAAATGACCACGCCGATCACAAAAGCGACCGCGAGGTATATTCTGGGAAAGACGCGAAAGGAAAACATCATCATTGCCGTGAATTTACGACGCGCCTCGAAAGCTTCGCACCGCAAGACCGTCGCGTTTTGCAACCGCAAACGTGAATTTTGCCGGTGACTTAGACCAACCCTTTGGCCTCCAAGGTCGCGCGCATCTGTGCAGCCAAATCTTCCGCTACGTTCGCGGCCGCCGCTTGGGATTCCTCCTGGGTGGCGTCAGGCCCAGCCGCATACAGAATGCCCCTGGAACTGTTCACCAACAATCCGCAATGGTCGTTCATGCCGAACCGGGCAACGTCTTCCACCGTGCCGCCTTGAGCGCCAACACCTGGAACCAACAGGAACGCATGGGGCGCTTCTTCGCGTACTTGTTTGAGCATGGCCGGTCGCGTGGCCCCCACGACGAACATGAGTCTTTGGGCACCCTGGAAAGTTTGGCTTTTGCGCAACACTTCACGGTACAGCGGACGATCTCCGTGGAACTCGAAATCCTCTGCCCCAGGATTGGACGTCAGCGCGAGCAAGATGGTCCAACGACCCTCGAACGCCGTGAACGGCTCGATGCTGTCCCGGCCCATGTAAGGCACCACAGTCACGGCATCGGCCCCAAGTCCTTCAAACATGGCGCGTGCATACCGCGTTGCGGTGTTGCCAATGTCGCCACGCTTCGCATCGGCAATCACCAAGACGTCACTTGGAATCTGTTCGACCACGCGCTCCAAGGCAGCCCACCCCGCGGCACCGTATTGCTCGAAGAAGGCCAAGTTGGGTTTGTACGCTACCGCCACGTGCTGGGTGGCCTGAACCATGGCCAAGCAAAAAGCCTCCATGCCCTCAACGCCTGCACCGAACGCAGCGGGAATCTTGGCCGGGTCGGGATCAAGACCTACGCAGAGATAGGAACCTTTGGCATGAATGGCGGACAACAACCCCTCTGGGGTTTGCAAAGCGATCGCAGGAGAACGCCGGGACAATCTTGGTGCAGACATGCCGCAAAGGTCGGACATGGCCGTCCTTGAGGGCCGCTCGAACACGCCTTGAGGAGGGGGGTTGTCAAAGATTTTTCAACCGCTCGGCACGGTCGGCCACATGCAAGGCCTCAATGACGGCCGTCAAGTCGCCGCCTAAGATGGCAGGCAACGCATGCAGCGTCAACCCAATGCGGTGGTCGGTGACCCTGCCTTGGGGGAAATTGTAGGTTCGGATTTTGGCACTGCGGTCCCCGGTGCTGACCTGGGATTTCCGCTCGGCAGCGCGTTCAGCCTCGACCTCGGCCCTCGCTGCATCATACAATCGACTCCGCAAGACCTCGAGGGCGCGCTCGTAATTCTGGTGCTGAGAACGGCCGTCCTGGCATTCCACCACCGTGCCCGTGGGAACGTGTGTCAAACGCACGGCACTCTCGGTTTTGTTCACGTGCTGTCCACCCGCGCCGCTGGCGCGAAACGTGTCCTTGCGCACGTCATTCAAGTTGAGGTCAACATCCACTTCTCCCGCCACGGGCAACACCGCCACGGTGGCCGCGCTCGTGTGCACCCTTCCCTGGGATTCGGTGGCCGGCACCCGCTGCACGCGATGCACGCCGCACTCAAATTTGAGCCAGCCAAACACGCCCTCCCCTTCCAATCGAATCACCGCTTCCTTGAATCCCCCAACCGTGCCTTCGCTCATGCCGACCCAGCTGTGTTTCCACCCGCGGTCCTCGGCGTGCTTCACATACATCCGCACCAAATCCCCGGCAAACAAGGCAGCCTCGTCACCACCTGTCCCTGCACGCACCTCCAAAATCGCGTCGCGGTCGTCCGCAGCGTCATGGGGGAGAAGCATCCATTTGGCCTCTTCTACACCCTTCTCGAGTTCGGACGTCAAGGCCGGCAATTCCGCCGCCCCAAGTTCGCGCATGTCGGCATCCTCCGAATCTTTCCAAGCAGTGGCCTCGTCCCAATTGGCCAAACACGTGACAAGCTGGCGTGCCTTCTCGGCCATGGGCTTCAACCGTCGATGCTCCCGCATCAACGTCGCAAAGGCTTGCTGGTCAGACGCCACCTCCGGGTCGGAAACGCGCTTCTCCACCTCCGCGAACCGATCCGCGATGCTCTGGAGTTTCTTCACCCAACCGCCGGTGGCCTCGCGGTCCAGCGCCATGATTTAGCTGTAAGTGTACGTTCCGTGGGGGCCGTTCACCGTGACTTCGGCCTTTCCATCCTTGGCTTCGACGCGACCGATGATTTGGGCTGCAATGCCAAACGACTCGCTCACCTTGATGATCTCCTGCGCGGTGGTTTCATCGGTGTAGACCTCGAGCCGGTGTCCCATGTTGAACACCTTGTACATCTCTTCCCAAGAGGTCCCCGACTCGCGTTGAATCGTCTCAAACAGAACCGGAACGTCAAACATGTTGTCCTTGACGACGTGAAGTCCGTTGTTCAGGAAGTGGAGTACTTTGGTTTGGGCTCCGCCCGAACAATGCACCATCCCGGAAATCTTCGAACGGTGTTCCTTCAAAAACGTCTGCACCACGGGTGCATAGGTGCGGGTGGCAGACAACACCATCTGACCGGCATCCAAGGGTGAGCCTTCCACCGCATCGGTCAAGCCAAAGCTGCCTGCGTACACAAATTGCGCGTCGGTTCCGGGGTCAAAACTCTCCGGATACTTCATGGCCAAGGACTTGCCAAACACATCGTGACGTGCCGAAGTCAACCCGTTGCTCCCCATGCCTCCATTGTACGTTGATTCGTAGGTGGCTTGTCCAAAACTCGCCAAGCCCACCACGACGTTGCCCGCTTCAATCCGACCGTTGTCAATCACCTCGTCTCGGCGCATGCGCGCCACCACGGTGGAATCCACAATGATGGTTCGGACAAGGTCGCCGACATCTGCCGTCTCCCCTCCCGTCGAGCGGATGTCAAGGCCTTGGTCCCGAAGATCTGCCAGCAAGGATTCCGTTCCTTGAATGATCTCTTTGATGACCTCGCCAGGCACGAGATGCTTGTTGCGCCCAATGGTGCTGGACACCAAAATGGGGCCCGTACACCCCACGCAGAGCAGGTCGTCCACGTTCATGATCAGTGCGTCTTGGGCAATGCCACGCCACACACTGACGTCTCCGGTCTCTTTCCAATACATGTAGGCGAGAGACGATTTGGTCCCAGCACCGTCGGCGTGCATCACCATACAATGCTCCTGGCTCCCCGTCAGATGGTCGGGGACAATCTTGCAGAAAGCCTTGGGGAACAAGCCCTTGTCAATGCCTTCAATGGCGGCATGCACCTCTTCCTTGCCTGCAGAAACCCCGCGCGCGGCATATCTCGCGTCGCTCACGACTTATTCGCCGGGCTTGTAATCGAAGCGGATGATCTTGAAGACCGTCCGACGGTTGCGTTGGTGCGCCATCTCGCGGTCCTCCGCGGCCATTCGGTTGATTTCCGCATCGCTGATGAGCAACGCGTCCTCTCCGTAACCCACCGGAACCAAGCGCGCTGCGGCGATGCCCTTCTCTTGCAGGTAGTTCACACACGTCTCGGCGCGGTCCTGGCTCAACTTCTTATTCGCCGAAGCGCTGCCGCGGCTGTCAGTGTGTGCCTCCAATTGGATGACCAAGTTTTCGTTGCGCTCCAGCAAGTCCACGAGGTAATTCAACGAGTCTGAAGAGTTCACCGACTCATCCACCAAGAGCTCCGCACTGCCCAGCGGGTAGAGCACCACAGGCATGTCGTATTCCTTGTTGAGGACAATCTCCTTCAAAAGGTATTCACGGGCGAGCGTGGTCGACTCCGTCAAACCGGCAGTGGTGACCAAGTCGCCTGTGCCGATGTAGCCTTCAGCCGCCACGTCAACGTTGAAGGTCATGTTCTCTCCAATTTCACCGTCGCACAAAGACAATTCCCCTTCTCCGTCCGAGGTGAAGGCATTCGAGGAACCGTCGTTGGATTCCAAAGTGACTGCCGCCCCTTCAATCGGCATGCCTGTGTCGTAGTCATAGACGTAAGCTTGGTAGCAGAACTCCAACGGAGGCAATTTGAACGAGTACAAATCGTCGACGCCCTTGCCACCCACGCGGTTGGAGGTGAACATGCCCTCTTCCATGCCGTCGCGGAACGAAATGGCAAAATCGTCAGAAGCCGAGTTCAAAGGGTATGGCAACGCTGTAGGCTCTGCAAAGGCGAGCTTGCCTTCGCGCCCTTCAGCCTTCCACAAGTCCAATGCGCCGAGGCCTTCGCGGCCGTTGGTCGACCAGTACAAATCACCGTTGTCGCGATGGTGCGGGAACATGTCGTCCCCCGCCGTATTGATGTTCGCACCGAGGTTTTGTGGCACTGCACCTTCGAAGGAACCGTCAACGGCCTCCACGTACCAAAGGTCGTTGCCTCCAAATCCACCGGGCATGTCTGATGCAAAAATCAAGATGTTGTCGTCGGGAGACAAGGTGGGATGTCCCACTTGAGAACTGTCGTTCTCTTCGCGGTTGATCAAACCCAACGCCGAGGAAGCCCCGTAGCTGGCGCCTTGCTTCTTGGCCATGTAAATGTCACAGGCCAAGTTCGAACCGTCCATGTCCATGCATCGCGTGAAGTAAATCACCTTGCCGTCGCTGTCGAACGTGGCACCTCCTTCGTTGTGCACGGTGCAGACGGTGTTGCCCAAAGGCTCGGGCTCACTCCAACGCCCCTTCTTGTCCATGTCGCTGTGGAACAAATCCATGTAGGCTTGGCCCGTGATGGGATCTTCTTCGGTTCCTGTCGCGGACTCACGCGAAGAAGCAAACACGAGCTCGTCCTGCTTCTTGCCTGCGAACGTCGGGCAGAAATCGTACGAAGCCGAGTTCAACAACACCATGGGCTCCACGATGTAACGGCTCTCGGGCTCCTCAATCATGATGGCTGCGAGGTCTGCGTTTTCAATGCGGCTCTCAGCCACGTTGGAGTCGCCTCCCGCGTTCTGGTAACGCGCGTACATCTCGATGGACTCGTCAAATGCCTCCTGGTCACGGAGCGCATCTCCATACACCAAAAACACCATGCTGTTGCGATCTCCATACTTCAAGCCAATCGCCTTGTCGTACCACTCTGTTGCCATTTCAGGCTCGTGGTGAAGGCGGTACGACTCTCCCGCTTGGAAAGCGCAGTACGCCTTGAGGGCGACGTCAGACTTGATTTTGGCGTACAACGCCACGTATTCGCGGGCCGCCTCGTGGTAACCACGACGCTCAAACGCTTGGTCGGCTTCGAATGTCATGTCGCTCTGGGCAAACGCTGCGGCTGCGGCGAACAAAGAGAAAAGGACTGTGGCACTCAAGCGGGCCACGGATGCTTGCAGGTTGGTAGGCATTCCTAATTAGGCTTGGTGAATCAAGGTGTGAAAGTACAGAAAAAAGGCGCCCCCGTGTGGAGACGCCTTTTCCATTTCTCGAACAGCCGATGGTGAATCGGCCAAGAACCCCGTGACGCTTTCTCAACGCGTGAACAACATTTCCTGGAATTTGGGCAAAGGCCAAATCTCATTGTCCACCAGTTGCTCTAGGCGGGCGCAGTGGCTCCCCACCTCCTCGATGAGGGGAGTGACCACAGAACCGTACTTCACCGCGCGCTTCGCGATGTCGTCCATCTTGTTGATTTTGGAGCGTTCGCTGCGCAAGCTGGAGGCCGACTTGTGCAACTTGCTCACGCACTCAGACACCTCCGCGAGCACTTCACGTTGGCCTACGGTCATCGCCTTGGCGTCTTTCCCGAAGACGTCCATCAACCCGCTGATGTTCTCGATGAGCATGTTTTGATACGCAATGGCCGCTGGAAGGACGATGTTGGTCGCCATGTCTCCCGTGATACGCGCCTCGATCTGACGCTTCATGATGTAGTTCTCGTACTCCACTTCCTGGCGGGCGTGAAGCTCTTCAGTGGTCAACACACCGAGCGAGGAGAACAACTCCGCCACCTCCTTGCGACCCCAAACCTGAAGCGCTGTAGGCGTGTCGGTGAGGTTGCTCAAGCCGCGCTTTTTGGCCTCCTTGACCCATTCGTCACCGTAGCCGTTGCCTTCAAAACGAATGGCCTTGTGCTCCTTGATGAGCTTTTGCAACTCCTTCAACAAAGCGTCGTCTTTCTTGTCTCCACCCTTGATGCGGACATCGACTGCCGCCTTGAACGCGTTGAGCTGCTCTGCCACGATGGTGTTGAGTACAGTCATAGGTACCGCACAGTTTGCCGTGGAACCAGCCGCACGCAATTCAAACTTGTTGCCTGTGAAGGCGAACGGAGAGGTGCGGTTGCGGTCGGTGTTGTCAAGCAACACCTCGGGGATGCGGCCGATTTCGAGCTTAAGCGCGGTCTTGTCGGCCGGCGTCAGCTTGCCTGCTTTGATGCTGGCTTCCAAGGCGTCAAGCAATTCGGACAATTGAGAGCCTATGAAGGCCGACATGATCGCCGGAGGCGCTTCGTTGGCACCCAAGCGGTGGTCGTTCCCGACGCTCGCAATCGATGCGCGAACCACGTCTGCGTGCCGGTGCAACGCCGCCAAGGTGTTCACGAAGAACGTCAAGAAGCGGAGGTTGGTCTTGGGATTGTTGCCCGGCTTAAGAAGGTTGACCCCGGTGTTGGTGCCGAGCGACCAGTTGTTGTGCTTGCCCGAACCGTTCACACCTGCAAAAGGCTTTTCGTGAAGCAGGATGCGGAAGTCGTGGCGACGTGCCACCTTTTCCAACAACTCCATCAAGAGGAGGTTGTGATCGTTGGCGAGGTTCGCCTCTTCAAACACAGGTGCCAACTCAAATTGGTTGGGCGCCACCTCATTGTGACGTGTGGTCACAGGGATGCCCAACTTGTGCGCCTCCATTTCGAAGTCCTTCATGAACGCAGACACGCGCTCGGGAATGGCGCCGAAGTAGTGGTCGTCGAGTTGTTGACCTTTTGCAGGGGCTGCGCCAAACAACGCACGGCCGGTCATGGCCAAGTCGGGACGCGCGGCGTACAACGCCTTATCCACCAAAAAGTACTCCTGCTCCCAACCCAAGGTGGCATTCACCTTCGTGACGTTCCTGTCGAAGTACTGACACACCGACGTGGCTGCCGCGTCCACTGCAGACAAAGCCTTCAGAAGGGGCATTTTGTTGTCCAGGGCATAACCGGTGTAGCTGATGAAGATGGTGGGGATGCAAAGCGTTTCTCCCCACACAAACGCGGGTGAGGTGGGATCCCACAGGGTGTAGCCACGGGCCTCAAACGTGTTGCGAATGCCTCCGCTGGGGAACGAAGAGGCGTCGGGCTCCTGCTGCACAAGCAAAGTTCCATCGAACTTTTCAATGGCACGCCCGTCGGCGGTAGGCGAGATAAAGCTGTCATGCTTTTCCGCCGTGCTGCCAGTCAAAGGCTGGAACCAGTGGGTGTAGTGCGTGGCCCCTCGGCTGATGGCCCACTCCTTCATGGCCGACGCCGTTTGGTCTGCAACCTTACGGCTGATGGGGGTTCCCTTTTCCATGGCCTCGACAATGCCGTCGTAGGCTTCGTCGGGCAGATACGACCGCATCACGTGCAGATTGAACACGTTTTCACCGAAGTACTCAGAGATTTTGTTGGCCGGACGCGGCTGATGGTTTGGCACGCGATCCAACACTTCGTGCAGGGCTTGTTGGCGGTTGAGGCTCATGGCGTAAAATTTTGGGCGAAAATACACCTGCCCCTCACGCAAAAGAGGGGGGCTCAAGGAAAAAACATCAAAACTCAAT
>PKDW01000177.1 GCA_002863145.1 Flavobacteriales bacterium
GAGGCCTTCGAAAATCAAGCGGAATGGCGCACCGAGTCGCGGTCTTGTGGCGAAAAGCCATTCGCACGTTGGGCATGGTGGGCACAGTCGCGAGGTGGCCTCACCGCCTCGGTCGCGAGAAGCGCATGGTGGCAAGCATCGGAGGATTGGCGACAAACTGCAGCAGTTCTCCCGCCCGATGAAGATGTCCAATGGCGCCATGTGGCTCCACGAAGTGTCCCCACCCATGGCGGGGCCGGGCGCATCAACCGGGTTCGCGTCGACCCTCATGACGCGCAGCATTGGTACGCGTGTGCGCCCGCAGGTGGCCTCTGGCACTCCTGGGATGAAGGCCAAACATGGGACGTTTTCGGCGTGGACGTGTTGGCACCCTTGGGGGTGACCGACCTCTGGATTGATCCAGAAGACGCCGACCACCTTTGGCTTGCGACAGGAGATGGGAACGGGGGAGACACGTACAGCATTGGCGTGCTTGAAACGACAGACGGCGGAGCCACCTGGGAGCCACTGGAGCTGTCTTTTGAGGTCGAACAAGGCCGCACGATTTATGCCATACGCCCACACCCCAGCAAGTCAGATACGGTGTTTGTCGGAACCGATCTCGGTTTGTTCCGGACCTTGAATGCAGGAATGACGTTCGATCTCGTGCACCCTGGGGCCGCAAGGGATTTGATTTGGGTCAATGACAGCATTGCGGTGGTGGGTGTCGAAAACCAAGGAGTGTACCGAACCACAGACTGCGGCGCGAATTGGGTGGCATGTGAACTGCCCGAGTCCGACAACAGCGCTGGACGCATCCAGTTGGCAGGACACCCCAACGCGGACGGAATGTCCCCTGATACGATGTACGCAGTGGCCGGCCACTACTTTCAGCAGAACTTCTTGGCCTTTTGGCGCAGTGTGGATGGCGGGCTCACTTGGACGGCGGAGGCCACCCGCGACGATGGGCCCAACCTTCTTGGCTACACGGTCAGCGGCGCAGATGGTGCTGGACAAGCCTTCTGGGACTTGTGCATTGCAGTCGATCCGAACCACGGCAACCATGTGTTGGTCGGGGGTGTCAACCTATGGGAGACATCCGACGGCGGAGCGACGTGGAATTGCCCCGTCCATTGGCAAGGGGCATCCGATGCGAAATATGCGCACGCAGACCAGCACAGCATCACGGTGCTTGAGGATGGGCGTGTGGTGCTGGGCAACGATGGTGGGGTGTTTCTGTGGGAGGGAGAAGAAGTGATGGACCTCTCCGCAGGCTTAGAAATCACCCAAGGCTACGCCATGGCCGTTCACCCCGGGAAAGCAGGCCACTTGATGGTAGGCACGCAAGACAATGGCACCACCTTGATTCAGCCCGACTTCGAGGCACGGGTACTCGATGGCGATGGCTTTCACGCCTTTTTTGACCCCGAAGTCGAAGGCAGGCTGTACGCATCTGCCTACTATGGGTTGCTCTACCGCAGCGACGACGGGGGAAGAACGATGACCAACATTGCCAACTACTTCCAGGCCGCCGGTCCCAATGAAGTGGGCGCCTGGCAAACACCTTTCCAGCTTCATCCTGCGGTGCCTGGACGCATTGTGGCTGCCAAGAAATCGCTGCACTTCTCCGATGACGGCGGGAACACATGGACATCTTGGGGAGGCATGGGGGCCGCCCGAAGCACGGCCATGGCACTCTCTGCGCTGGATCCAGAGGCCGTTCTGGTGGCCAAGAACAGCCAAGTGTACTGGAGAGACAGTGAATCCACGTCATTCAATCTCATCTCGGGCCTGCCTGACGCGGAGGTAGGCGATGTGGCCATCGATGCCCAAGACATCCATACGTGGTGGATTTCATTCGGCGTGTACGACGAGGGGCAGCAGGTTTGGCGGACAGACGACCAAGGATCAACATGGGAAAATGTGAGCGCAGGGTTGCCAGCGCTCCCCATTCAGGTCTTGACGCAATTGGACGACGGTTCCGTGGTGTGTGGCTCAGATTTGGGCGTGCACCTTTGGAACGAAGAAACCATGGCATGGTCAAGCCTCGGGACAGGACTCCCACTCACACCCGTGGTGGACATTCAGGAGGATGTCAGCTTAGATCGATTGGTGGTTTCCACCTTCGGTCGTGGGGTGTGGGCATGTCCTTTGCCCACCGCACCTGCCAAGGCCGGAGCTGTAACTGGCATTGTGGCGAACCGCACCCAATGCATGGGTTTGCTTTCAGGTCAGCCACGTTTCCATTTCAGCGGAACACAAGCCTTGAACGGTGTGCACTTTGCCTTGGAAGCTGCGCAAGGAAACCTGTTGATTCAAGACACCGTGTGGACCGCGTTTGAGGCGCCGATTGTGCATGGTGCCGAAGTCATCCTCAACGCCTTTCACGTGGAAGTGCCCAATGCTGGAGTCTGGGAGGTCACCGTGCACGCATGGAGCCCAGAACAAGGGAGTCTTGGTGCCCCATTTTCGACAACCGTTGTGGCATCAGGACTTGGGCACACTTCGACATTCACGTGGTGGGGTGACTGTGAGAACGTAGACATGCGTTGGGAACTGCGCGATGCTACAACCCAAGACGTCATCCTGCATAGTGTTCCGCTGTCTGCTGCTGACACCGTGAGTCAAAATTGGTGCCTTTCCGAAGGGTGCTATGAATTGGTGTGGAACGATGAGGGTGGGGATGGATTCTCCGGATCTTACTGCGGAGAACCTGGCGGGTATGCGCTGACGGGACCCTTTGAAGACATCATTTCAGATGCCCAAGGCCTCGACTTTGGCGAAGAGCTCACGGTGGCGTTTTGTGTTTCAGTTCCATGGTGCTATGCCGATTTCAATGGGGATGGCACGCGAAGTGTGGATGACTTGCTCACCATGCTCTCCGACTTTGGATGCCAAAGCCTTTGCTTTGCAGACACCGACCTCGACGACAGCGTGGGTGTATCCGATTTGATGAACATGCTGTCCGTCTTTGGACAGGGTTGCAGCATCGATTGAAGCGGCAGCGTTTCATGGTTGTCCACGGCGTTTGTGGAAAAGTACAGCCCCTCTATGCGCACATGGCCTTGCGTCGCTTCAAAGAGACACCCACCTTGGCCACAATTGAATGCACTGGGTTCCAACAGGGACCGCGTTCGGTTAAGTTTAGTTGTTAGTTAGAGAGGCTTTCGCAACGGCGGAGGCCTCTTTTTTTGGGGCCTCACCGCCAAGGTGAAGGGGCAAGACCGAGTCCAACGCGTACTTTCGCGCCATGCAAGAATTCAAGGCCACCCATCCCGTTGAGTTGATCGAAGCACTCATGACCCATGTGGGATACGCCACGCGAACGCGGGCACGGAATGCCTTGAAGAGGGGGGAAGTGTTGGTCAATGGACAGGTTGTGTCCCGTGGATCGGATGTCCTCGAACCTGGAGCACAGGTGTCCATCCTGTCGAAAGAGGAGATGGCCAAACGCAGCAGAACGGGTGGTGCTCAATCCAAGAACAGCAAAACCAGTGCCTCTCCTGCCCTTCTCAGGGCGCCGTTTCCGGTCGTCTATGAGGACGAGAATGTATTCATCTACGAGAAGCCTGCAGGCTGGGTCTGTGCATCGCCCAACCCCAAAGTAAAGTCGACCTACACTGCAGTGAAAGCTTACCTCGAGGCCAAGTCCGAGGAGCGCATCGACGTGCACTTTGTCAACAAGCTTCCACACGAAGCCAGCGGACTGTTGGTCGTGGCCAAGTCCATGGCGTGGCGCGAGCACCTGCAAAAACATTGGAACTCTTTTGCCAAAGGGATGTACGTGATGGTGCAAGGTCATTTGGCGGCAGATGACGAATTGTACCTCCGTCCCGAAAACAGCGACCCCTATGCGCTGCCTTATCGTACGATGCGTGCCACCAACCTGCACACGCTCCTCAAGTTCAAGGCTGGTTACGAAGTCATCAAGGACATGCTTCCCGCGTTGCGTCGCGACGATTGCCTGTTGATTGGGGTGGGCAAATCGGCACCCGATCCACTCAAACGGGGAGGGATCCATTTGTTTGCTCTGGCTTTGAAAGGTCCCAACAATGAAGTGATCAATGTCAAAACCCGGGTGCCCAACGAATTCTTGAAGTTGGTGAGAGGGGGCAGTTCCCCTAAGCCAGGGCCGCGTCGGGACATGGACGAACGTCCGGTCAAGAAGGGGGCACGCCCCAGTCGACCCCGTCCAGATCGCGACGCTTCTAGGCGATCCGCTTCGGAGACGCGCAAAAAAAAGCGCTGATTCTCAGAGGGAGAACCGGCGCTCGACCCAGTCTCGAAGCGTTTGGGCTTCGTCAACTGGCAATTCTTTGAAGGCCAACCGCAGGGCCCGACGCATTTGCGTGGGTTGCTGATGGACGTGGCGAATCAAGGTTTGGAATTCTCTCAGGCGATCTGGTTCGTGCTGGAGAGGAATGCCATTGAGTGCCATGTGATTTTTGTTTGCAGGTTGGTCTTGGTACGCGATTGGTTATGGAAAGTTTCACTGCCTTGAAAAAAGCCCAAACCAATCGGCCCATCTCGCCCTAATTTCGTGCCACGACAACCCCCAAAAACCGCATCATGTCTCGCACCGTTTACATTGTTTCTGCCGTTCGGACGCCCATGGGAAGTTTCCTTGGCGCATTGTCTTCTGTTCCTGCCCCCAAGCTCGGTGCAGTGGCAATCAAGGGCGCACTCGATGCGGCCTCGGTGTCTGCAGTCCACGTCGATGAGGTCATCATGGGACACGTGTTGCAGGCGGGTGTGGGACAGGCTCCGGCTAGGCAGGCGGCCATGGCTGCAGGCCTCGGCCAAGATGTGCCTTGCACAACGGTGAACAAAGTGTGCTCGAGCGGCATGAAGTCCATTGCCCTTGGAGCCCAAGCCATCGCCGCAGGTGATGCAGAGCTGGTCGTGGCCGGAGGGATGGAGAACATGAGCATGGTACCCCATTACCTCGATGGCCGCAAAGGCGCCAAATTTGGCAACATCAAAGTCCAAGACGGCATGCTGCTCGACGGCTTGACCGACGTTTACAACGCCACGCACATGGGGAATTGTGCAGAGCTCTGCGCCAAAGAGAAGAACATCTCTCGCGAAGCGCAAGATGCCTTTGCCGTGGAGAGCTACGGCCGTGCCACCAAAGCATGGGACGAAGGCAAATTCCAGGCAGAAGTGGTGCCCGTCTCGGTGCCCCAGCGTCGGGGGGACGACCTCATCGTGGATTGCGACGAGGAATACCGCAACGTGAAGTTGGACAAGATTCCGGCCCTGCGTCCTGCTTTTGACCGTGAGGGGACGGTCACGGCGGCAAACGCGTCCACATTGAACGACGGGGCGAGCGCCGTGGTGTTGGCCTCTGAGGAGGCCGTGGCCAAGCACGGACTGAAGCCTTTGGCCAAAATCTTGGCCACTGCCGACGCAGCCCAAGCACCCGAATGGTTCACAACGGCGCCCTCCTTGGCGTTGCCCAAGGCGTTGGACAAAGCTGGACTCAGCAAGGAGGACATTGATCTGTGGGAATTGAACGAAGCGTTCAGTGTGGTTGGCATTGCCAACAACCAAGAATTGGGCTTGAACCCCGAGTGTGTCAACATCCACGGTGGGGCTGTGGCCCTGGGTCACCCGCTTGGCTCCAGTGGTTCCCGAATCGTGGTCACGTTGATTCACGCCTTGAAAGACCGCGGCTTGACCAAGGGCGCAGCGGGCATTTGCAATGGCGGAGGAGGTGCCTCGGCCTTGGTGTTGGAAATGGTCTGACCATGTCACGCGAATTGGGAGAGGCTTGGGCGCATTTGAGCCACGTTCCGCTTCGTGCGGAGGCGTCGGATCGGTCGGAATGTGTCAATGAAGTGCTGGCCGGGGAAACGGTCACTGAACTCGCGCTGGGACGCGGAGATTGGGTCCAGGTTCGCTTGCCCGACGGGTATGAAGGTTGGATGGATCGCCGCCAACTGAAGCCGGTGACAGGAATCTGGCAAGGCACCCCCATTCGACTCGCTGCGGCCAGCGCGTGGCGTAACGTAGCAGGAGGCTGGTTGCCCGCAGGAGCAGTCGTTCGTCGCACCGAAGGCCAATGGCTTTTGGGCGAACAGAGGGTTGCTCCATTGTCCGATGCCCCCGCTCCGTACGAAGGGGCCATGTGGGACTGGTGTGTCACCATGTTGGGCGTGCCCTACCATTGGGGAGGCCGTTGTGGATGGGGTTTGGATTGCAGCGGGATGACCTCGTTGGCCGCGGCACTCACAGGCAAAGTGATGCCTCGCGATGCTTCAGAGCAATTCAAATGCGGGAAAGAAGTTGCCTTGGACCAAGTGCGTCAGGATGACGTCGCCTTTTTTGCCAATGCCACGGGCAAGATCACGCATGTCGGCGTTTGCGACGGAGACGGACAAGTCATTCACGCCAGTGGTGAGGTGCGCATCGATCGCTTGGTCGGCACACAATTGCAACGACATGAAGACCGAGCGGCCTCGCATCATTTGGCCGGCATCAAGCGTTGGTCCTGACCCTGATCGACAGGATGATCAGCTGAAAAACGTGCGTCCCTGTCGTGCCATGTCGCGAAGCAGGGGAGAGACTTTGTAGCGTTCTTCCCCGTACCGATGACGCAGGGAATCCATGATGTTGATGAGTTCTTGAATGCCCCAGCTGTCTGCCCAAGCCAAGAGGCCCTTGGGATAGTTGACGCCTTTTTGCATGGCTGTGTCAATGTCTGCGGGCGAAGCCACTTGCCAAAACACAGCATCTGCCGCCTCATTCATCAGCATCGCCAAGATCCGTTCCGCCACGCCTTCAACGCATTGGCCCTCATTTCCTTGTCGAACACCCCCTTCGTAGGTGTAGAAACCGCGGTCTCGTTTGCGCCCCAACCAATTGGCGGCCACCAACTGTCTTTGGGTGTGGCTTGGCCGGTAGCGGGAGTCCCCATAAAAGGCGGCATGCACCGTGGAAGTGACGGCGTAATTGACATCATGACCAATCAAATCCATGAGTTCAAAGGGCCCCATCCGAAATCCTTGCGCATGCAAGGAGGCGTCGATGTCCTCCACAGAGGCAATGCCTTCTTCCAAGATGCGCAAGGCTTCGCTGTAAAACGGCCGAGCCACTCGGTTTACGATGAAGCCAGGCGTGTCCTTGGCCAGGGCCGGCGACTTGCCCCAAGCAGCCATTTGCGCCAAGGCATGACTGGCGAGATCGGCATCCGTCTGCAGCGCAGGAATCACCTCGACCAAAGCCATCAGCGGTGCAGGGTTGAAGAAATGAAGGCCAATCACGCGATCGGGACGGGTGCACCCGCGGGCCAAGGCTGTGACGGACAATGATGAGGTATTCGTGGCCAAAATGGCATCTTCTGCCACAATGCCCTCAAGCGATTGAAAAAGCGTGGTTTTGATGTCCAAATCTTCCACGATGGCTTCGATGACCATGTCGCATGGGGCCAAGGATTCCAGGGTCTTGGCGCGCGTGATGCGTTGCTGGACGGATTCGGATTCACTGGGGGTGACCCGACCTTTTTCAACGAGGCGGGCAAACACTTTGCCCAATTTTTCTTGGCTGCGTTGCAAGGCGTCTTCCGAGGAATCCACCAATACCACCTCGCATCCAGCTTGGGCTGCGATTTGGGCGATGCCACTTCCCATGGTGCCCGCACCAACGACACCCACCTTGTTCCATGCTTTCATGAAACGAAGGTAATGGCGAACAGCGCCGATGCAGTCAGGTCCAGCGTTTGCAAAAAGGAAGGAGGTGCAGAGGGGTGGGATTCTCATTTTGGGCTTGATGAGAGAACAAACACAAGAATGGAACACATGGTCGCGTGGCTCATGGAAGGTCAAGCGCACCTTGGAGCGGAACCGATCTCTGCTTCGTCATCTGCGGGGCAACACCCAAGTCGCGCAGGAGGAGGCCACCAACTCGCTGGTTAGACGCGGCTTTGACTTCGACTATCACACGCACTTGTACACCACCCAGGATGGGCAGCTGGTCGTCATGTGTTACGACGAGGGTTACTTGTTGAACGAGGGGCGTGTGGTGCCGTGGGAAGACGACGGTTCAACTGCGCTTGCGACGCTTGCTCCCTGAGCTTCGACCTCCGCCTTTCTTTTTCTTCTTCTCGTGGAAGGCACCCTTGTAGGTGGGGTCGGCTTTGCGTTTTTGGAAATCGATGGTGCGGGCCATGGCTTTCGCTTCCCATGGCGGGGTTTCCGCTCGGTCCACCTGCATGGACAACTCGAGGTAGTCAGGACGTCCATCAACGGGAAGCCTTTCCAAGACACGTGACAAGGCGACTTCGTCGGTGGGATCTACCAAGGTGTATGCCATGCCGCTGCGGTCTGCACGTCCTGTGCGCCCGATGCGGTGCACGTAGTCGTCGGACATGCGAGGCACGTTGAAGTTGATCACGACTTCCGTTTCAGGGACGTCGATGCCACGTGCGCTCACATCCGTGCTGACCAGCACACGGACATCCCCTGCACGGAATTGAGCCATGGCTGCCAAACGCGTATGTTGGGCTTTGTTGGAATGAATCTCTGCCACTTGCTTGGGCATGGCTTCTTCCAAGGCTTGCCGCACGCGCTTGGCATCCTCTTTGGTTCTCACAAACAGCAGTGCCCGTGAGTCTGGATGGCTGTCCAGAAGCCAATGCAGCACGGCGTTGATCTTGGTTTGGACATTGGGGGCGCGGACGACATACTGGTCGACAGAGGCAACTGGTGTGCCTTCTGGGGTGACTTCAATCCGGGTGGGCCAGAGCAAAAACTCGTCGGCAAGTCGCTCGACGCGCTGGGGGAAGGTGGCACTGAACAGCAGGTTTTGGCGCTTGCGGGGAATCACCTCCAAGATGTCTCGCAATTGAGGCATGAATCCCATGTCCATCATTCGATCTGCCTCGTCGAGCACCATCGCATGAAGCTTTTTGGTAACGAGTGCGCCCTTCAAGTAGAGCTCCATGAATCGGCCCGGGGTGGCGACCACCACTTCACAACCGCCTTCCAACGCGGCAATCTGCGTCTTGGGGCCCACACCGCCCACGAGCACCAACGAACGGATGCTGGTGTGCGCGGCAAATCCTTGAACGGCGGAATGCACCTGCAGCGCCAACTCCTTGGTGGGGACCAGAATGGCAATACGCGGCTGACCCTCATGGCGACCTTTGAGCTTCTGCAAAAGCGGCAGCACGTACGCCCCAGTCTTACCCGTGCCCGTCTGCGCCACGCCGATGACGTCTTGACCTGCCAAAACGCGGGGGATGGCCTGGATCTGGATTGGCGTCGGGTTGGCGTATCCGAGGTCTGCGACCGCGTTCAAAAATTGACGCTTCAACTTCAGATCCTCGAATTGCATTGGCCAAAGGTAGGGGGCAAGCTATCTTGCGGCATGATGGACCGCAGGGAAGACTTCGCGCCGTTTGAATCCATGGCCCCCTATTCCGGGGAAGTGGCCAAGCGCGCCCTCAAGACACTTCTCGACGCACGGGATTGGACGGGCGAATTGGGACGGATGATTCCACCGGCCTTGGCGGAAAAGCTGGTTCAGCAGTGGCGCAATGTGGAGTCCATTGAGGCGTTTCAAGAACGTGTGGTCAAACCCTTTCTGCAGGGGTTGATGTCAAAGACCACAGAGGGTGTCACTTGGGATGGCCCCTCCGAAGCTTTTCAAGAAGGCATGCTTTTCTTGAGCAACCACCGCGACATTGTCTTGGACCCTTCACTGCTCAATGTGGCCCTGTTGGAAGAGGGGAGAGGATCGACGGAAATCGGCATTGGGTCCAACCTGCTGTCGCGGCCATGGGTAAACGATTTGGTGCGGCTGAACCGATGTTTTGTGGTGAAACGTTCAGGAAGCGCAAGAGAGCGTTACGAACACAGCCTGCGCACAGCAGCCTACATCCAACACGTCACCGAGCACGGCACGCCCGTTTGGCTGGCCCACCGCGAAGGACGTGCCAAAGACGGGCGAGACACCACCGCGCCGGCCTTGATGCGGACGCTGTCCAACAACGGAGATGCCTCGGTGTGGAACGCGCTCCGCGTCGTCCCCGTATCCATCAGCTACGAATGGGATCCTTGCGATGCCTTCAAAGTGAATGAACTTTTGCACTTGGAAAAGCACGGCACCTACACCAAGGCAGAAGGCGAAGACGAACGCAGCATGTGGACCGGGCTGGTGGGCCAAAAGGGCAAAGTCCACCTTGAGTTTGGACATGTCCTTCCTTGGCAAGCCTCTTCGGAAGAAGTCAAGCCTGAACGCACCATGGCGCTGCAGTTTGACGAGGCCCTCCACCGAGGCATGCGCGCTTGGCCCAACCAGCGCTTGGCGGCGGAGCATTTGGGATGGTTCTCGGAGACGTTTGCCCATGTGCCCGAGCCCACACCAAAAGAGGAGGCAACGTGGTTTGCGAGGAAGGCGCGCGTTCAGGATGACATCAGTGCCTTGGGGTGGTCCAAGGAGCAGGTGTCGCGGAAGTGGTGTGAAATCCTTGCAGCCCCACTTGCCTTACGTCAAGCCCTTCTGGAGGAAGGCTGAGGTGGCGATGGCCCCGGCAACAGAGGCGTTGAGGGATTCCGCACGTCCTGCCCCAGGAATGGACGCGATGGCATGACAAGCTTCTTTGATGTCCGACGACAGTCCGTGAGATTCCGACCCCACGACCAACAAGGAGGGGGTGGACATCGCTCCAGGTTCAAACAGGTTTTGTCCTCCAGCATCCAAGCCAATCACGTTTGTTGTGTGGTCTGACGGAAGCTCTGCAAACGGCATCACCGCCGTGGAAATGTGAAACGTGGAACCCATGGCACTGTGGAGGGCTTTGGGGCTGAGGGGATCCGCGCATCGCGGGCTCAGAATGACCCCATGAAGACCAAACCAATCGGCCACGCGAATCAAGGTTCCCACGTTGCCTGGATCTGCCAAGTTGTCGAGGTACAGCACCAGACCTCCGGCTCGGGGCAAGGCCTCCACGTCCGAAGGCCACTCTGCGACCGCCAAGATGCCCGGAGGGGTCTTGACAGCGGACATCATCTCCATGTCTTTGGCACTCACCTGCTGCCTCGGAAGGGAATCCAAGTGCGCGTCCGAAGTCCAAATCGAGGCGCCTTCCCAAGTCTCGGTGAAGTAGATTCGCTCCACAGTCCAAGCACTTCGACAGAGCTCACGAATGCATTTTTCACCTTCCACAAGCACTTTGCGCTGCGCCACGCGTCCTTGGCGGCGTTTGAGCTGGCGAATCTCCTGCCGGTGTGCTTTGGTGATGCTCATGGGTGCAAGTTACATCTCGGTGTGCCTGTCGCAGGAGTTGCCCTCGGACCTTGTTTGGAAATCGACCAAGGTGGTGGCCATGCCCTCCGACGACGCGTTGCCCAGCATGGGACAGCGCGACGATTGGCAAGCGCTGCTGCCCGTCAAGCCCTCGCCGCCGGCTTGGCGCTTGTGGTTTCAAAAAGGAGGGGAGTCCGAATCCACTCCAGTCACGTGGAGTGAAAAGGCGTCCCTTCGCAACGCCATAGCGCTTCAAAACCGACTTCAGTTGGCTGGTTGGCTGGACGCAGAGGTTCAGTCGTCTTGGAACACGTTGCGGTGTGGCGCGCAATTGGAACTTGCGATGCGATGCGGCGCGCGCTGGAAAGTCGAAGCCATCGAGGTCGATGTTGAAGGCACAGGATTGGCCGCAAGCAAGGTCATGAGGCATGCTGCGCTCGAAGAGGGAATGCCATTTTCACAAACCGCATTGCAAGAGGCCAGGGACCGAATCGCCATTGGCATTCAACAAGACGGGTACGCCACCTTTCACGCCGGCCACGTCTCCTTCAAGGTGGATACCTTGGGGGCCTCCGCGTCCAAGGGCGTGCAACTCACGATTGTTTGCGCCAAGCGCACGGCCACCTCGAGCGGGTCATTGATGGAGGGTGAATCTGAAGCGGAAGAAATGCATCCTTTGGTGCATCTCGGCGAGGTGTTTTGGAATGGGCAGGACCCCCTTACTGCCCTCCTGGCGGGTGGGCTGAGATCCGACGTATGGAGGCATGTCGGGACCTTCAAGTCGGGTGTTGTGTACAATCCCTCCACCATGAAGGACATGTATCTCAGGTTGTCTCGCATCAGGTCCGTTGACCGTGTCCAAATGAGCACGAACCTGCGGTGGGACACCTTGGTACAGAAAGATGGGAGCCTGAGGCGCCTCGCCGTCATGGATGTGGATTACACCCTCGTCCAGAAACCTTCTCACGACCTGGGGGTGGAATTGGATTTGGTGCGCAACGATGCACGCTATGGCCCCAAGCTGTCAACCACGTTGCAGCATCGCAACCCCCGGGGATGGGGTGCAGAAAATGCGTGGGAGGTGGCCTTTGGATATGTGGCTGTCGCTCCGTTCTCAACCTTGAGCACGGCCAATTTCTTGAACAGTGGAGAATGGACCCTTCAATGGTCCACACGGCAAATCGGCATCGCGCCGTTGCCTTTGTCCATGTTCCGACCAAGCAACGCACCCCAAACCGTCTTGGATGTAGGTTGGAACCGGGAGGTTTGGCCGGAGTTCACACGATCGCAAATTCGCATTCAGCACGACTACAGCCTCACCGAAAATGACGCCCGGAATGCGCGATGGCACTTCAGTCCAATCCAAGTGTCGTTTGTCAATCTGACCAACAAGGACGAGGCGTTTTTGCAATGGATTGTGGACCAAGACAACCCCTTGATTCAGGCAAGATTCAACAACCACCTCAATGTGGGGTCTGCGTTGGGGTGGGCCAGCGATTGGTCCTTGGGATCATGGAAAGGGCGCATCGACATGCAGGCGAGCTGGGCGGGGGGACTTTCTCAAAGAATGGCGCAAGCCTGGGCTTCGCCAGATTCGTTTGATGAGACAACCGGTGCGTGGTTGGTCACTTCAGACGTTCCCTTGATTCAGTACCAGCGTGTGTTGTCCAAGGTTTCTGGCGAGCGTGCATCGCGCCGCCATCCGCGCTTGTCCACTGCAGCCAATGTGTTGGTTGGGTTTGCCAATGCGGGGAAAACCACACCATCCCTTCCGCTCGAGCAAGCCTTCTTCAGCGGAGGTGCCAATGGCATTCGCGGTTGGCGTCTGCGAACCCTTGGGCCGGGAAACACGGGGCTGATGGAAGACGCCTCGGGAATCGCAGGGGTGGGGGACATCCGTCTCGACCTGCAGTTCGAACAGCGCATGCACATCAACGACTTGTGGCAGGTGGCCCTGTTCTCTGACATGGGCAACGTTTGGCTGCACGGAGAGGAAACGCCCGAAGCGTCCGTGTGGTCATGGGACCTTCGGGGATTTGGATGGGGGGCTGGCATGGGGGTTCGCATGGA
>PKDW01000110.1 GCA_002863145.1 Flavobacteriales bacterium
CAGCACAACGTCCTGCACCACACCTTCACCAACCTTGACGGGTTGGACGAGGACATCGACATGCACCCCATCATGCGCTTCAGCCCGTTGAAGCCGCGCTACTGGTGGCATCGTTTCCAGCACATCTACTCCTGGTTCTTGTACTCGTTGATGACCGTGTTTTGGATGGTTGCCAAAGACTGGCTCCAAGTGCGTCGCTACCACAAGAAAGACCTCATTCGCCCTTCCGGCAGCTCATTGGCCAAACTGTCGACCTCGCTCGCCTTCACCAAAACGTTGTACTTCTCCTACATCTGGGTGCTGCCCATGGTCCTCAGCGGCATGCACTGGTTGCAAATCCTTGGTGGATGGGTGGTGATGCAACTTGTGGCCGGATTCATCTTGGCGGTCATTTTCCAGCCTGCGCATGTCATGGAAGACCACGACTACGTCCCTGCTGAGAAGGGTGCGGTGCTGGACGTCGACCCCTTGACCCACCAAATGCGCACCACCTCCAACTTTGGCACAGGCAGCGCAGTGTTGACGTGGATATGTGGAAGCTTGAACCACCAAATCGAGCACCACTTGTTCCCGCAAATCAGCCACATTCACTTGCGGAAGCTGGCCCCCATCGTCAAGCAAACGGCGGAAGAATTCGGCATTCCTTACCGGGCTTCAACCACGTACTGGCAAGCCCTTGGTCTGCACACGCAAATGCTCCGGTCCTTGGGCACTTCAGCCCAAGCAGTAGCCTGAATCCAAGCAGAGCCTTAGGGATTGCGAACCGCGCCGGTTCGGTACAACGTGTCATCTTGAAACATCACGCCACGGACAGCCCCCACGCTCCCAAACCAATTGAGACCCGCTGGACGGTCCACGACCTCCAACGTGATTTCACGGCCTGTCAACATTTCTGACCACCTGAGCGTGTCGATGCCCATCTCCAATCCCCTGTTGATGTAGTAATGGCATTCGTCGTCCTCCAAGCGCAAAAACACATCGTCACTGGACGTGCTCCAACCCACAGAGGACAACACGCCGGTTTCTCGGCGCTCCGGTTCTGAACCGTCGTGGGTAATCGGCCTGAAAATCGACAACAACAGCAGGAAACAGCATGCCAATGCGGTGCCGTAAACGCCGCCTTGTGCCGTGTAAGGCGGTCCCTGTTTCAATTCACGTTCCACGAAAAAGAGGGGCAGCATGACCCCGAGCGTCAGGAGTCCTGACATGACGAGAATGGCGCTCTCCCCTCCCCATATCCAATGCGCCAACGGAGTCCAAAGCACTATCCCAATCGTCCAATCCCTAGTGAGCTGAAACGCCCGGACTTGGGCGTGGTCCCACGCCTCCGCGGAAGCCATGCTTCGACGCGTCCGATATCCGTAGGTCATGTTCGATGAATGAGGCGGAAATCGGCGGAGAATCGTGGTCAATCCCAACATGAACACGGCGGGGAACCAAAGCAAAATCAAAGACACCACATCCATGGCCAAAAGATGCGTCATATCGAACTAACTTCAAGCCATGGATGTCGTGGTGTTGACTGACAAGCGCTACCTCGGCCCTTCTTCGGGCCAAGGAGAGCCGATGGAAGGGTACATCGACAACCTGTTGACCGAAGACCGCCTGGTCATGAATGCCCTCGTGGCGTGTGGACTCACGGTCGATCGCAGGGCGTGGTGTGACAACAGCGTGGATTGGTCTCAAACGAAGTCCGCACTGTTTCGAACCACGTGGGATTACTTCGACCGGTGGGACAGCTTCTCCCCTTGGCTTCATCGCGTTCAAGACCAAACCAGGCTCTTCAACGCCGCGCCCATCGTCCACTGGAACCTGGACAAGCACTATCTCCAAGACCTGGAACAAAGGGGTGTCAAGGTGGTCCCAACCGCCTTCATCCGACGTCAAACACTCCTTCCTTTGTTTGATTTGATGGTCCGGAGTGGTTGGTCCGACGTGGTGATCAAGCCTGCAATTGCGGGTGCCGCCGTGGACACCTACCGCGTGACCCGTTCAGGCGAGATCGCCACCTTGTCGCCGAAACCCTCATCCAAAGAGGACTGCGAATCGCTCTGGCATGCACTTTTGGCCAAACAAGACATGCTTGTCCAGCCCTTTCTCTCTCACGTGATTGAAACTGGGGAAAAATCACTGATTTGGATTGATGGTGAAGTGACCCACGGGGTCCTCAAACGCGCGAAATCGGGAGACTTCAGGGTCCAGGACGACCACGGCGGCACGGTGGCTCCCCTTTCAGTGACGCAAACCGACAAAGACCTGGCGCAGGACATCATGACCAAGTGCCTCAAGCACTGCTCCTCTCAGGGTTGGGAGGCGCCTTTGTACGCCCGGGTGGATCTCATGCGCAACGAAGAGGGACAATGGCTGGTGTCCGAACTCGAAATGGTCGAACCAGAACTGTGGTTCCGATTTCATCCAGAGGCGGCACAGACTTTGGCACAGGCCCTCAAGGCGCGACTCACCGCATCCGCTTGACGGCTGCGTTTCCCAACTCAGTGGTCGCAGCGTCGATTTCCAAGGTCAAGGTATCGGTGTTCAGGCGAAGCAACAGCCATGCTCCGAGCTGTTGTTCCAGGGCCCATGAGGTGTCGGTTGAATCTTGGGGAGCATGGATCACGTGAATCCAAGGGACGAGCAATTCGCCTCCGTTGCGTTCGACATGGCGGCGATTCGCCACTTCCACCGCCACGATGTCCTCGCGCTGAGCCAAGATTTCAGCCGGCAAGGACGCCGGCAACTCCTGCCGCTGCATGTCAGCCATGGCCGTCCGAAGCTTGACCAACTCCGCGTCCCGCAGGGACAACGCCGTTTGACCTTCGGCATAAAGGTTGACCATGCGCTGCAAATCCTCGAGGCCGGAAGGACCGTCATTTTGGACGACTTCGAGGGTGGCTTCGGGCATGCGTTCGCTGAGCTTGTTGGCCCATTGTGCAATCAAGTCGGCCGGGACGGTGGCACCCAACAACACCACGTGGGCGACGGGCCTCCCTTCCACAAACTCCACCTCGCGCTTCACGACTTCCGTTCCTGGAAACTCGACGGTCTCGGACACAAACGCCTGAATCTTGGATGACGTCACAGAACGGCTGACGGTGTCGTAAAGGATGAAGGCGGAGGGCAGCACCAAGGCGAGCAACCCGAGGGTGAAGACGCGCTTGTACTTCTGTTCTTTGGCCGCATCCAAGGGCTGAGCAATGGGAAAGCGCAAGTACCGAACCACCAGCGTTGTCGAGGTGGCGATGAGCATGATGTTGATCAGAAAGAGGTAAAGCGCGCCGAAGAAGTAGGTCGCATCGAGGTGCGCCAATCCGTAGCCTGCGGTGCAAAGGGGTGGCATCAGGGCCGTGGCGATGGCCACCCCGGGAATCACGTTGCTTTTCTCTTTCCGCGAGCCCGCCAAAATGCCCGTGAGTCCCCCAAAAAACGCCACCATCACGTCGAGGAACGTCGGCGTGGTTCGCGACAACAACTCGCTCCCTGCCTCATTGATGGGACTGATCAAGAAATACAAGGCTGAGGAAAGGATGGCGATGCCTGTGGCGACGCCCAAATTGCCCAACGACCGCCTGACCAAATCGAGGTTGTTCACCCCCACCCCCAGTCCCACGCCCATGATGGGGCCCATCAAGGGAGAAATCAACATGGCACCGATCACAACGGCTGTGGAATTCACATTGAGGCCAATGGAGGCAATGACAATGCTGAACACAAGAATCCAGACGTTGAATCCTCGGAATTCCGTGTCTCGTTCGATGCCCTCCATGGTTTGGACAGGTTCTGCCAAATCGACAATCCGCAAGCGGTCCAGCACATGCGGCCGCAGCAAAGCCACGGTGTCTTTCCACCACGTGACAAAACCGGACTGGGGATTTGTGGGATTCTCTTCTGAAGCACTCATTCCGTTCGACCTTTGCGCGCGCCCGAACATTCGGCCGCCGTTCAAGATTACGTCAGGAATGGACATTGCCTACGCGCCGTGCTATGTTTTGGAGGTTCCGGAAGGCCACCGCTTCCCCATGGAGAAGTATGCCCTCCTGAAAGATCAAATCCTGCACGAGGGAATCGTCTCTGAGTCCAACTTCTTCGAGCCGACCACCATGTCCGAGGAAACCATCCTGCTCGCCCACGACCCCAATTACTGGCGCCGAACGCTGCACGGCGAGTGGACCCGGCAAGAAGAGCGGCGAAGCGGCTTTCCGTGGTCTGCGGCCATGGTGGAACGCGAGCGCGTCATCATGCAGGGCACCCTCGATTGCGCCAAGAAGGCCCTCGACTCAGGCACCGTAGCCATGAACATCGCAGGCGGCACCCACCACGCGTACGCCGACCGCGCCGAGGGCTTTTGCATCCTGAATGACTTCGCCCTGGCGTCCAAATGGCTCCTCCACGCCCAGAAGCTTAAACGCGTGCTGATCGTCGATTGCGACGTCCATCAAGGCAACGGCAGCGCCGTCCTCCTCGCGGACGAGCCACGGGTCACCACGTTCTCCATGCATGGGGCCTCCAACTACCCCCTGCACAAAGAGACAAGCGACCTCGACGTGGCGCTGCCCGACGGCACGTCCGACGAGGACTACCTCAACTTGCTGGAAACCCACTTGAATCAACTTATTCCCGAGGACGGCATGCGGCCCGACTTGGTGATGTACCAATGTGGCGTGGACGTCTTGGTCTCCGACAAATTGGGTCGACTGGCCATGAGTCTCGAAGGATGCATGACGCGCGACCGCATGGTGTTCCAACGCTGCGTGGAACACGACATCCCCGTGGTGTGCGCCATGGGGGGAGGCTACTCTCCTCACGTCAACACCGTGGTGCAGGCCCACGTCAACACCTTCCGAGCCGCCCTGGACGCGTGGACTTGACGCAGACCGAAGCCGGAGGGCAATCAGTGCGCCACCACCAAAGGCGTGGCGCCGGAATTCGTTTGGACCACGTACATCCCTGGGGACAGAGACTGCCACGCGACGCGGGTTCCCGCGAGGGCGCGTCCCTGGTCGAGGGTTTGGCCCATGGCGTTCACCAATTTCCAATCCGTGGACTGCTTAAACGTGGCAAACACGCGCCCCATGGAGCTGGCAGGGTTTGGGAAAACGAGCGGCGCAACCTCCTTTCTGAAGTCCTCCACGGAGGTTTCCGCAGTGTAATCGTAGCCGCCGCATACGGGCACGTAATCTTCGCATGCCCACTCCCCCAGCTTCCCTGCAAGCGCGCTGATGGTGAGGTCGTAGTAATCGGGGTTAAACACGTCGATGTGGGGCACATGTCCCGCGCCTTCCATCGTGATGAGGCAATGGTCGAGGCCAATCTCCTCGGCCTTTTCATGGACCACGGAGCTGCCATTCACGTCAATCAAGTTGAAGCCGAGCAACGAGATGTTGCCCTCGCCATAAGGCACCGTCCCATCGTCTGTGCCATGGATGCTGAACAAAGGTTCGTTTTCTCCCACATCCATGAAGTCCGTCGTTTGGAGTGCACCCGCAATGTTGAACACCCCGTTCACAGCGCTGCTGTAACCCGTGTTTCCTGACAGTCCCTCAAGACCACCGCCCATGCCCACGTCGGTGACGTCGATTTGGGCTGGAATCTCACTTTGCTCATCCACGTAGGCGTGGTGGAGTGCGATGAATGCGCCCGCGCTGATCCCGCCGAGATAAATGCGGTTGGTGTCAATGGCCCAGGGGTTGCCGTAGTCCACCGAGTGACGGAAGAAGCGCACTGCTGCACGGCTGTCATGGACGCCACGCCATACGGCTTTGATAAATTCCGTGGGAATGTAGCCGAGGATGTTGATTCCAAGACGGTAGCTCATCGACGCCACGACGTAGCCCATTTGGGCCAAATCCTCACACAAGGGAACCACTTCCGCTCCGCTGTTGCTCCCTGCCAAGAAGAATCCGCCGTGCGCAATCACCACCAGTGGGCGCGCCTCTTGGGTGTCTCCCTCGGGCGTGTAGACGTCCACCACGAGGTCTTCAGGCAAAAAATTGACATTGAAGTTTTCGCCGTAGGGAACGTCGTAATCCACAGCAACTCCATCGAATGCACCCGTGTAGCGGTATCGGTAACCGTCGCACTCTTCCTGCGAAAACGCAGGAAAAGCAGTCATCAGCATGAATGGAAAAGCGAGGGCTCTGAGCCCAGGGGAGAATGCAGTTTGGGTCATGTTTCAAGTTGGAATCGACGGGGACCAACAAGGTACAGTCAACCTTCTCAAAGTCCTGCTTCTGAGCCCTCTGTTCTCTACTTTTGCGCCATGTCACAACACCGAATTTTGGTCCCCGTCGACTTCACTCCTGTGTCCACCAACGCCGTCAACCACGCGGTTGCTGTGGGCAAGGCATTGAACAGTGAATTACACCTCCTTCACATCGTGGCCAAAAAGAAGAGCTTCGCAGAGGCTCGCCAGCGACTCAAGGCCTTTGCCAAGGAGCAATTGTCGTCGTTCGAAGGGATTGTGAAAACCACGGTTCGCATTGGACACGTGTTCGACGACATTGACGATGTCTCTGTGGAAATGGATGCCAACCTTGTCATCATGGGAACCCATGGCTTGAAGGGCATGCAATTCATCACTGGCGGACGGGCCCTGAAGATTGTGCGAGAATGCTCGGTGCCGGTGATCATCACCCAATCGCGCCCCATTCGCGAAACGGGGTACGACGACATTGTGGTCCCGCTCGACCTGCACCAAGACACCAAGCAAAAGCTGGCCATTGTGGCAGAAATGGCGACGTACTTCAAAGGCCGGGTGCACATCATTTCTCCCGCGGAATCCGATGAGTTTTTGGGCAATCAGTTGCGACGCAATGTGGGGTTTGCCTCAGATTACTTCGAAGAGCGAGGCATCCAATACACCACCAAAATCAGCGCGCACGATTCAGGGGCCTTCGTCAAGGATGTCATTCGTTATGCCGCCTCCATTGAAGCGGACTTGATCAGCATCATGAACTTCCATGAGAACAGTTTGATGGGCATTTTGGGGACGTCCTACGAACAGCAAATCATCACGAACGAAGCGGAGATTCCAGTGCTTGTGCTGAATCCTTTCGAGACGCGCATCATCCGTCAAACGCCGTTCTCCTTCTAATCCCACCAGGTGAAACACCCGCTTCTGGTCCTCGCTGTGTCCATAGAGCTGGCGTCGTGCCAGCACAAAGTCGACCCAGTCATCGACCTTTCCAAGGCGGAATGGCAGTGGTCGTGTCCCGACTCCTCAACCCTCCGTCCCTTTAACGCATCCATGCCAGGCCATGTCCTCGAGGCCTTGGTGGAGGCTGACCTCACTCCGAATCCATACCTGGGTACGCATGAACGCGATGTCCAATGGGTGGAGACCGTCCCTTGGCATTTGCGGGCGCACATCCCCAACACTGGCGTGGATGCTGACAGTGCGGTGATGTGCCTTGAGGGAATCGACACCTATGCCTCGGTGTTTGTCAATGACGCGCAGGTCTTGTCCGCCAACAACGCCCACCGATCGTGGACGTCTTCCCCTTTCCCTGTGACCGCGGACGGCTGGACCATCGAGCTGCGTTTTGACCCCGTTGCAGCGCGCGGACAAGCGGCTTTGGATGCACATGGTCTCGTGGTTCCTGCAAGCAATGAGGCCAAACCCATCGGAACCCAAACCAGCCCCATGACGCGCAAGCCAGGGTATCAGTTTGGTTGGGATTGGGGACCGCGCCTTGCCGGTCCGGGCATCTCCGGCCTCATGCACTTGCACCCCTGGAATCCTCAAGCGACTGAGGCCCCGGCACCCCCCGTCTGCACCGTCATCCATGTGGATTCTTCCTTGGCCCGCGTGGCCGTGCGACGCCACGAAGGCTGGACCCTTGACATCACCCTTGAAGGTTACGACGTCCCTTACACGTGGGCCGGAAACGAGGTGTGGCTCGAACAACCCGCCATGTGGTGGCCTGCAGACATGGGAGAACACCCTATGTACGAGTGGACTTGGACGCACCTGCCATCAAGCACTTCGCACCATCATGTTCTGGGAATGCGAACGCTCGCATGGGTCGAGCGCCCGGACGGTTGGGGAACGTCATTTCAGTTGGAGGTCAACGGCATGCCGGTTCAAGCCCGTGGTGCCAATGTGGTCCCTCCAGACTTTCACCAAACCCAAGATGGCAAGCGCTGGAAGACGCTCGCCGAGCAAGCGCGAAACGCCAACATGAACATGGTCCGCGTTTGGGGCGGTGGCGTATACCCCCCGGACGCGTTCTTCGATGCCTGCGATGAACATGGTTTGCTCGTCTGGCAAGACTTCATGTTTGCCTGCGCCATGGTCCCCGACGATGAGGAATTCACGCACAACGTCAGGCGGGAGGCCGAAGAACAAGTTCGGCGGCTGACCCATCACCCTTCTCTCGCGCTTTGGTGCGGCAACAACGAGGTGGAGCGGGCATGGCAATCTTGGGGTTGGCAAGACATGTACGACGTGCACGGGCCGGACAGCGTGCGTCTTGCAGAAGCGCATCACACGATGTTTTACGAGGTCTTGCCCCACGTCGTGTCTGAAGAATCTGATGCGTTTTACCTCCCCACTTCTCCGACCCTTGACGGACGCAGTGGCGACGAGCATGCTTGGGAGGTGTGGTTTGGGCTGGAAGATTTCAGCTATTACAGCCGCCACGGCGGTCGCTTTGCCAGTGAATACGGGCTGCAAAGCCTGCCGTCCACGCACACCCTCAAGGAGGCAGGCATCGACGCATTGACAGATGAAGCCCTTCAGTTCCGGCAACGCAGCCGCATGGATTGGTTGGAACCAGGCTTTGACGGATGGGACATGATGCATCACTTCATGTCCAAGACCACGGGTGCGCCTGCCCCTGAGGATCTCGGCGATTGGATTTTCAAGAGCCAATGGACGCAAGCCGAAGGCCTCCGCCAAGCCTTGGAGCGTCACCGAACGAGTGATGGCCGTTACGCAGGCTCCCTTTACTGGTCGCTCAACGACGTGTGGCCCGCGGTGTCTTGGTCCACCGTCGATCACGCCGGGCGCTGGAAGCTGGCCCACTACGCAGCGCAGCGTGCGAATGCCCCACGCGCCGCGCTCTGGGTGCGGCAACGGGAGGACTCCCTTTGCTTCGAACTGTTCAACGACCTGCCACAGCGAACCTCGGGCACCCTTCAGGTGTCCGCCAAGGATTTTGAGGGGCGCATTCTGCACGAAACCTCGGTGTCGCTGGACGTCCCGGCGAGGCGTTCCCGTTTGGTCAACTTTGGCGAGATGGACGTGTGGCGCGGGCAACCTTACGACACTTATCTGAGTTGGCAATGGGGGGATTCGTCCGGGGTGTGGTCGTCCTCTTCTGCACTTTGGTGTGCCCCAGTCGAGGCCCGACTCCATGAGCCCTTCGTGCAATGCACCCCCACCCATGAAGGGTTTGAACTCTCGGCCAACACCTACGTGCCCCTTGTGCAGCTGACGGCCAATGTACCGGGACATTGGTCGAACAATGGCATGGCCTTGGAACCTGGGCAAGGTTGTGTGGTGCAGTTCACCCCTGAGACGCCCATGGCACCCGCCGACATCCACGTGGTCGTTCGCTGCCAGACCACCGTCCCTCAGTGAAGGGCTACAATCTGCAGCGTGCTCGGCCCGAGGCGAACCTCATCCCCCACTTGGGCGCCATGCCATGACTGCGCCAAAGGAGCCTCCACGCTGACGCCCAAAACGAGGCCTCCGTCGAGTGAGAGTTTTCCAAATGGCAGTCCCACCAACACCCACGGCCCCGTGGTCTCCACCAAAACCCCTGCGGCAACACGGACGGGGGCGATTGACACCTGCCTGAGTCGGGTCAATTCATCAAGTGCTGATTGACTGCGTTGCAGGGTTTCGTTGACTTGACGCATCTCTTGATGGATCATGGCCCGACCGGTTTCGTGCTTGTCGCCGGCTGTGCTTTTGGCTTCGGATGACAAAGCATCTTGGAGGGAAGAAAGGTGGCTCTCCCCTTCCATTACAGCTGCTTGAAGGTGCGACTCCAGCGCGTCAAACACTTTGTACTTCATCCCAGAAAAATACGGTTTGATTTTCTTCCAAAAGGAATGAATGTCTGTTGACAATCTTTCAGACCAAGCAGCCCAACTACTGCTTAATTTTGCCTCAGCCCAATGTGGCTAGACATGCTCGTACTCAAACCTCATAAAAACTTCTCATGATTCAGAAAGAACAAGTGATCGCCGCACAAAACGAGTGGGGCTCAGGTGTCGTTGCCATTGGCGCCTTACGCGATGAAAGAGCGAAATGCGAAGCATTTGCAAGCAACTTTCTCGACAACATGTATGCTTTTGATTTGGGCACCGTCCTGTTCAAACCAACCAAGTGTGCCGTAGAGCAATTTCGGGCAACAAAAGGCGAGGCGCAATCTTATTTCATTGCAGGTGATGACCGTGCTTGTCCGGAAGACGGCGGTTTCGCAATCAACCCTTGGACCAAGGTTCGCTTCGAGAACACAGGGATGATCCTTGAGGACGACCGCGCCATTGCCATGGGGAACTACTTCTTCACCGATTTGGACGGCAATGAAGCAAAGGTCGAGTACACGTTTGGGTACAAGCTCATCGATGGTGCATTGAAAATTGACCTTCATCATTCATCATTCCCATACAACCCTTGAGGCACAGCCGCCACGCAGCTTTGACCGAATGCGAGCCATGACACCTTCCTTCTCAAAAAAAACCGCGACGCTGGTGATTTTGGGAATTTGGATGGTGACAATCTTGTTGCCGTATGTCCAAGTCAATGTCAATGACACCGTTGCCGTCGTGGAGTTCGAACACAGCGAACAAGAAGCAGAAGGAGAAGAAATGACGATTGAATGGGATGAAACCACGTTTGAACCCAACGCATCTACCCCTTTGATTGCTGACCTTTGGCACATCGCGCACCTTGTCAATGTGCGTCTTCACGAGCGTCTTGACGCCTCGCGGTTGCTTGACCCTCCAGACCAACGCCCTCTGTAAAAGGCCATCCGGTGCTTCAATGAGCGCCTGGCCTCGGTGTGTTTGTCTGACGTTCTCAACCCCATTCTCATGTTTCAACATATCGGGCGTGACCTGCCCTCCTCCATTGTTGTTTTTCTTGTTGCCCTTCCCCTGTGCCTCGGCATTGCCCTCGCATCAGGTGCGGCACCCATTGCCGGCTTGATTGCCGGCATCATCGGCGGCATCATTGTCGCCCCCATCTCAGGCAGCCATGTCGGCGTGTCTGGTCCTGCAGCAGGCTTGGCCGTGATTGTCTACGACGGCATCCAAGAAGTGGGATTTGAAGCCTTTTTGTTGGCCGTTGTGATTGGAGGCCTTGCGCAACTCGTGCTCGGCATCGCACGCGCAGGGATCATTGGAAAATACTTCCCTGCAAGCGTCATCCAAGGGATGCTCGCCGCCATCGGCATCATCATTTTCATCAAGCAAATCCCTCACGGCCTCGGGTATGCGGGTGCCGAAGGCACGACCAAAGCAGACAAAGTGTTCGACGTGCTGTTGCTGTTGGGTGACAACCTCGCCTACGCTGCGCCGACTGCCATGACCGTCACGGCGGTTTGTCTCGGCATTTTGTTGCTCTGGGAGACATCCTTCATGAAGGCCCAAAGCTTCACCAAAGTCCTGTCAGGGTCCCTCGTGGCCGTGTTGGCGGGTGTGGTGGTCAACCTCTTGACGAAAAGTGGCGCTGGGGCGCTGACGATGAAGCAGTTGGTAGACGTCCCCACGGGACACGCCGCCAACGGCATCGACCCCACAGCTTGGGGATCCCTCCTCACCTTCCCCGACTTTTCAGCCATTGGCGACAGCGCCATTTGGATCTTGGGCGCCACCATTGCCGTTGTGGCAAGCTTGGAAACGCTGTTGTGTGTGGAAGCCACCGACAAGTTGGATCCCCAAAAGCGCGTGACCCCCACCAACCGAGAACTGTTGGCCCAAGGCGTTGGAAACACCGTCAGCGGCTTGATTGGAGGCCTGCCCATCACCCAAGTGATTGTGCGCTCCTCGGCCAACATCCAAACCGGCAACGCCACCAAAATGAGCGCCATTCTCCACGGCGCATGGCTCATGGTGTTCTTCCTGCTCGCGCCCACACTCTTGACTTACATCCCACTCGGCAGCCTTGCGGCCGTGCTGTTTGTGGTCGGTTACAAGCTCGCAAAGCCCGCCAACTTCAAGAAGATGTTCAACAGCGGTATGTCGGCGTTCGTCCCCTTCGTGGTGACGATTTTGGCCATTGTCTTCATTGACCTTCTCAAAGGCCTTGGCATCGGGCTCGTGGTGGCGCTGATCGCCGGCCGCGTGCTGCCTGCCAAAAGCGAAGCCTAAAACTTCACGCCCTCCTGCTCGCGGGAGGCCGCCTCAAGACTTCGCACCCTGGGTGAGCGCGCGCAGCTTGCGCATCTCCAAATCGTCCAAAGGACGGTAGGTGCCCACGGGCAAATCGCCGAGTTCGACGTTCATGATGCGCACGCGCTTCAGGCGTCGAACTCGGTAGCCCAACTCCTCACACATTCTGCGGATTTGACGGTTCAATCCCTGCTTCAAAATGATTTTGAAGGATTGTGGCCCTGTGGCTTCCACGTCGCAGGGCATCGTTACGGTGTCCAAAATGGCCACCCCTGAGGACATCTTCTGCACAAACTCTGGCGTGATGGGACCATTGACGATGACGTGGTATTCCTTCTCGTGGCCGTAACGGGCGCGAAGAATGTCGTTCACGATGTCGCCATCGTTCGTGAGGAAAATCAGCCCCTCGCTCATCTTGTCCAAGCGCCCGATGGGATAGATGCGGGTTGGGAAGTTGATCGCGTCAATGATGTTGTCCTTCTCACGGCGCGTGTCCGTGGTGCACACGATTCCCACAGGTTTGTGGTAAGCAATGACAATACGCTCTTGGTCGCTGGTGGCCACTTCCACCCCGTCCACGGCCACGCGATCGCCAGGCTGCACGCGGGTGCCCATTTCGGGGACCACGCCGTTGATGGTGATTCGCCCCTGCTCCAACAAGGCGTCCGCCGCCCGGCGCGAGCAATGGCCAACCTCACTGAGGTACTTGTTGATTCGGGTTCCTTGGGGTGCTGCGTCGCTCATGGATGCCAAAGGTCGTGAATGCCCCCCTGTCGCTGCAATTGAACACGTACCTTCACCCTGTGA
>PKDW01000114.1 GCA_002863145.1 Flavobacteriales bacterium
TAATAGTTTTGTAGATATCTTACACTTATTTCAAAGGGTGATTGTACATGAATTTCAAAATTGACACCTTTTTGATCAATCAGGTGTAAATGTTAGGATTTGTTATGGTTATCTCATTATCTGATTGGCCAAAAAGGCAGCAACGCAGCAACCCGACACAATTTTATTCCTGGAAGGCCGGGTCACCCGTTTTTGTCTTGTAGACTTTGATTACATGGAAGGAGTGAATGAGCCGGTCACGGTAGAGATCAAGATCCTTGAGGCATTCAAATACACCAGCACTCTGCAAATTGTGCAGAAGCCTGAGTTAACGCAATGGATGACCAACCCGTCCATGCTGGTGCGTGTTTACCATGACGCCAGCACCGCGGAAGTGGTTTCCTATCAGGGCCATCGCAATCTCAAGCCTCGTTATGCCAAGCCAAACCCCGAGATGTATCACTCGGATGAAAAAATGCAGGTGAATCAGTTTTTGGGAGAGTGGCTGACGCTCTGCCTGAGATCAGGTATCAGTGAAAAAGCGCCAGTTCTTACATCTAATTGAGCGAGCCAATGAAATGGCAGATGGCAAAAGATCAACACAGTCCGATTCGAATTGTTCAAATTACAGACACTCATCTATTCAGTGAGGGGTCGGGTACGCTGTTGAAGATGAACACCAAGCATAGTTTTCAGCAAGTGCTTGAGCTGGTCCGAATGCACGATAGCCCACCGGACCTTATCTTGGGTACAGGTGACATCGCGCAAGACGCTTCCGCCACAGCATACGAATACTTCAAGTCCAGTATCGGGGCGTTGAATGCGCCTTTTATGTGGCTGCCCGGAAATCATGACAACGCGCTGCTTATGCAGTCTCTGGCAGAAGGGACGTCGGCGGCATACAAGTACATGCAGTTGGATAACTGGCTGATTGTCATGCTTGATACGAGTGTGGGCGAACAGGTGCATGGCGCTCTCTCAGTGGAAGAGCTGGAATTTCTCAGTGCCCAGCTTGAGGCTTCGGAGCTCAGCGACTCAGTGGATCATGTCCTGGTCAGCATGCACCACAATCCGATCAGGGGCACAGCGGGCTGGATGAAAAACATCGGTCTACAAAATCCTCAGAAATTCTGGGAGACAGCCAAAACATCCAGCAAGCTCCGGGCGATAGTCGACGCGAGCAGGGTATAGCCGGACCATCCCCTCCCGGGCCCGTAGCGCCACCGCCATCCGTCCCTCCGCCTCGGCCGCCAGGGCGATCGCGAGCAACTCACTCTCCCCGTCGGGGTTCAGTTGCATTGAGCGGCGCAGCATGGCCTCCGCTGCAGCGCTCGGCTCGTCCCCGAGGAGCTCGGGCAGGGCGCCGTGCACGAGGACCGCCGGGTCCGCAGGCCACTCCTGACGCAGAGCCACGGTCTCACGCGCATGCGCCTGCCAGTCGCCGGCTACCGCCAGGCCCCGCACCTTGCGGAGGCGCTCGAGAGGCGCGATCCGCAGCGATTCGGTGACGACGATCTCCTCCTCCAGATCCGAGAGACGGCCGATGGCCTTGCGGAGCGCGGCGGCGGCGATGGCGGGGGGCTGAGAAGGGCGCGCCTCCGACTCCCAGCGAACCTCTCCTCCCCGAGCGTTCTCTACCCGAACCCGCTCCTCGCCGGTCACCACGAGCCAGGGGATGCGCCGGGCCTCAGCTGCCTCCCGCGCCCGAGCGAGGCGCGTCTCGCCCACCTCGGGATTCTCCAGGCGCCGCTTCAAGGTGGGGTCGGCATCCCCAGGCCAGACCCGAACGGGGACTGTGGTCAGCGCCCGGGTGACGGCCGCCTCGCGACGGGACGGCGCTCCGGACGCGCCCTCCTCCGCCACCACCAGGACGGGTGCACCCCGCAGCCACACCAGCGTGTGCACCGGGGCCTTCTTCCCCGTGCGACACCCGGCGCCCAGCATGAACAGGGCGAACAACAACAACAGCGTGGGGCGATGGCGATGCATCCGGTTCCACCATGGACCGTGACTACACGGTCCTGTTCCGATCTACCCTTCGGTCGATGTCGCGATCTCTCGCTTTGTACATGCACATCCCGTTCTGCCGGGTCAAGTGTCCCTACTGCAGCTTCGTCGTGTACACCCGCCGCGCCCACGTCCGGGAGGACTACCTGAACGCGCTGGTCGCCGAACTGGACTTGCGCATCGCGAGCCTGACCGAGGAGGAAACCCGGGTGGCGCGAGGCCCTGACGGCCGCTTCCCCCTTGGCACGGTCTACCTCGGCGGGGGAACGCCGTCACTCCTCTCGACGGAGACCCTGGGCGGGCTCTTGGATGCAGTCCGGTCCCGCTTCGCCCTGGTGAACGACGCCGAGGTGACCGTCGAGACCGAGCCCGGCACCACGGACGCAGAGACCTTCGCAGCCCTCACGGGCCATGGGGTCAACCGAGTCACCATCGGGGTCCAGAGCTTCGACGACGTCCACCTGGCCACCCTCGGACGAGCCCACTCGGGCTCCGACGCCCGGGCCGCCATCGCCGCTTGCCGGGAGGGAGGGATCACCAACCTCGACCTCGACCTGATGTTCGGCCTTCCGGGCCAGACGCTCGCGTCGTGGCGGGCCGACCTCGCCGAGGCAGTGGCCCACGCCCCGGAGCACCTATCCCTCTACAACCTGACCCTCGAACCAGGCACACCCTTCGCCCAACGCGCCGCGCGCGGAACCCTGTCCCTACCGGAGGAGGAGACACAGGCCAAGATGATGCGCGCTGCCATGTCCACCTCCGCAAAGGCCGGCCTGGTCCACTACGAGATCTCCAACTTCGCGCGCCCCGGCTTCGCGAGCCGACATAACCGCAGCTACTGGACCGGAGACGCCTACCTCGGCATCGGAGTTGGGGCCCATGGCTTCCTCCCAGGGGGCGGAAAGCACGGACTGGGGCGCCGCTGGTGGAACGTACGCGCCCCCGAGCGTTATGCAGACACGGTGCGCGGAGGGCAGCTGCCCGAGGAGGGCGCGGAGGAGCTGGGCAGGGAGGCCGCGTTGCTCGAGGCCCTCTACCTCGGACTGAGGCAGCGGTCGGGGCTCGACCTGGCCTCTCTCCCCCGCCGCTTCGGGATCCGGCTGACGCCCGAAGCCGACGCGATGCTGGAGGATTTCGCACTTCGCGGGCTGATCGCGCGAGAGGCCCAAACCATTAAACTCACGCAAGAGTCTGTAATCATTGCCGATTATGCGATTGGCGAACTCGTAGGGCTCCTTGACACAGCGGTGGGTTCAGATACCGTGGTCAGCTGATAGGTCGGGGGACTGGCCGATTGCGCAGAGAGCGCCGGCTCCACGCGGGGACTAAAGTCGAGTGGCAACCAAGAAGAGATCCACGAGAGCCACCGCTCGCCCGGCGTCCGTCTCCGTCGACATCGACGACGATCTCGGGTTCCCGGAGGAGGAGCTGGAAGCGCTCTTCGCCCAGGCCCTTGCGGACAACGAGCCCGCCCCAAAGGCCCCGGCCAGCCGTACGCGACCACCGAAGGCTCAGGACCCGCCGCCCATCGACCTTGACGGCCTGGGTCTCGACGATCTTGACGATCTGCTGAACAACACGCTCGACGCGGTCCCCGATGGCTACGACGCCACCGGCGAGTACGAAGCCCTGGACCGAGATCTCGCCGAGGCTCTCGAGGAGGAGGATGAGGACCTCGAGGTGTCCGTACAGGTCCTCCTGGAGGACGAGAACAGCTCTCACGACGAGTCGGACGAGGAGGCCCTGGAAGAGGTCGAGGTGATGCCCATCGAGGAGATCCTCGCCCTGGGCGACGACGGCGCTGTGCCCATCGAGGACGAGCGCGACGTCCAAGTCGCGCGCTTGCGCTCCCGAGTCCACGAACTCGAGCGACGAGCGGCCCTGGCGAGCCTTGAGCAGAAGACAAAGGACGACCGCATCGAGGGGCTCGAACAGCAGGTGGTGGCCGCCACCGGCAGCATCAAGGTCAAATCACCCGAAGCGGAGGCTTCCCCGACGCCAGGCGCGCTGATTGACCCGACGTGGAGCGAAGAGGTCACTGTCGCATCCTTGGTGAAAGCATGGAAGGGCTTTGTCGAAAAGCTCAGAGAGGACGACCGTTTGGCCTTGACGGCGACCATGTCCATTGGCGATCCAGAACTGAGGGGGCGCCAGGTGGTGTATACGGTCAACAATCCGTTGCAGCGTGAGCAGATGGACGGTCTGCGCACCGAAGTCCTCATTCACCTCAAGACCAATCTGAAAAATGCGGGGCTGGAATTGCACCTCGAGATGCGCGAGCAGGCCCTCGAAGAACGCAAGGCCTTTCTTTCAGACAAGGATCGCTACGATTTGATGGTCGAGAAGAACCCGGCGCTGGACAAGTTGCGCAAGGCGTTGGACCTTGATTTGGGCTGAGTCAGGGCATCGAACATTCCGCTGATTTTCTGGGTTCCCCTTGTGAATCACCAAACGCTCGTGTCTTGAAACATTCGCTTTATGCCAAAATTTTGACGTTTTGCACTCTCATGAATGTGTCCTCTTGGGGCTTCGCGCAGACCGAAACCGGTCGTTGTGTCATCTTGGGAAAGGTGGTGGACGCCACGACCAACGTCCCCTTGCCGTTTGCGTCTGTGGTGCTTCAGGGTCAAACCTCTGGCACCGCCACTGATTTTGAAGGAGCGTATCGTTTGGAAGGCGTGACCGCGGGCGTGCACAACGTTGTGGTTTCGTTCCTCGGATACACCCCCGAAACCGTCTTCGAAATCGAAACCACGCCCGCCCGTCCCGCGGTGGTGAATGTCGCGTTGAATGAAGCCGCCATCGCGGTGGACGCCGCGGAAGTGGTCGCTGAATCACGCGCCACGGTGGAGGAAGCGCCTTTGAGCGTTCGAAGCATCGGCACCAACGAAATCAAGCGCAACCCAGGAGGGGGGCGCGACATCAGTCGGGCCCTGCGGTCGCTGCCGGGCGTGGCGGCCATTCCCAGTTTCCGGAACGACATTGTCATTCGGGGCGGTGCGCCCAACGAAAACCGTTTCTACCTCGACGGCATCGAAATCCCCAACATCAACCACTTCGCGACGCAAGGCGCCAGCGGTGGACCTGTGGGAATGATCAACGTGGACCTTGTCGAAGGGGTGGATTTCTACGCCGGAGCCTTTCCCGCTGCGCGAGGCAATGCCCTCAGCAGCGTCATGGAGTTCCACTTCAAAGATCCGCGCACGGACCAGTGGACGGCCAACGCTGTGTTGGGGACGAGTGACCTCGGGGTGACCGTGGAAGGTCCGACGGGAGAAAACAGCAGCCTGATTGCGAGCGTGCGTCGCAGCTATTTGCAGTTGCTGTTCGAGGTGCTGGGATTGCCTTTCTTGCCCATTTACAACGATTACCAGTACAAGTGGGTGTGGCGTCCCGATGACCGAAACGCGGTCACTGTACTCGGGCTGGGTGCGCTGGATGATTTTGAGTTGAACCTTGATTTGGCCTCGGACACGGCCGCACCAGGGTATCTGAATCAGGTGGCTATTTTGGACGTCTTGCCCATTTCAGAGCAATGGAATTACATGCAAGGCATAAAATGGGATCGGTACATGGAGGACGGCAAGTGGACCTTCGTGTTGAGCCGAAACATGCTCAACAACTCCGCCTTCAAACACGTGGACAACGACGTCGATTTGCCCCGGACGTTGGATTACGTGAGCGAAGAAATTGAGAACAAATTCCGGGCGGAGCGCTACCGCATTTTGCCAAGTGGCTGGAAGGTCAGTGGAGGGATGAATGCGGAATACGCGAAGTACAACAACAGCACAACGAGCGTGGTCTATGTCCCCGATGTCGGCAATGTGCATGTGTCCTTTGGTTCCGATTTCAAATTGGCCAAATACGGTGCGTTTGCCCAAGCGTCGCGGCCGCTGCTCGACAACAGACTCACTTTGTCTGCAGGGCTTCGGTTGGACGGTGCGGTCCTGCTCGACGCCGCCGAAGGGTTGACGTTGCCGGAATCGTCCCCTTTGGCGAATCCACTCGATCAATTCAGTCCCCGTTTGTCGGCGAGCTGGTCGTTTGCCCCGGGATGGACGTGGAACGCGAATGCCGGCATCTACCACCAATTGCCTGCCTACACCATCCTCGGATATGCTGGGCTTGGTGCCGACAGCACCTCCACCTTGCTGAACTGGTCGGAAGGCCTGACCTACACCACCAACCGTCAACTGGTGATGGGCATTCGCAAAGAAATTGCTTCGCGCAATGCGGCCGTGTCGGTGGAAGGGTTTTACAAGGGATACACCGATTCTCCTGCAAGCGCCAACACAGGCATTGCATTGGCCAATTTGGGCGCGGACTTCGGGGTGGTCGGAAACGAGACTGTCACCTTCGACTCCGAGGGCCGGGCTTATGGGATGGAAGTGCTCCTCCAACAGCGATTGTTCAAGGGGTACTATGGATTGCTCGCCTATACCCTGGTGCGCAGCGAGTACCAAAACCCAGGTGAAGACCTTGCCTTGCAGTCCTGGGTTCCGAGTTCTTGGGACAACCAACACATCGTCAGCTTCACGGGCGGCAAGAAATGGGACAGCGGTTGGGAAGTCGGGGTCCGGGTGTTGTTCAGCGGCGGCTTGCCATTTACGCCCTACGCCTTGGACCAAAGTCTGCTGATTGAGAATTGGGAAACCTTCAATGCCCCCATTCCGGACTACGCCGCGTTGAACGCAGAACGCAACGGCGCCTTTCACCAAGTGGACGTGCGCATTGACCGCAAATGGTTCTTTGACAATTGGTCGCTCGACGTGTTCGCCGATCTGCAAAACATCACGGCAGCGGCGCCTCCGCAACCCGACCAACTCGATGTGATTCGCGATCCAGCGACCGGCCGTCCCATCCCATCTGCCAGCAATCCAGGGTTCTACGATCCGAGGTTCATCTCGACCGCCACGGGCGCCGTCCTTCCTGGCCTCGGCATGATTGTGGAGTTGTGATGGAGCATTCTGGCGTCGGCGAAGAGTCCGTGTCTGTGGAGGGTTTGCCCTCAGGGTTGTCCCGCTTGATTGTGCAGTTTGGCGGAGGCGAGGGTTTTGGTCTGATGAAGGAGTAACGCAGTTTCAGACGTCTCTACCTTAGGCGCTGTGAAAACGTGGGACATGGGACGACAGTACGAGGGCATTCCCCTCGCTTCAGCCTTGCTGTTTGCGGGCATCTTCGCCACGCTGCATCACATCTTTTGGTCGCCCGTCGCCTTGGTTTTGGTGGCCGCCATGTTGTGGATGGAAACAGAGCTGGAGGTGGGGTTCGAGCGGTTGGAGTTGCGGCGGCGTTTGGGCCCGTTGAAGCTCAAGTTCAAATCGTGGAAACTCGAGGACAAGGAAGGGGTGGTGCTCGGCGAATTCAAAGGCGCCACGAAATACACGCCCCATTCCTTCATTTTGACGGCCCGCATCTGCAAGGGGCATGGGCTGGCGTTCGAGGGTGTCGAGATGTTTGAGTTTGCCTCCCAAAAGAAAGGTGGGGAGGTGTTGAACGCGCTTCGGGCGCAACATGTTCCTACGTCATGAGGGTCGACAAATTTCTTTGGGCAGTGAGGGTCTTCAAGACGCGTTCCATGGCCAGCCAGCACTGTCGGGAAGGCAAGGTGTTCGTGGATGGCAAAGCCGTGAAGCCTGCCCGCGAAGTCAAGGTCGGAGAGGTGGTGAATGTTCGGAAGGGGGCGGTCACGTTCAGTCACGAGGTGGTCTCGTTCCCGCGAAGCCGTGTCGGGGCTGCATTGGTCCCGGACCACATGCGCGACGTGACGGCGCCGGAAGAGAAGGAGAAGTTGGACATGATTCGGCTGGCCCAACAGGACCGACCCAAAGGGGTGGGGCGCCCGACCAAGCGCGACCGCCGGGATTGGGAAAAGGCCTTCAGGTCATGAGTCAAATTTCTGTTGACAAGCATGAGGTGGTGGTGCGTCGGATTCCGGCGGTCGGCACCCGGGAATTGCGGCATCGTGTGCTGTGGCCCCACAAGCCCTCTCCCGAGGAGTGCGTCATTGACATCGATGAGGCGCAGGGTGCGTTGCATCTTGGGGCGTTTGTGGAGGGCGAGTTGCCTTGGGGCATCGTCGTACCGGGGTTTGAAGGGCGCTTGATCGGGGCCTGCTCGCTGTTTGACCAGCACTGCGACCGAGTGGCGGTGCCGTGGGCCGAGGGCCGTGATCTTCGGTTGCGGGTCATGGGCACGCTCCCAGAAGTGCGCGGCTGGGGCGCCGGTGCCGCCATCATTCGTCAAGCCGAGGAAGAGGTCCGTGCCCAAGGCCGGGCCGTGCTGTGGTGCGACGCACGGGAAGTGGCGTTTGGGTTCTACGCGCGGATGGGGTTTGTCTTTTTGAACGACACCTACGACATCCCGGACATCGGTCCGCACCGCACCATGGCGCTCGACCTATCTTCGCCTCCGCATTTGAACCTCTGATCCATGCCAAGCATCAGCCGCAAAGGGCAGGCCATGCCCGACAGCCCCATTCGCAAGCTCGCCCCGTTCGCCACTGCCGCCAAAGAGGCTGGTAAGCGCGTCATTCACCTCAACATCGGTCAACCTGACATCGCCTCGCCTCAAGTGGCGTTGGATGCGGTTCGGCAGGACACCCGAACCGTCATTGAATACAGCCCCAGTGAGGGGTTTGCCTCGTACCGTGAGGGGTTGGCCAAGTATTACCAAAGCGTGCAGGTCGATGTGACAGCGGACGACATTTTGGTGACGACGGGCGGTTCGGAGGCGTTGGTGTTTGCCTTCATGTCCTGCCTCGATCCCGGGGACCAGGTCATCATTCCCGAGCCGTTTTACGCCAACTACAACGGCTTCGCCCAAATGGCAGGCGTGGAGGTGGTGCCCGTGACTGCGCACATCGACCAGGGATTCGCCTTGCCGCCGATCGAAGACTTTGCGGCCAAAATCAACGACAAGACCAAGGCCATCTTGCTTTGCAATCCCGGCAACCCCACCGGCACGGTCTATGCGCCAGAGGCCCTCGATGCCTTGGCCCAGTTGGTGAAGGACCACGATTTGTACTTGTTTGCGGATGAGGTGTACCGAGAATTTCGCTACGACGGCGCGAAGCCAAAATCGGTGATGCAGCTGCCCGCTCTCGAGGACAACGTCGTGCTCGTCGACAGCGTGTCAAAGCGATACAGCATGTGTGGTGCGCGCATTGGCGCCATGGTCACCAAGAACCGCGCCTTGCGCAAGGCGGCGATGAAGTTTGCCATGGCCCGACTGTCTCCTCCGACGCTTGCACAGGTCGCTTCCGAAGCGGCCTTGGACACTTCGGTCGCCTATTTCGAGGAAGTCCGAGACACCTATGTGGCGCGACGCAACGTGCTCGTGGAGGGCTTGCGCGCCATCCCTGGTGTCAAGGTGCCCACCCCGGGCGGGGCGTTTTACGCGGTGTGCGAATTGCCCATCGACAATGCCGACGCGTTTTGTCAGTGGATGCTCGAGCACTTCGACTTGGAAGGAGACACCGTCATGATGGCGCCCGCCACAGGTTTCTACGCCACCGCGGGAGCGGGTACCAAACAAGTGCGTATCGCGTACGTGTTGGAGGTGGCGCTCATCGAGCGCGCGGTGGCTTGTTTGGCTGCGGCCTTGAAGGTGTATCCCGGTCGCCGCGAGGCTTGAACTCACGTCTCTTGATTGTCAAGGGGTTGTCTTGATGACCCCTCGATTCGGTTGAGGCACGCTATTTTGGGGGTCCAAATCCCCTCCATCATGCAGTGTGCACGATTCTCTTTTGTGGCCTTGTTTTTGGGTTTGACCTTGTCTGCCAAAGCAGATCCAGGCGACACCACGTGGGTGCAGACCTACACGTGGGAAGCCCAAAACAACCCCGCCACCGCCTACGACAGTCCTGGCCGTCGCTGGTTTGAATTCCCAAGCCAAGAAGACACCACGTACCGCAAAATCCTGATGTACCACCGCTTGAAGTGCTTTGAAGACGGCACCGCAGGCAACTTGGGTTTCGCGTGTGGCGAGTGGGATTACCTCACGTACAACTACCTGTTCGAACACACGGGGCTCTTCGACAGCACGGCGTTGTCGCACCCTCAATACCTCTTGAACGATGCGAGCTTTGAGGAAGCCTCTTTGATTTTGCAGCCTGAGGGCGGCGCGCCGGTGGACACGGTGTGGCGCATGCTGTCCACCACGTCGCACGAGTTTGTGGAGGGTTCCACGACGTGGTCACAATTGGCGGGGGTGCCGATGAACGATTTGGCCAACACCGCCCTGGAAGACCAAACCCGCCACCAATGGCTCTGGTCTGCGGCAGAACTCGATTCCCTGGGCTGGGCTGTGGGCGACACGGCATGGCGGATGTCGCTTCCCCGTGCAGGCAACTTGGGTGCCTCCTCGGTCGACCGCGCCACGTTGCGGGTCCGCTGGACGGCAACCACCGCCCTCGAAGGCATTGTCACCACAGGATGGACCACCCTTGCCGATGGCCCCATTGTCGTGGGCGACATGGCATGGTCTTGGGACGTGGACTTTGGGCAACCCCTTCCGCGTGAAGCAGACATGAATTTGATGGTGGACCTCGCTTTGGATGGCGTGAACGTGGCAGAGGGCACTGGCCTGAATGTACAGACGTTCCTCGTTCCTGACACTTTGTCCCAAATGTGCAATCCCTCCTCGACCGGCGCACCGCAATTCGTACGTATGGACGGCAACGACCGCATGGAAATCGACCCCGTGGCGTTGCTCGGCATTGACACGACCATCACCTTGGAATGCTGGGTTCGCGGGGATGCTGCGGTGCTTCCAACAAACACCACGTTGTTTGAAGGGATGAACGCTGCCAACCAGCGCGAAGTCAACGTTCACCTGCCCTGGAGCAACAGCCGGGCCTACTGGGACTGTGGGTACGACGGGGGGTACGACCGCATTGAACAGGACGCCGGTGAAGGCATTTTGGAGGGGCGCTGGGTGCACTGGGCCTTCACCAAAAATGCCGAGACAGGCGTCATGCGGATGTTCGTGAACGGCCAGCTTTGGTTAACCGGCACGGGCAAGGACAACGTCATCGGAGAGATTGCGCGGATGAATTTGGGGGGCTCATGGAACGGAGACGTCGATTACTACGGGGATGTGGCTTCGTTTCGGATTTGGGATGCGGCGTTGACGGCCCCCACATTGGCGGCCTACATGAATGTGTCTTCCATGGATGCGTTGTTGGATCACCCCCATGCCGACGACTTGCGCGGGGTCATCAACATGGACGGCCAAGATGGTGAAGCCACCAACCAAGGTCCACTGGCCGGTTGGTTGCATGGAGATGCCGGACGCCGGATGTTCTCGCCGCGTGAGGCCTTCTTAGATGCGATGCCTGCCGTGCATCGCCCCGCCTTGATTTTGGAAGGGGGTGCCGAGCCACTCATGGCCGTTGGTGAAGCCATGTGGGCGGACGTGATTCCCGTTCCCCCCATGTCTGTGACGACGTGGGAAGTGGAAGGCAATGGGGTGGTTTGGACCGACTTGCACTACGGTTGGCCTGCCGATTTGGTCACGAGCACCAGCATGGAGTGGGGCGACACCTTGTCTACGTACCCTGTGTCCGGAGAGGTTGTGGGTTACAACAACGAAGCGTTCAACTACTGGTCCGAGCCCTTTGAAATCATCGACCGTTACGAACTCTCGCGTTACATCACGCCTTACGGCATCAACTTGACGCTCGGTCCCGACGGGTGGGCGTGGGTGTTTGACGTCACGGACTACGCGCCGCTCTTGAAGGACAGCGTGGAATTGCAGTGCGGCAACTGGCAGGAGCTGCTCGATCTGAAGTTTGCCTTCATCGAGGGAACGCCGCCGCGCGATGTGGAAAATGTGACCGCTTTTTGGAAGGGCGTCCACTATCTGAACAACTGGGATGCCACCATTTTGCCCCAAACCTACTCGCCTGCAGAGGGCGAAGAAATGTGGCGTTTGAAGACGCGTGCGAGTGGCCACGGCTTTGGCCAAGGAAACAACTGCGCGGAGTTCTGTTACAACACCCACAGTGTGAAGGTCAACGACACGCAGCAGTGGAGTTGGGAAATCATGCAGGAGTGTGCAGACAACCCGCTTTACCCACAGGGGGGAACTTGGATCTATGACCGCGCAGGTTGGTGTCCAGGGGCACCCGTGCGCACCGAAGATTTGGAATTGACCCCACTCGTGGCGGGACAGGACAGCTTCACCGTCGAATACGACGTGACGTACGATCCGCACGGGAACTACCGCATGGAAGGACAAATCATCGGCTACGGCCCTGCCAACATGGCCCATGACGTGGAGGTCATGGACATCCTTGCACCCAACGACGACAAATTGTTGTCGCGCGTGAACCCGGTGTGTGAAAACCCGGTGGTTCGGATTCGCAACACGGGTTCCGAGCCGCTGTCCTCGGTCACCTTCACGTACGGCATCACAGGCGAAGCCTTGGTGACGGAGACCCTCACGTTCGAATCGCCTTTGGCGTTCCTCGAAACGCGCGACGTGGAATTGCCCTACGACGCCACGGCCTATTTCGTTGGGGACGACGAGGAAGTGCTGCGCTTTGAGGTGCGTGGGGATGTGGCAGGCGATTTGGATGAAGATTCTTCCAACGGCTGGATGTCGGCGACCTTCCGTCGCCCTCCAACATGGCAGTACAACAGCTTGGACGACAACCGCATGATTGTGTGGACCAAAACCAACAACGTACCGGGAGAGACGACCGTGGAAATCCGTCATGCCAATGGAGGTCTTTACTGGGCCCGCAGCTACAGCGAAGCGAACACCACCTATCGGGACACCATCGTGCTCAACCAAGGATGTTACCGATTCACCGTCAACGACAGCGGGGACGATGGCATCGATTTTTGGGCCAACAACGATGGTTCTGGGTATGTGCGCCTCAAAAAAGTGGCCGGGGGAAACTTCAAGGTTTTTGAATCAGACTTTGGCAAGTCCATCTCCCAAGCCTTCTACTGGGCCACCAACTTGTACAGCGGGGTGGACGAGCAGCCGGAGTTGGGCGGCGATGTCGCGGTGTTCCCCAACCCCATGCAAGACCAGCTCACGTTGCTTCCCGCGGGATTCTCAGGTCAAGCGGAATACC
>PKDW01000050.1 GCA_002863145.1 Flavobacteriales bacterium
GCCGCCGCCGGTACCGCCGCCTTCGCCCGCGAGTGCGGTGCCGCTCTGGCGCCGGTGCCGTTACTACCCAGTGTCGGCCTGGCCGCGGGGCTGCTGCGGACGGCTCCCGCATTGTGGTTGCTGTTCTCGAAGGGGGAGGCTCCAATTACAACCACGTGGATCTCATCGACAACCACTGGGTGAACGAGGCGGAGATTCCCGGCAACGGTGTGGACGACGACGAGAATGGATTTGTGGACGATTACAACGGCTGGAACTCTGGTGGCAACAACGATGCCATTGCGGCTGGAGGGCATGGCACCTCTGTCAGCGGCATGATTGGGGCAGTGGGAGACAACGGCGTGGGTGGCGTGGGCGTGAACTGGGACGTGGACATCATGCAGGTGGACATGGGCGGTGGACTCACCGAATCCAATGTCATTGCAGCCTACAACTACCCCTATGAAATGCGTGCCATCTTCAACGAAAGTGACGGCGCGCGCGGCGCGTTTGTGGTGGCCACCAACGCATCTTGGGGCATCGACCTTGCCAATCCTGCCAACTACCCCGTGTGGTGCGCATATTACGACGACCTGGGCGAACAGGGCATTCTCAACTGTGGCGCCACGGCCAACGCCCAATACAACATCGACACCCAAGGGGACATGCCCACGGGATGCAGTTCACCCTACATGGTCTCGGTGACGGCAACCGACGACAACGACGTTCGCACCTTCTCTGCCTACGGGGCGACAACAATCGACTTGGGTGCTCCTGGTGATGCCGTTTTCTTGCCCAGTGGCACTTCAGGCTACGGCAACACGAGCGGCACATCTTTCGCTAGCCCATGTGTGGCGGGTGCGATTGCCTTGGTTTACAGCGCGCCTTGTCCAGACTTGATGGGGTTGGCCTTGAGCAACCCCCAAGCGGCTGCAGACTTGGTGCTTGGTTACATCTTGGATGGCACCGACGAAGTCAACAATTTGATTGGGGAGACCGTGACAGGGGGGCGCCTCAACGTATACAACGCGCTTGAATTGGCGTTGGCCAATTGTGGCCCCATTGAGTGCAGCACCGACAGCATTTATGCATCCTCGAGTTGCGTTTATGACGCGTCGCTGGGCGAAGCTGTCACCGAAATCCAATTGGGTGTTGAGCTGGGGTCTTTTCTGTGTTCGACGACGACGGTTTGCCAATCCAACGACCTCGACAGCCTGGGCACGATGTGTGATTCCTTGATGATTGCATCAGGAGAGACTTACACTTTCTCGGGGATGTACCCAAGCGCGAGCTACGCGTTCTACGTGACTGTGGACTCCTTGGTATCGGACACCATTATGGTTTCCACACCCGCCTGTGACACCCTCGTTCCAGGGTGCACCATTGCGGTAGATGCCTTTGGCAACGAGGCATTGAACTTCGATCCCTTGGCGACCATCGACGACGGGTCCTGCGAATTTCCTTGTGTGGACTTTTCACTGACCATCCTGACAGATTGTTGGCCCGAAGAAGTGGGGTGGGAGTTGGTGTTGGGAGACACTGCGGTCGCCTCGGTTGATGCAGGAGGATATTCCGAGGCAGAAACGGAGGTTTCCTTCGAGCAATGCTTGACCCAAGGCTGCTACACGTTTGTGTTGACGGACGAGTATGGCGACGGATTGAATGGTGCGGCCTGGAATCAATGTGGTGTGGATGGCAATTACACCGCGACCGATTCGTCAGGCACAGTGCTCTTTGCAATGGGCGAGGCCGACTACGGCGATGAAATTCAACATGAGTTCTGTCTGCCCGCCGTGTTTGGTTGCACCAATCCCGATGCGTGCAACTTTGACGCATTGGCCAACACAGACAATGGATTGTGTGAAGTGCCAGGAGATCCTTGTGACGATGGTGACGAGAACACAGTTTTTGATGAGATTGGCGACGACTGCATGTGTACAGGTGTTCCCGCCGTGTTTGGGTGCACGGATGAAGATGCGTGCAACTACAACGAATTGGCGAACGTGGATGACGAATCTTGCTACACCTTGGGAGAGGGCAGCATCTCTGGTCCGCTGTTCCCTTTTGCAGGAGGGGAGTCCACGTACACGTACAACGGGGCAATCGGAGACTCCTTCATCTGGACGGTCGTGGGCGGAGAGATCACCGAGGGGCAAGGAACGTCGCAAATCAATGTGACTTGGGGTTCGGAACCTGGCGGTGCTTCGTTGACCGTGTTGGAAGCTGACTCCACAGGCTGTGAAGGGGAAGTGGTTCGCACCGTCCAAATTCTGGCGGTGGACAACGTGGTTAGACTTGACAACGTGCACCTGGAGCTCGTGCCCAATCCCGCGCGTGGACGTGTGTTCTTCGACTGGGGTGTTTCAGACATTCAACAAGCCAACGTGGTTCTGTACGATGTGCTTGGTGCAAACGTTCTTCAGGCGACAACTTCCGCATGGCTCGACCTTGAGGGCATCGCGCCCGGGCGTTACACCGTGGTCGCCACAACGGCCCAGGGCCGCGTGACGTTGCCTCTGATGGTGCAATAAGGGATTCGAACAAACGCAAAGGGCTGGCCTCGTGGAGGTCAGCCCTTTTTGTTTGCTTTCCAAAACGGAGTTAGGCGTCAAATTGCGCCCGAAGCTCAAGCACTTGGGTTTCCGTCCATTTGCGGACATGTGCACGGAGGGCTTCCGCATCCGTCATCTTCACGGCTTCGCCGATGCGAACGGCCACGTCGATGTGCTTGGCGCCAAAATGATGAAACGCGTGAGGAATGAACCAAGCCGTGTCCACCCATGCAATGTTGGGGTCACGGTATTCCAAGGCCACGGGAACGATTGGGAACCCTTCTTCAGCACAGGTGTAGAACATACCAGGGCGATATTCCAGCAACTCGGGTCCTTTGAATGTCGTGCCCTCGGGGAAGATGACAATGCCCATGCCTTGTTGCAGGCGGTTTTTAACGGCGGCACGCGTCGCGCGTCGGCTGTCTTTGCTTTTTCGGTCGACCCAAATGGTGCCGAGCAACGACGCACCCCAGCCGATGACGGGCCAAGATTTGGACTCGACACGGCCGACATACACCACTGGGAATCCTACTGGGAACAGGATTGCATCGACGTAGGAACGGTGGTTGCCCATCAGGACTGCCGGCTCTTGGGGGAACTGCCCGTCCCATTGAATGCGAACGCCCATGATGCCCTGAACCTGCCTGACGAAGGCGACAAAGCGTCGGTGGATGCACGCGCGTTTGGTTTCAATCTCAGTTCCAACCAGACGCATGACCGAGAAGGCCAAAAGAAGCCGTGCGATGGTGACCAACGACAACAGCAGAAACAGCACGATTCGAATGAAGGCTCGGATGGGGCGCATGGGGGTGATTGGGGGCCGAAGGTACGGTCGACAGCCGTTCAGGAAGCGTCGAACAAGCTGAGGTATGGGGAGGGGGCTTGTGGCACAAAGGTGCCGGGGAGGGCGCGCTTCATTTTTTTGGCGGGCGTGACGCGAACGGTCAATGGATTCCCTGTGGTGGGGTGGGTCCAAGCCAAGTGTGTGCAGGTCAAATGGAGTCCATGTCCTGTGTAGATGGGCGGCGTGCCATACACGGGATCTCCAACGATGGCGTGCCCCAGCGCTGCAGCATGCCTGCGAATTTGGTGAGTGCGTCCCGTCAGCAGGGTCCATTCCACCAAAGAAGCCTTGCCATGCACACCCCATGGCCGCGAGCCGAGACATTTGAAGGTGGTTTGGCATGGTTTCCCGTCCAATGGAAATGCCACCACCCCGGATGTAGTTTTCCATTCTCCCGCATGCCACGCATGATAGATTTTGGTGAAACGGGACCAATGTGCCAGCAGCGCCTTTTGAGCAGCTTGCGTTTTCGCGAACATCACGGGACCCCGTGTGCCGTAGTCCAAGCGGTGAATGTGCCGCCAGGGGTCGGCATCTGAACAGTGAACGTCGCGTTTTAGCTGGGCGGTGAGCGTGTTTTGGCCTCTGCCATGGACGGCCATGCCTGCAGGCTTCAAGACGACCGCGTGGTCTGTGTCTTGGTGGAGAATGGCCCAGTCTTTCTGCATGGGGTCAAAGTTCATGGCAAAAATGATGCAACCTGCCAGGTGCGCTCGAGTTCCTTGAATGGCAGAAATAAGCGGTTGAGTTGCTTATTTGTGTCGACGAAATTGTATCTTTTGGTGCAACCCATACCTGATTCGATGAAATCGTTCCTCCTTAACATCTTGGCTGTTGCAATGACGGTTTTGGTGCTGTCTCCTCTTCAGGCACAAGACGCTGGCGAGCAAGTGGATAAAAACGTCCGTGAGCGAGTTTGCCACACCATGGGCAACCTCGAACGGCTGATGCATGAAAAACCCAAAATGTCCCAGCGCATGGCGCTGATCGAGAAGCAAACCGAAATGCACGTGCGCCAAGTGAAGGCCAACCCCGCCCAGCATTCTCAGTTGGTGGTGACCATTCCCGTTGTGTTTCACATCCTGTACAACACGGCGGCTGAGAACATCAGCGAGGCTCAAGTGATGTCCCAAATGGACATTTTGAACGAAGATTTTCGTCGATTGAATGCAGACCAAGACAATGAATGGTCGCAAGCGGCGGACACGCAGATTGAGTTTTGTTTGGCCTCGCAGGATCCCAACGGCAATCCAACAGACGGCATTTTGCGGGTGCCTACAAACCTGACCTCCTTCGGGACGAACGATGCGATGAAATTCACCTCCCAGGGAGGTTCGGATGCATGGCCTGCGTCGGATTACATGAACTTCTGGGTATGTGATTTGGGTTCCAGTTTGCTTGGATACGCCCAATTCCCAGGTGGCCCTGCCAGCACCGATGGGATTGTGTGCAATTACACGGCCACGGGTAATACGGGAACAGCTTCTGCACCGTTTGACCTTGGACGCACCGCCACCCACGAGGTGGGGCACTACCTCAACCTCCGTCACATCTGGGGCGACGGTGGATGCGGGGCCTCTGATTTTGTCGACGACACCCCTGATTCTGACGGACCCAACTACGGATGCGCTTTGGGAAGCGTCGCCTGTGGCACGACAGACATGGTCCAGAACTACATGGACTACTCCGACGACGCTTGCATGAATCTGTTTACCCAAGGACAATCGGATCGCATGAATGCGTTGTTTGCACCAGGCGGTGCCCGTGCGAGCTTGGTGAGCTCTCCCGGTTGTACACCCGCGGTGCCTGATTTTGCATTGGATGCCCAGGCCCAGTCTGTGATTGCACCTGCTGCGGGCGTGTGCGCCACGAGCGTCACTCCAGTCCTTCGCGTGCGCAACAATGGAGAACAAACGTTGACTTCACTTGACGTTTCCTACAGCTTGGATGGAACAGAAATTGGAACGTTGACTTGGACAGGTGCTTTGGCTTACGCGGAGAGTGAAGATGTCACTTTGTCCGAAATTGCACCTGCCGAAGGCAACCACACGTTCTCCTTCACTGTGTCCAACCCCAATGGCGGCATGGATGAAAATGCGACGAACGACACCGCGACGAGCGATTTCTTCATGAACACCACTGGAAGTGGCGTGACCATCAGTGTCGGCGGCGGCAGCTGGGACAGTGAAATCGGATGGAGTTTGGATTTGAATGGCACGGTGCTTGCCTCAGGCGGGGCAGGCTCTGTGACGGAATGCATCCCCAATGGGTGTTTCACTTTCAACATGACAGACAGCTATGGAGACGGTTGGAACGGTGGGACATACACGTTGACTGATGATGCGGGCAATGTTCTTGCGTCGGGAGATCTCGATACAGCACAGAGCGGCGACGGATCTACGCAGGGTTCCGACATCTTGCAGATTGGAGTGGCGGATTGCGGCTTGGGCTGCACCGATGCCACCGCGTGCAATTACGATGCAGATGCGACGCTTGACGACGGATCTTGCGATTTTGATTGCACTGGATGCACGGATCCTACGGCTTGCAATTACGACCCCACAGCCACCCAAGATGATGGTTCGTGTGCGGTCAATGACGACTGTGGTGTGTGTGGTGGAGACAACAGCACGTGCGGCGGTTGCATCGATTCCGCCGCCTGCAACTATGATGTTTCAGCTGTTTTTGACGACGGAACTTGTGACTTCAGCTGCTACGGATGCACGAATCCCGAGGCTTGCAACTACGATCCTTCCGCCACATTGGATGATGGTTTTTGTGAGTTGCCCGACCCAGTGGAAGGGTGCCCCACGTGCGATTACCCGTTGAACATCGTCGAGACTGGATTGGTCGCGTCTGCAGCCGGAACGCCAGCGCTAACGGGAGCGTCTGGAACGCTCATTTCGCTCGATGTGACGTTGAACTTCTCCAATTCTGCGGGTGGTCAATCATGGCCCGCCGACATGATGGTTGAAATTGGGTTGCCAGACGGCAACTGTTATGCAATCGGGGGATACAACTTGACAAGTGCGTGCACGGATTTAGGAAACTATCAAGTGGTGTGGCCGGCAGCTTGGCAGACGACGACCCCAGGAACATATACAGCAACTGTGGATTTGGCAGGGGCAGGTTTAACAGGCACGGGGCCTTGGTCGTTCACATTGGTGAACGGTTGGACCACGAGTTCAGGTGTGGACTACGACGCGACGTTGACCTTGAATGGACTTTGCACTTCGGATGAAACGGACATCTCAGGATGCACCGACGCCAGCGCATGCAACTACAACCCTCAAGCGACCACAGACGACGGCTCTTGCGACTTCGCCAGCTGCTCGGGTTGCACCGATGCCACGGCGTGCAACTACAACCCTGAATCCACAGAGGATGATGGTTCCTGTGAGTTCACGAGCTGTGCGGGTTGTACCGATGTGAACGCCTGCAACTACGATGCCGGTGCCACCATTGACGACGGCTCTTGTTTGGAGCTTGACGCGTGTGGTGTTTGTGGTGGCGACAACAGCACGTGCAGCGGCTGCACCGATCCTGAAGCAGACAACTACGATCCCAATGCGCTGGTCGACGATGGCAGTTGCGTGTTTGCGCCAACCTGCCCTGAAGATTTGAACAACGACGGTCAAATCACAGTTGCTGACGTCTTGGAGCTCTTGGCAGACTTCGGTTGCACCTCAGACTGCAGTGCGGACTTGAATGGCGATGGCGCCACCAACGTCAACGACATTCTCCAACTCCTTGCTGCGTTTGGCAACGACTGCTGATGAACAATTGCGTTTGGGAACGGCCGTGAAATTCTTCTTTTCGCGTAGTTTGCAGCCGTTCTCTCGTTCTAAAGACAAACATGAAACTCTTCGTAGCTAAGCTCAACCGGGATGCGGTTGAATCGGATTTGTTGGAATGGTTCGGCGCCATGGGCCCTGTTCGCAGTGTCAAGGTGGTGACCGACCGAGACACTGGGCAAAGCAAGTGCTTTGGCTTTGTCGAAATGGAGGACAAAGCAGCAGGGGAGCGAGCAATAGCGGAAATGAATGGCCAGGAATTCATGGGGTTCCGAATGGTTGTCAAAGAAGCCGAGGAGCGTGGGGCACGGCCTCGGCCTTCGGGTTCAGGTGGCCGTCCCGATTCTCCAAGAACCGGGCAGGGCGGAGGCGCTCGGCCGAGTACAGGACCTCGGCCTTTTGCCGGCGGTGGGGGAGGTTCTTTCGGACCGGACAAAAAGCCTGCTAAGAAGAAGAAAGTACAGCGCCAAAAGCCCGACAAATACTCGGACGGTCCACGTCAAACGAAAATGAAAAAGCCCCGCGGTGGTGGCGGGGCGAAAGGGTGGTCAGATTACGACGACGACTATTGATTGTGAAACTAATGCATGCTTTTTGGCATGAGGGAATGGCGGCCATTGGTCGCCATTTTTGTTGGGCATATGCAGCCAAGGAAATTTGTTTGGTTTGGTCGTTTTGAAACATCTTCATTGCCGCTCGTAGGGCGTTATCGCGCATTTAAGTGCTAAAAATTGAGGTTCGTCGATGGATTCTCGGTTTTCATCCTTATCTTTCAATGTTCCATCAAAAGACTCGACATGCGAATTTTCCTCTCCGCTCTCCTCGTGGTTTTGACTCAAACCATTGGCGCTCAGACAGATGTGCCAGGATGTACCTTTGAGATTGCCTGCAATTATGACCCTGCTGCGACCGTCAACGACGGCACTTGTGACTTCATCAGCTGCCTTGTTTTGGGTTGCACCGATGCTGCAGCATGCAACTACAATCCTGCGGCCACGGTCAACGACGGTTCATGTGACTACTTGAGTTGCCTCGTTCCAGGTTGTACGTTGGCCAATGCCTGCAACTATGATCCCGATGCGGAGGTCAATGATGGCTCTTGCGAATACACCAGCTGTGCGGGTTGCACCAACGAATTTGCGGACAACTATGACAGCACAGCCACCGTGGATGATGGCAGTTGCAACCCCATCGAGGGATGCACAAGCCCTCAAGCTTGCAACTTTGACGCCAATGCCAACCAGGATGATGGATCTTGTGACTTCGTATCTTGTTTGGCCACGGGCTGCACGGTTTTGGAAGCATGCAACTACGATGAAGAAGCACAAGTCAACGATGGAACATGTGTCTTCCCAGAGGAAGGAAGAGACTGTGACGGGAATTGCTTGGAGGACGCCGACGGAGACAACGTGTGTGATGGCGACGAGATTCCCGGATGTACGTCCACAACAGCCTTGAACTACAACCCCATCGCCACCGACGACGACGGGTCATGTCAAGAGCCCATTGGTGGATGCACCGACCCCGAAGCATGCAATTTTGATGCGGCTGCCACCAATGACGATGGCTCGTGTGAATTTACGTCTTGTGCGGGGTGTCTTCAGGCGACGGCGTGCAACTACGATGAGACAGCGCTTTACGCCGATGAGTCATGCATTTTCCCTGAGTTTGGTTACGACTGCGATGGAAATTGCTTGCTGGACGAGGATGGCGACGGCGTTTGTGATCCGTTTGAAATTTTGGGTTGCCAGGACATGGCGGCGTGCAACTTCGACCCGGCGGCAACGGACCCCGGGCAATGCAACTATGCGTCCCCCAACTTCGATTGCGATGGAAATTCTTTGAAGCCCCTCTTCACTTCGTTTCCCGCCAATGTGACTGTGCAAGGGTGGCAAGTTCCCGCTGTAGAGGATGCTGTGGTTGAAGCCATCGTTTCCCCGTTTGCGCCTTCTTTTGAAGCCACATACAACGGCAACCTTTGCTACGACGAAGCGCCAACTCCCACGATCACGTTCGTTGGGGAGACCCGCATTGACGGGGTGTGTGAGCACGACTACACGTTGTTCCGTTCTTGGACCGCGACGGATTGCTCTGGCTACACGCGCTCTAGGGAACAGATCATCGTTGTCGTGGACACGGTGCCCCCGGTGGTGTTTGCCCCCGAGGACATGACTGTACTCTGTGAAGACTTCGCCACTGCTGATCTGGGGGAGGCTTATGGCACAGACGATTGTGGGGACGTCACCATCGAAATGACCGAAGAAATCGTTCCTGGTGATTGCCCGGGCAACTACACCGTGGTGCGAACCTTCAACGCCATGGATCCATGTTTGAACACCGCCACGGCGCAGCAGGTCATCACGGTGGTTGACAATGAGGCGCCATTCCTCGAGACTTTGGCGGATGTGGTGTTGAGCTGCACCGATGAACTTCCGGTCGCCTTGCCAGGAGCCACGGACAACTGCAGTGGTGTCACAATCACAGTCACTGATGTCGTGACTGAAGGTAGCTGTCCTCAGTCTTACAGCATCGACCGCACCTTCACGGCGACAGACGCCTGTGGCAATGCTTCTTCGGCAACCCAAAGATTGAACATCGTCGACGACACAGCACCGACGGTGTTGTCAGGCTGGAACGGCTGTGAAGTTCCAACCACGTGTGCCATCGACATCAATGGTCTTGAAGGAGAGACCTTGCCCGAGGCCAATTTGGAAGTTTCGGACGACTGCGATGAGAACCCCACATACGAAGTCAACGATGTTGTGCTGTCTTCAACCGCATCGCTCGAAGTCATCTTGCGTGAATTCCTCATTAGCGATGCATGTGGCAACACCTTGACCCTCCAAGAGCAGTACAATGTGACGCTGGTCAATCCGGGCTGTACGGATGAGGCGGCATGCAATTATGATGCTGACGCCAACGTGCTGGACGATTCGTGCGACTTCTGTTCCTGTGGACAAAATGCATGTGGATGCACGGATGAGGGGGCATGCAACTATGACGAGGACGCCATCTACGACGACGGCGCATGCGAATATGCAGAGCCTGGCTTTGACTGCGACGGCGTTTGCTACGATGTGAACGACAACGACATCTGCGACTTCGATGAGGCGGGATGTACAGACGCACAGGCTTGCAACTACGACCCTGTGGCCGCAGTTGACGACGGCTCTTGCGACTACTGCTGTGCGTACGAGGTGTTTACCTCCACGGAAGCTGGATACAGCATCAGCATTGACCTTGTTCAAACTCATACTTCGGGAGATCTCGCAGGCTTGAGCACGTATCGCGTGTACATCAACACGCCCAACACCGACGACGTATTGACGGCAGTGACGGGCTCCGATGAGTTCCCACTGGCGCTTCACACGACCACGTCCTTCTACCAAAACGTATTTGGGGGTTGTCTTGGCACCAACATCAGCCCCGCCATGATGGTGGTGGCGCCAGATGCGGCGTACGACTCTTGGGTCACCATTGGGGCAACGTCGAGTGACGATTTGGACGGGGGAGAAGCCCAGCTCATTCCTGGTTCATGGATCGACTCCTTCGAGGCTGGGAACAGCATCACAGTCGACGACAACCTCGGCAGTGGATGGTTCTTGGTTCCTCCTGGCGGTCCCAACGGCGTGTCAGGTGACGATCAACGCGTGTTGGTGGCTCAGCTGACCACCGACGGTCAGATTTCAGGCTCATTCCGAGCTCAAATCTTCCCTCAAGGAGACCAAATCAACGATGTGCGTCCCGATCTCACCTTTACCCAGCAGCCCTTGGGGGCGTTTGCCTGCCCCATCATCGAGCAAGGCCCCGCGGATGCCGTGGCTTCATGCGATGCGGTGCCTGGCTTGCCCAGCGCGGATGCGTTCGTCGTGAGCTACAGCAACGCCGATGCTTCTGCCTTTGGATGCGACGAAGGCCTCTCAGTGAGCTTGGTGTCAGACCAAATCACGGAAGGTGCATGTACCGGTGATTACAGCATTCTGCGCACCGTGAGCATTGAAAACTGCGCGGGAGGATCTGCGGAATATGCATACACCATTCAGGTGGAAGACGATGAAGCCCCGGAGCTCATTTCTATTCCTGCGGACTACACGGTGGAGTGTTCCGGTGACATTGTGCTTTCCAACGATGCGACTGCCACGGACAACTGTGGCACGGTTTCCATTGAGGTTTCTGAAGAGAATGTCGCTGGAAATGCCACAGGCAACTACACCATCGTACGCACATTTACTGCGACGGACGACTGTGGAAACAGCACTTCTGCAATTCAGACCATCACAGTTGAAGACACGACTGCACCAGCGTTCACATTTGTCCCCGGCGATTACACGGTCGAATGTTCCGACGACATGCTCCTCGACGAAGCGACTGCTGTTGACAACTGCAATGGTGCGGTGGTGGAAGTGACGTCAGAAGTCATTCAAGGCAACGCCACCGGCAACTACACTGTGGTTCGCACATTCACGGCGACCGACGATGCGGGCAACAGTGCCTCCGTGACTCAAATCATCACGGTGGAGGATACGACGGCGCCTGAATTTACAAGCGTACCTGAAGACTACACTTCTGAGTGCTCTGATGAGCTCGTGCTTGAAGATGCCACGGCTTCAGACAACTGCAACGGGGCGGTGATTACCGTGGAAAGTGAGACGATTGCGGGCGACGCTGCGGGCAACTACACCGTCTTGCGTACGTTCACCGCGACGGACGATGCAGGCAACAGCAGCAGCGCGACCCAAACCATCACGGTCCAAGACACGACAGCTCCTGAGTTGAGCATCCCGGCGGACTACACTGCAGAATGCACAGACGAGTTGACTTACGACAGTGCATCGGCCACGGACAACTGTGGCACAGTGAGTGTGGAATTGTCTGAAGAAACGATGCTGGGTGACTGCGCGGGGACGTTCACCCTCGCTCGCACCTTCACTGCGACAGATGATGCGGGCAACAGCACTTCGGCAACCCAGACGATTTCTGTTGTGGATACGACAGCACCTGAGCTGGTTATTCCAGAGGATTACACAGCCGAGTGTGACGAAGAACTCGCATTTGATGAAGCAACTGCATCTGACAACTGTACAGTTTGTACAGAGGAGTTTGATTTCACGTCAACTGTTGAAGGTTATGGCTTGAGCCTTGAGCTCGTCGCCAGCCACGAAGGTGGTGCTCTCGACGGTTTGCGCACTTACCGCGTCTACTTGGATGTTGCCA
>PKDW01000068.1 GCA_002863145.1 Flavobacteriales bacterium
CGGCCAAGGCGGCCGCACGAAACTGCGAAAAGGAAAAAGTCATGGTCGGATGTTAAGGGGTTGTTCGTGCCGAAGCGGCACCGCAAACGAGAGCCCAAAGGCCTCGCCCCGCACCGACCCTTTGGCCGTGAAGGGCACCTCTGCGCCACGCAACAAATTCATCAGGTCGTTTTTCAGCACTTGGCCGAGTGCGCCATCGCGGGTTTGAACTTGCAGCCCGACCGTGGCGCGCGCCTCAGGACGAATGGCCTGGGCCTCCAACAAGGTCACGTCACCCACGACCTCTTGGTTCACGTAGAGCTTGACGTCCGCTTCCGTCACGGTCACGGCATAGGAATTGGGGTTGAACACGTCGACGTCCATCTGCGCCTGCATGCCGTCGAGCGACAAACGCACTTGGGAGAAATCGTCCACAGCAAGCACCTCCAGGTCTTGGTAGAAGCAGCCCGACAACCCGAATACCATCAGGGCGAAGGCGCCCCTAATCGCAAGCGTTTTATGCATGACGCTTCGCAAATTCAGCGTGGAAGTGTGGAATGGTCTCGATGCCTTTGTAGTAGTTGAAGAGACCGTAGTGCTCGTTGGGGCTGTGGATGGCGTCCGAGTCCAAGCCGAAGCCCATCAGCACCGTCTTCAATCCCAAAATCTGTTCGAAGCTCGCCACAATCGGAATGCTTCCGCCACTGCGCACAGGCACAGGAACCTTGCCGTAGGTCTTTTCCATGGCCGCAGAGGCCGCTTGGTACGCCGCGCTGTCGGTTGGCGTCACGGCAGGCTGGCCGCCATGCATCGCCGTCACCTTGAGCTTGACGCTCTCGGGTGCAATCCGCTTGAAGTGGGCCTCGAACTTGGCCGTGATGTCATCCGGATCCTGGTGAGGCACCAAACGCATGGAGATTTTGGCGTAAGCCTTGGAAGCGATGACCGTCTTGGCCCCTTCCCCGGTGTATCCACCCCAAATGCCGTTGACATCCAACGTCGGGCGGATGCTCATCCGCTCCGGGGCACTGTACCCCGCCTCGCCTTCCACGGCGCCAATGTCGATGCTCTTCTTGTAGACGTCTTCGCTGAACGGCGCCTCGGCCATGGCCTTTCGCTCGTCTTCGCTCAACACCTCCACGTCATCGTAGAAGCCCTCCACGGTGATTTGCTGGTGCTCGTCTTTGAGCGAGGCAATCATCTCACAGAGGATGTTGATGGGGTTGGGTGCCGCCCCGCCGTAGAGTCCACTGTGCAAGTCGCGGTTGGGGCCGGTAACTTCCACCTCCACGTAGCTCAATCCGCGCAATCCCGTCGTGATGGATGGGACATCGTTGGCGATCACCCCCGTGTCACTGACGAGCACCACATCGGCCGCCAAACGGGCCTTGTGGGCTTCGAGGAAGTCTTCGAGGTGAACCGAGCCCACCTCTTCTTCGCCCTCAATCATGAACTTGATGTTGCACGGCACTTGGTCTGTGGCGACCATGGCTTCGAAGGCCTTGACGTGCATGAAGAATTGACCCTTGTCGTCGCACGCACCACGGGCAAAAATCGCGCCGTCGGGGTGGAGCTCGGTCTCCTTGATGACAGGCTCAAACGCCGGGCTGTCCCACAAATCAATGGGGTCGGCAGGCTGCACATCGTAGTGACCATACACCAATACGGTCGGCAGTGAAGGATCAATCAACTTCTCGCCATAGACCACGGGATACCCCTTGGTGGGCACCACCTCCACGTTGTCCGCCCCCGCTTTGCGCAAGTGTTCGGCCACCACTTCCGCACACTTGTTCGTGTCGTCGGCATAGGCCGGATCCGCCGAGATGCTGGGGATGCGCAACAGCTCCAAAAGTTCTTCGAGCATACGCGCCCGGTGCTCGTGCATGTATTCCTTGACGTCCATATTTCGAAGGTACGACCTGGGTCTGCCGGGACCTATCTTTGAAGCCCGGAACGTTCACCTGTGACAATGAGCTCCTCGAACCTCCCTCAATTCAACGACACGGCGCAGGCCTTTCAGCACCTGACCGACGCCGAATTGCGTCGGGCTGTGGCCTTGTTCTCTCTGATCGGCAAGCCTTGGCTTGTGAATGCAGGCAGTGCCCTCGCCCACTTGGCACTGGCGCTGCGAGTCCCATTGGCTTGGGCGGTGAAGCCCACGGTGTACGCCCATTTTTGTGGGGGCGAATCCATTGAAGATTCGGAGGACACCATGGCGAAGTTGGCGGCCCACAATGTCCGCACCATCCTTGACTACAGCGCCGAAGGCCAAACCGCCGAGTCCGACCTCGACGCCACGTGCAGTGAGGTCCTGGCCACCATTCAAGCTGCGGACGTCGACGCACGCCAAGCCTTTGCGGTGTTCAAGGTGAGCGGACTCTCTTCAAACGCCCTGCTGGAAAAGGTGGGCAAGGCGATGGCGGGCGGGGCGGCCCTGAACCAAGAAGACGAGGCAGCGTGGGAACGCGTCCAAAGGCGTGTCCGTACGCTGTGCGAAGCCACGGCCGCAGCAGGTGGACGCGTGATGATCGACGCCGAAGAGTCCTGGATCCAAGAGGCCATTGACGCCCTGGCCGAGGACATGATGTCCGACTACAACCGCGAACGCGTTGTGGTCTACAACACAGTCCAAATGTACCGGCACGACCGTTTGGCCTACCTCGCAGCCATGGCTGCACGGGCTGAAGAAGACGGGTACTTGTGTGGGGTCAAGGTGGTGCGGGGCGCGTACATGGAAAAGGAACGAGCGCGCGCGGCACAGCAGGGCTACCCCTCCCCGATCCAGCCCGACAAAGCCGCGTCAGACCGGGATTTTGATGCGGCAGTGAAGTGGGTCTTGGAGCGCATCGCACAGATTCATCTCGTGGCTGGAAGCCACAACGAAGAAAGCAACTTGAAGTTGTGCCAATGGATGGGCGAGATGGGGCTTGAGCCCGGGGATGCGCGGGTGTCGTTTGCCCAGCTTTTGGGCATGAGTGACCCCATCACCTTCAACCTTGCAGCGCGCGGCTACAACGTGGCCAAATACGTGCCCTACGGCCCCATTCGCGAAGCCATCCCCTACCTGATTCGTCGCGCCCAGGAAAACACCTCGGTCGCAGGTCAGACATCTCGGGAATTGGCCTTGCTCCGCGAAGAGCAACAGCGACGCAAGCGGATTCACGCGGAAGGCTGAGGCCCTCACAACTTAGAATGACAAGGTGGCGCCGGCGCGGAAAGCACGAGGCATGCCGGGGCGCAAGCCGTAGGGACGGCGCGCCACCACGTAGGTGTCGTTGAAGACGTTAGTGACGCCGGCAAACCATTCAAGATGACCTTGGGCTTGGAAGCGAACGCCCGCGTCAAGAACGGCCATGGCGTCCGTGCTTTGGGCTGGATTCAACTCGCCCTTGCTGGCAGAAGTGCGCATGGCAGACATGCCTCGGAGGTTGAGGTCGTAACTCCACCGTGGGGCCTCCCAGCTGGCTGACACGCTAAATTGGTGCGGCGCCAAGTAGGGCAAGGCATCTCCTTCTTCCACCACGCCCCACGGGTCGAATTCGCTTTCAAAGGCCTGAGTGAACACCGCTTGGGTATAAGTGTAACTGACCCGAACGGGGAAGTGATGCATGCCGTTGGCAAAAAAGGCCGAGGCGCCTGTCAATTCCAACACATCGCCCACGACTTCCACCTCGATGCCCTGCGCACGAGAAGACCCGCCGTTGAAGAGGTCTCCAGAGCCGGTTCCGCCACTGGCTGTCAAATCAGCGCCAAGCAAGTTTTGGTGTTCGCTGTGGAACAAGGTGATCTGCCCGCTCACCATCCGCGAACTGAGTCGCGTACCCACTTCGAGGTGGTTGCTGTACTCGGGCTCGGTGTCTGGCGCCGATCCAGGTGGCACAAATCCTCGGTGCACCCCTGCAAACGCGGTCCACAGGTTGGGAACGAGATCCACGTGCGCGCCCAAACCAGGCAGCCAAACAGAAATGTCGTTTGAACGTTGGGTGCCGTCCCCCAACCGGGCCAAATCGTCTCCAAAGTCCTGCCTTGACAGCGTCATGCGCTCGTGACGAACGCCCGGGGTGAACGTCCACGCGCCGACGTGAAATGCCGCACGCACGTGGCCCGCGAGCGCGCGCGCGGATTCAATGCGGTTGCCCGCCGAACCCGAGTCGCCTGCGGCCACCAACGCCATTTGGCCATCGACCATGGCGTAACGGTCACGCCACTGGTAGCGGTCCATGAAATCCTCGTGGGCGCGCATTCCGTACGTCAATCGGTGTTGCTGCGCGCCTCCAAAGGACCAGCGTCCGCGGTGCTGAATCCCACGGGCGCCGTACTGACGGTTGTTGGCTTTGACGTCGAGGCCAGCTCCCGGAATGGTGGACGCACCCTGCAACCATCCCAGGGCTTCGGACATCGCAGGGTCGGTCAAGATGTCGCCGAGGGCCAGTTTGGTCCCTGTGGAGTCCACCACGCGGTCCAACTTGTACCAGTTGCGGGCAAACCACGTTTGGTACACCTCCGTGGTCATGGACCACCGCGACGTGGGATTGAATTCGTGTCCGACGATGACGTGGGCATGGTCGGTTAGCATGAGGTCCTTGGCAGACGCCGCGTACCGCCGGAACGGGTTCGAGGCGAAATCCTCCGCGGCCAAACCGAGGTAGGTCTCACGCGACGATTCCCCAGATTGCGCGCCCTTCCACCGCACCTTGTGCTTGCCCGACGTCGACGTCCATTGGAGCTTGGCGACCACATCCGTCTTGTCGAATCCCGTGTCTTCGCCTGTGTCCAAGATCTTGAACCCATCGCTGGACAATTGCATGAACTCCAAGCTGTATCCCCATTGGCCCTGTGTGCCTCCCACAAGGGTATGCATTTGCCGGTTGCGGAAGCTTCCCGATTCGAAGCGCACGCGACCGGCCACCTCCGCATCGGGAATCGCGGACGACACGAGGTTGAGTGCGCCACCCGCGGTTTGTGGACCAAAAGCAATTTGGCTTCCCCCTTTGCGGACCTCCACGCCCTCCATCCGCGCGATCGTGGGGAAGTAATAGGCAGAAGGCGCGGCGTAGGGCGCAGGGGCCATCAACACCCCATCCTCCATCAACGTGATTCGCGACGAACGCTCCGTGCCGCTGCCGCGCATGCCGACATTGGGCCGAAGACCAAACCCATCTTCCGCCACCACGTTCACCCCCGCCAACGCATGAAGCGTCCGAATGGGGTCGCTGTAGGACATCTTCCGAAGCGTCTTGGACGACAAGCGCTGCATGGATCCAGGAATCTCACTCGCGTCTGAAGCGCCGCCGGCAAGAGCAATGCCGCCGACTTCCGCCTCTGGCAAGGCGTGCCACATTTGGGTCATGAAGTCCAGGCTGTCTTTCGACGAAAGAACGTGCTCTTGAGGCTCATAGCTGAGCTGGGCCCGACCCACAAGATCGAAGAAGAACAAGTTCGCGCAGAGCAAGAACAAACCACAAAAGCCAGGGAGATTGGTGAATCGAAGCATGATGCAAAACTCCACCATCGCATCCCAACAATCCATCCCCCAAAAGGGTTATTTTAAATGAGTCTAAATAAGAATACCCTGTTCAAGGGATGTTGCAACCTCGCTCGACGGAATCAATCCAAAAGCGAAATGACCACCTCGTTGGTCACCCCAAAAATGCCAAAGCCATCGGGAATATTCCCCTGAATGCTCGCGGGCTCAGAGAAGGGGTTGTCGAGCGCACCGTAATACGCATCGACACTCTTGAAGTGATTGAACAAAGACGCGGTAGGACGACCCACACGCACTCGAAGGGACTGCTCATCGTTGTCACCGCTGTTGTCGCCTCCCCACGCTTCGAGAACCATATTTTCCATGGAAACGTTGTCCTCTCCACCGTCTGTGGCCAAAAGACAATCGCACCCCTGGTTGTATTCAAATCGAGGGTCAGGAAAGGCTTGAGAGCCTGTGCGGTACCAGGTCGAACCCTCGAAATCATCTTTTCTCACCTCCAAATAAATCATGTAATCATCTCGCACACCGGGACGATTGTCCAAATCCAGGGTGATGCGGTGGTTGTAATATTCATACCCCCCTTGTTCGGTGATGGTGTCCGCCAAAGGTTCAAAGAGATGTTCCACAATGGGCTCCGCAGGCACATTCTCCGTGACCACCAAAGGCTCAAATGTGGGAGAGGCATCCACCACCAGCGACACCGCACCGGGCTGCAGTTGCAAAGGGACATTGAGCAACATAGCCGTCAACAGGCAAGGTGAGCGTGTAGAATCCGTAGACGTTGGAGGCCACACCTTGAGACACCGCCTCGGCCCAAACCGTGGCGCCAATCAGGGTTTCACCGGATGCGGCGTCTGTGACGTAGCCGCTGAGGGTGTGACGCTCTGAGGTTTGGGCGAGCGCAAGAAGCGCGCATCCCATGAACCAACACGACAACCCGATGCGCCTCAGGGGAAAGAAGAAATGGGGAGCAATCACGTGGCAAGGTACTTCCAAAGCGCGCTCTCAATTGCCAAAACACCCATGTTGATGACCCATTGCTCAACCCCTTGACCGTGGGCAAGAAGCCCGCACCTTTGTGTGCATGAAAGTGATGGTCACAGGGGCAGATGGGGTCTTGGGAAGCAACTTGGTTCGTGTCCTTCTTGACCGAGGTCATGTCGTGCGGGTTTTGCAACTCACCGGGACCACATCTCCCACGTTGGAAGGATTGCCGATTGAGCAGCGGCAGGGCAACATCCTCGAGCCAGATTCCATCGAAGCCTGCATGGAAGGAATGGAGGCCGTCATCCACTGCGCTGCGTCCACCCAAGTGTTTCCCGCCAAAAACGACTTCATCCGACGCGTCAACGTCGAAGGCACCAACAACGTCGCCGACGCCTGCCTCAAGTTGAAGGTGCAACGGCTGATTTACGTCGGAACCGCCAACTCGTTTGGAACGCAACCCGATGCCCCGGAGCTTGCCAACGAACAGTGCGATTACACGAGCCACGTGTACGGATTGGATTACATGGATTCCAAGCGCGAAGCGCAAGAGCTCATGCTCCGTCGCGCGGCCGAGGACGGCCTGCCTGCCATTGTCGTCAACCCCACTTTCATGATTGGCGCCTACGACTCCAAACCCAGTTCAGGCCTAATGATCACCGCCCTGCTCGCGGGAAAAATTCCCGGTTTTGCAGGTGGAGGAAAGAACTACATCCACGTGCGGGACGTCGCCGTCGCCATGGCCAACGCCTTGACCATGGGACGCATTGGTGAGTGCTACATTCTCGGGCATGAGAACCTTGACTTCCGGATCGCCTTCGAGCGCATGGCCAAGGTGCTGGACGTCCAACCACCCACCCGCCTCTTGCCCGACTTCGGCATGGTGGGCTTTGGGTGGCTCAACAGCCTGTTTGCCCGCATCTTGGGTTACCACCCCGCGGTCAGCCATGAATTGGCCCAAATCTGCTGCCACTTTCACTATTTCGATTCATCCAAAGCGCAACGCGAACTGGAGCTTCCCCAAACGGGACTCGAGCAGGCAGTGGAAGACTGCGTCACGTGGTTCCGCGAACACAACATGATCCCATGATTGACCAACTCTACGCCTTTCCTGTCGACGCGACATGGACCCACAACACCACGCGGGTCTTCGTGCCCATTGTGGCCGCGCTGGTGTGCTTTGTCGCGTACTGGTTCACGTCCATTTCTCCCCAATTCAAGGCGCGTTTTCAGCGGTCTCACGAAGGCGATGAAGCGGCCACACGTCACATTTTTGCCGTCAAATTCACAGGTTTTGTCACCATGGGGTTGGTGCCCTTGGCGGTGTGCATGGCCTTCATCCCTGAAATGGGGCTGGCCGATTACGGGTTGACCGTGATTGCGGAGACGTCGTTGTATTCCTTGGCGTGGACGGTGGGATTGTGTGCCCTCGTGGTGCCCCTCGCCTCGTTTTCTGCCCGCAAGCCCAAAAACCTGGTCAACTACCCCCAGAACCGAGCCACATCTTGGAACCGGCGCATCTACATGCTGAACCTGTTGGGATGGGCGATGTACCTGTTTGGCTACGAGTTCCTGTTTCGTGGCATTCTCTTGTTTCCGCTCGCCGAAACGGTGGGCGTATGGCCCGCCATCGCAGTGAACATTGCCCTGTACTCCGCCACGCACATTCCCAAAGGGCTGGACGAGACCTTGGGCGCCATACCCCTTGGCCTCGTGTTGTGCTGGCTCACTTTGGCGTCGGGAACCATTTGGATTGCGTTTTTGGTGCATGTGGCCATGGCGTGGACCAACAGCTTGACGGCGTTGAAGCATCACCCTGACATTCACTATCGACCCGGCACATGACGACCTCAACTCACCTTCGCCCAGACCTCACCGACAAAGTCGTTGTCGTCACGGGGTCCAGCCGAGGCATTGGCAAAGCCATTGCCATCGCCTGCGCCCAGCGTGGCGCAGCGGTGGTCTTGAACGGACGAAACCAAGAGCGCCTCGCTTCCGCGAAGGCGGCCGTCGAAGAACACACATCGAGCGTGCACGTGGTCTGCGGCGACGTCAGCGATCCCAAGGAGGGTCGCCGATTGATTGAGGAGGCCGTCGCCACCTTTGGGCGACTGGACCTGCTGGTGAACAACGTGGGCATCTCCATGCGAGGCGCGGTGGCCGACCTTCAGCCTGAAGTCTTCCAAACCGTGTTTGCAAGCAACGTGTTTGGCACTGTAAACCCGACCATCCCGGCCATCCCGGAGCTGCGCAAAACGAAGGGGAGCATCATCTTCATCTCAAGCCTTGCCGGCATCCGGGGCTTGCCCTCCCTTTCCGCTTACTGTTCCTCCAAAATGGCCCTGCGCGCCTTGGCAGAATCCATTCGCATCGAAGAGCACGCGCATGGCATTCACGTGGGGCTCATTCAAGTCGGCATCACGGAAATCGAGCACAACAAGGAAACCATCGCCGCGGACGGGTCTTTGCAAGTGCTTCAGGACCGTGCCAAAGGCAAAGTCCAAACCACAGAACAGGTGGCCCTCGCCGTCCTCGACAACCTGCGCAAACGAACCTTCATCACGACCCTGACGGCCATTGGCAAGCTCAACGCCTTCCTCCAGCCGCGGGCGCCCATGCTCGTGGAGAAAATCATTTTGAACTCCCTCGACAAGTTCGCCGAGAAGAGCAAGTGACCGCCCATCAAAACTCCATGGTCCCGTCGTTCATCGTCACTTGAACAAAAGACTGATCCTTCTCTGTTGCATGAAGTGGTGGACTCTGACTGGGCCTGAGCGTCTTGCGGGAACAGACCGCTGAGCACCAAGCGCAAGCACAAAGACAAGATGGGCGTGTGTTTCATGTGAAAAAGCCATGAATTGTGCCCCGGGGTGCTCAGGAACCACAGATGCCGTCCGACCTTCGCACCATGGATTCGTTGTCGCAAATCGTGCTTGGTGCCGCCGTTGGCGAAGCGGTGTTGGGACGCCGAATCGGGAACCGTGCGATGATTTGGGGTGCCGTGGCGGGCACCATTCCAGACATGGACGTGCTTGGCAAGTACTTTCTGAGCGAGCTCGACAACCTGGGCTTTCACAGAGGCATCAGCCATTCGCTCCTGTTCACCGTTGTGGGGGCTCTCGTCTTTGGGTGGGCGACCAACCAGCTCTACCGCAGCCGTCACCACACTTGGATCGCCATGGGCACCAAGGCGGCCGCGGCAGTCGTCGTGGGCTTCGTGGTGAACTTTCTCACCATGATTCTGACGCCCGGCCAATGGGTTCCGCTTGCGCTGTACATCCCGCTCGTGGGCCTGTGGTGGTGGCGGCACGGCCAGCGGCGTTACTTCAGCAGCACATGGGAGGCCCCGGACGCGGACCTGCGGGGCTGGGTGGCGCTGTTTTTTTGGGGATTCCTCACCCACATCCTGCTCGATTGCTTCACCACCTACGGAACCCAAATCTTCGCGCCCTTCTCCAACATGCGCGTCGCCTGGGGCACCATTTCCGTGGCCGATCCCCTCTACACAGTGCCGTTCCTCGTCTGTCTTCTGGTCGCATCCCGCTTCGCCCGAACCGACCGGCGCAGGACGGTTTGGAACGGGGTGGGTCTCGGACTGAGCAGCGCGTATTTGCTGCTGACGGTGGTTCATTATCACCGGGTGTCACGCACCTTCACCAAGGCCCTCGCCACGCAAGACATCGCGTACGAACGCTTCTTCATCACCCCCACCATCTTCAACAACGTCCTTTGGAACGGGGTGGTCGATGCCGGGGACGTCTACCTGCTCGCCCAACACTCGTTCTACGACGAGGTGCCCGTGACCTTCACGCCTGTGGCCAAAGGCTTCGAAATCCTGCACAACGCGGACACCGACCCTACCCTGGCCACCCTTCGCTGGTTCAGTGCGGGATACCTCAACGCCGTTCGCCGCGACGACGGTCAACTGCAGGTGAACGATTTGCGGTTTGGGACCTTCTCGGGTGAGGCGACTGGGCCCGACGATTACATCTTCCGATTCAACCTCGTCGACCACGGCCCCAATGCGCCGTACGGGTTCCAACAGGCCCAAGGCGGACCTCCGGACGACACCGCCGAGACCATGATGCGCACGCTGGTCAACCGCGCCCGAGGCATCAAGGCTCGAGCCACCGAGTAAGCGCTCAAATCAGATCTGGGTTGAGGGTGTTCGGCTTCTGTCCTGCTGGGTCCACGATGTGCAGCAGAATTAGCGCTGCCTTAACGGATTGAAATTGCACAGTTGCACTTGAGGCAAAGAGCCCCTCGCACCTTGAGCGATGACTCTCCAAGAACAACCCTTGCTGAAACGGCCCGTCGAAGTGGCCGTGATTTCCGACTTGCATTTGGGCATGCGCGGATGCCGGGCAGCCGAAGTGCTGCGCTACTTGAAGTCGATTGACCCTGAGGTTCTCGTGCTGAACGGGGACATCATCGACGTTTGGCAGTTCAAGAAAAAGTACTTCCCGGCGGCCCACATGCAGGTGGTGCGAGAACTCCTTGGCATGATTGCCCGCCAAAAAACCATTTACTACATCACCGGCAATCACGACGAGGTGTTCCGCCGTTTCAAAGGCTTTGAAACGAGCAACTTCAAAATCGTCAACAAGGTGGTCCTCCCATTGGATGGAAAGAAGGCGTGGTTTTTTCATGGCGACGTGTTCGACGTGACCATGCAGCACTCCAAGTGGCTCGCCATGCTCGGGGGAAAGGGGTACGACGCCTTGATTTGGTTCAACCACCTGATTAACCAAGTGTCGCTTGCCTTGGGCAAGGGGCGCATCTCCTTGTCGAAAAAAGTCAAGGAGAGCGTCAAAAGTGCAGTCAAATTCATCAATCATTTTGAAGAAACGGCGGCAGAAATTGCCATCCGCCACGGATTCGATTACGTCGTGTGCGGCCACATTCACCAGCCCGCCAACCGCACCATCGTCATAAACGAGGGCCAAGTGACCTACCTCAACAGCGGGGATTGGGTGGAGAACTGCACAGCACTGGAATACAACCGAGGAAAGTGGCGAATTCACTGGCAAGAGGAGGTTGCTGCGCAAGACATCGAGAAGGGAGAAAAAGCGCGGAGCACCAAGGACCTGTTTCAGGAGTTGCTGGCGGAATTTTCCATGATTTGACATGAAAGTGCTGTACGCCTTTCAGGGCACGGGGAACGGTCACCATACCCGCGCGATTGAGTTGTTGCCCCTTCTCCGTCGCATGGCCGACGTGGATGTGTGGGTCAGTGGCGGCGGGATGAATCGTTCGTTTGACGTGGCCGTGGATCGTCAGTTCCATGGGGTGGGGTTCACGTTTGGGACGAAGGGCGGCATCGACTGGGGAGCTTCCCTGCGGGCGTTGAAGCCTTTGCAATGGGTGCGGGACGTGAGGTCGTTGGATTTGGGGGACTACGATGTGGTCCTGAACGATTTTGAGCCTGTGACCGCATGGGCCGCGAAGCGGCAAGGAGTTCCCGTTGTGGGGCTGTCGCACCAAGCCGCGGTCAAGCACCCGAGCAGCCCCAAGCCCACCCAACTGGACCGGGTTGCGATTCGCATCTTGAACAATTACGCGCCTGCCCACTCCGAAATCGGGTTTCATTTTCAGCGCTACGCTCCGGAGATTCGAACCCCCATCATTCGCCGCCAAGTGCGCGAGGCTTCCGTGACATGTGAGGGCCAAGTCACGGTCTACCTGCCTGCCTACGGGGCGCAGGAGCTGCTTGCCGTGCTTGGCCAAATCCCCGAGGTGCGTTGGGAAGTCTTTTCGCGGCATTGGGACATGCCC
>PKDW01000103.1 GCA_002863145.1 Flavobacteriales bacterium
ACATTAGGGACAAGGGCAGCCACAAGAGGAATTGATTGATACTCATTTTCATGCTGCAATGTGCGACAAGTCTGTTAAATGACATCGCTCAGAGGGAAGCATATTCGATTCACTTGTGGACCCCGCAGGACAGAAGTCGAACCCCTCAACATCTCAAGGGTCAAATGATCAATTGGGTCACAGCACCACCTCGACCTCGAAACGAAGTGGCGTGTGAGGGACGATGCCTGCGTCAGGGGAACCTTGGTCCCCAAAGGCCATGGCGGAGGTGCACCAGATCGTCGAGGTATGGGCGGATGGAAGGCTTGAGAGTGCCTGCTCAAGCGCTGGGACGAGTTGGTCTTGGGTGCCCACCTTCCACTCCATTTGGGTCTCTCGTTCCATGGACGCATCGAGCGTCGCGGTTCGAATGCGAAGGAGCACGTTTTGTTTGGGCTCCAATGGACGGTTGTGCTCGGAGTGCACTTGCACCCAAACCCCTTCCGAAACTTCAACAAGTTGCCCCGGCCTTTTCATCGATTGGACTGCGTTTTTGAGCCAAAAAGCTTCGTCCAAAACACCGCGCTGCACTGCGCCCCACCACGCGGTGTCTTGCACGGATCGAGTTTGACGCACGTGGAGGCGCACCGGCGTGAACGGTGAGATCTCTCCTGGCACACCCCGTACACCAAAGGCCGAGACCGAAGGCGACCACACATCGGCCTCCACATCGTGGCCCAGAGATTGGGCCGCTTCATGAAACGCACGGGGAACGGCACCGCGATCCACTTCAAACTCGTCCGCTCCCGAGGTCAAAAGCGATCCGTCAAGCGTGTAGGCCTCCCAGGCCCAAATCACAAGGTCGCCACGCGCCGCCTGCCACCCCCTCAACCCTTTTTGCATTGCTGGCGCTGTGGTGCCATGTTGAATCAAAACACCTCCGGGCAAGGTCTCTGCCGGTAGCCCGGTCATGGCCACTGCCAAATCGATGGCCGCACATTCTTCTTGGAAGCGGGCCTCGTTGAACTCCACCATGGCTTGCCGCACTTTCTCGTCCTGGTCGTCAGCTCGGGGCAGCGTGAGGGTTTGGGGTTGTGGCTCCACACAGCCTGCCCCAAGCATGGCCCCCAAGACTGCCCACGAAACGCGCCCTAGGCCCATTCAGTCGTCGTATTGGAGGTCGTCCGACCAAGTCGGAATCAACGTCACCATGCGGTCCACAACCGACTGCAGGGATTCTCCCTCGCATGCGCCACCCGCAGCGTTGTGGTGACCTCCCCCATTGAAATGGGTGGCCGCCACGTCCCGAACGCTGAACGCTCCTCGGGAACGGAGGCTCATCTTGACGCGGTCCACATCCTCTTTGATGAAGGCGGCAAAGTTGATCCCTTCGATGGCCAAGGCACGGTTGACAAGGCCTTCGGTGTCGCCTTTTTGGGCGCTGTAACGCTTGAGTTCCTCGAGGCTCAGGCTGATGATGGCGCTGCGGTGCTCAGGAAAGACTTGCAGCTTTTGGCTGAGCGCGTAGGCTGTGAGTTGGACCTGTTCCAAGCGGCAGGCGTCGTAGATCAAACTGTGGATTCGGCTGTGGTCCATGCCCGTCGCGAGCAAGACCGAGGCCATGTCGTGGCTTGAGGGCTGCACGGACGAAAAGCGGAAGCTTCCCGTGTCGGTGATGAGGCCGCAGTACAAACACGAGGCCAAGTCGGCGTCCAGTGCCTCTTCCATGCCCCACGCTTGTAGCAAACGGTAAATCAACTCACATGTGCTTCCCGTCGTGGGGTCGGAAAGCATGACGTCCGCGAACGGCTCAGGCTCTTGGTGGTGGTCGATCATAACCACGGTACTTCCCTCCTTGTCGCAAGCGTGCTGCACGGCCTCGGCCAATCCTCCGGCCCGTGAGGGCGCGTTGTAATCGAGGCAAAACAACATGTCCGCCTCCTCGACCAAGGCGCTGACCGCCTCTGGCTCGGCATCGTGAAAGCGCACCGAGTCTTGGCCGGGCATCCAATGCAGGAATGTGGCATAGGCGTCCGGCATGACCACCGTGGAAGACACGCCCATGGCCGAGAGCATGTGCTTGAGCGCCAAAGAAGACCCAATGGCATCCCCGTCAGGGGAACGGTGGGAGGTCACCACCACCGATTTGGCAGACTTGACCTGCGCCTTCAACGCCGCCACCTCTTCGCGAGCAAACACATCTTCCATGCCTGAAAGATACATTTGCACCATGCCCGCAAACCCGACCCAGAACATGAAAGCATTCACAACGCCTTGGCATCGTCGTGTGAAAAGGTTGGCTGTGGTGACGGGCGCGTGGATTGCCTTGGTGATGGCGCTCGGCTTTGTGGACCTCCACGACTTTCACTTCTCGCGCACGGACATGCGCTGGAATCCCCAAACGCAAACCGTCCAAACCACCCTTCGCGTGTTCACGGACGACCTCGAGTTGGCACTGCGAAACCACCACAGCTTGGGTGAAGAGGTGAAGATTTGGCTTGGGGACGACAAAGAATGGCCTTCAGCCGATGAGGCCATTTCTGCATGGCTGGACGCCAACCTAAACCTCTCCCTCGCCGACTCCACCCTCGCGTGGACGTGGGTGGGCAAGGAAATCGAACTCGACGTCAGCTACCTCTACCTCGAATCCTCCCCTGTCCCTGGCCGCGGCGCCACATGGCGCGTGACCAACCGGCTGTTCTTTCACGAGTTCTCCGACCAAGTCAACGAGGTCTACCTCCAAGGCATCAACAAGACCGGGCTTGCCGCAGAAAAGCGCGAAATGTTGAACTGGGAGCTGCCGACGATGGTTTGGGAGGGTGTGAACCCTGAAACAGACGCGACCGATGATTGAGCTGAAGACCAAAGCGGACCGCGTGAAGTGGGTCATGGACGAACTGGAATCCCTTTACCCAGAGACGCCTGTGCCACTGGACCACACCGATGCATACACCCTGCTCGTGGCCGTGCTGCTGTCGGCGCAATGCACCGACGCGCGGGTCAACACGGTCACCCCTGCCCTGTTCGAACTCGCGGACAACCCGCGCGACATGATGCGGCAATCGGTCGAGGACATCCGCCAAATCATTCGTCCCTGTGGATTGTCGCCCCGAAAGAGCTCCGCCATCTCCGAACTGAGCCGCATCCTCGTCGAGCAGCACGGCGGCGACGTGCCGCAAGATTTTGACGCCCTCGAAGCTTTGCCCGGGGTGGGCCACAAAACCGCAGCGGTGGTGATGAGCCAAGCGTTTGGCGTGCCGGCATTCCCTGTCGACACTCACATTCACCGCTTGATGCACCGCTGGAACTTCACCAACGGCAAATCGGTGGAACAAACCGAGCGCGATGCCAAGCGGCTCTTCCCCGAGGACCGCTGGAACAAGCTCCACCTCCAAATCATCTTCTACGGCCGCGAATACAGCCCGGCACGGGGATGGTCGTTGGGAAAGGATTACATCTCCGCCCGCATCGGACGGAAAAGCCTTTGGAAAAAGGCCTCGGATTACGAGCGCAAGTAACGCTTGAGCGCCTCGTACGTGGGCGGGATGACCTGGGCTTCTTTGGTCTTGTTCAAACACTCCTCAAGGTGGTCAGGCAGGTCGGGCACATGGCCTGTAGCGCGTTCCACCACCTCCCCAAATTTCGCGGGATGGGCGGTGGCCAACACCACGCCGGGCACGTTTGGATTGCGGTGACCCATCAAGCCGGCATACCCCACGGCTGTGTGGGGGCACATGACGTAGCCCGTCCGGTCCAGCACGTCCTTTATGACCCGCAGGGTTCCCGCATCGTCCAGGGTGGCACCTTTGACCTCGGTCCGCATGGCGGACAAGTCTCCTCCATACAGGGCTTCCAACCTCGGACGGTTGGACGGGTCCCCCACGTCCATGGCGTTGCTCAGCGTCGCAACCGAGGGGCGCGCTGCGAAAGAAGCCCCTTGCAGGAACAGGGCCAGGCCATCGTTGGCATTGGTGGCGGCGATGAATCCGGCATGGGGCATGCCCATTTGGGCGGCCAACACACCGGCAGACAAATTCCCCACGTTGCCCGAAGGCACACAGAATTGCGCGGGCTGACCCAGCAGGTAGGTGGCCCAAGCATAATAGATGCTCTGCGGCATCCAACGCGCAATGTTGATGCTGTTGGCCGACGTCAAAGGCCGCTCGGCTTGCAGCGCATCGTCCAAGAAAGCCGCCTTGACCATGGCCTGACAATCGTCAAATGCGCCTTCCACTTCCAAGGCCTTGATGTTGGCCCCCGCTGTGGTCAACTGCTGCTCTTGGATCTTGCTGATTCGGCCTTGGGGATAGAGAATCACCACATCGACGTTGGGGACATTCAAGAAACCCTGCGCCACGGCACTGCCCGTGTCCCCACTTGTCGCCACCAAAATGGTCAGTCGCTTGTCGCTGACCCGACGCAGCACACGCGAAAGAAAACGTGCCCCCACATCCTTGAAAGCGTGTGTCGGTCCATGGAACAGCTCCAGCGCATAAACGTTGTCCTCCACTTCGTGCAATCCCAAAGGAAAGTTCAGCACATCCTTCAAAATGTCGAGCAGGTCCTCGTGACGAAGGTCTCCTTCTGCGAGCGGCGCCATCATGGCTGCACCGAGGTCCCAAGGATTCAAGTCCTCTTCTGAAAGCCACAACTCCTGAGGCAAGGATGGAATCCGCTCGGGATAGTACAACCCCTTGTCCGGAGCCAACCCCTCCACCACCGCTTGGGCGAAGCTGCGGGTCAGTTGACGGTCAGTGAGACTGTGATACAACATGGGCTCCTTGGCTTGAAATGGCGGTCACGTGAAGGTGATGGTCCATGCCTTGGGCAGACATGACACGTTGAAGGGCGCGCCCCACCTGGGAGGCCTCTTCGGCCGACCGGCACACCCAAAAGCTGGACGGGCCGCTTCCGCTGATGCCTCCGGCACGCGCTCCGGCTTCCTTGGCTGCGGTTTGGCATGCATCCCAGTGAGGCATCAACGCACCGCGGTGGGGCCCCACAAGCAGGTCTTCCAAGGCATACATGGCCTCGAGCTCGTTTCCGGAATGCACATCGTGCACGAAACGCCCCAACCACGCTGCCTGATTCACGGCATCGGACAAGGGCACTTGGCTGGGCAACACGGCCCGGGATTCGGCGGTCTTGATGACCACCTGCGGGTGCAAGACCACAAGATGCCAAGACCTCGGCACCGGCAACGGACACACTTTGCCTTGCGGGTCGATCAAGGTCATGCCCCCCATCAAGGCGGGCGCCACATTGTCCGTATGACGCGCCCCACTGGCCACCGCTTCCCCATCCAGGGCGAAGGGCAACAGCTCGTCGCGACGCATGCCTGCTTGGGCCAATGCATCGATGCCCACCACCGCCGCCACAGCCGAAGCCGCACTGGACCCGATGCCGCTTCCTGGCAAGATGGACTTTGTCACCGTCACTTCCACGCCAAAGGGATTGCCCAAAGCGTGCAAGAGCGAAGCGGCCGCCTTGCCGGCGACGTTCGCCTCCACCTCCAGCGGCAATTCGGTGTTGGGGCCGTTGACCAAGTGAACGCCTGGCTGCGACACCCTGCGGAATTCCATGAATTCTCCGGGCGCCTTCAAGGCACATCCCAAGGCGTCAAACCCCACATTGAGGTTGGCCACCGTGGCTGGGGCCCAAACGCGGCAGAACGTCGGCGCGTGGTTCATCGGGTCGCGGCAAATCTCATGATGTCGGCAAAGACGCCCATTGCCGTCACGTCGGCACCGGCTCCGGCACCCTGAATCACGAGTGGACGGTCTACGTACCTGTCGGTGTGCAACATGACCGCGTTGTCCGAGCCCTGAAGCTGACAGAACGCATGGGTCGTTGGCAAGGCCTGCAACCCAACACGGGCCTTGGGCTCGCCGGACGCATTCAATTCAAAGGAGGCCACATACCGAAGCTGCAAGCCCTCGGAAGCCGCTTGGGCCAACCGTGTTTGCATGTCTTCTTCGGCCGTGGGCAATTTGTCCAGGAAATCGGCCACACTTCCCTCCATCAAGGCTGGAGGCAAGAATCCTGGATTCTCCACATCGGCCATTTCCATGGTGTAGCCCGCCTCCCGGGCAAGGATCAAGATTTTGCGCTGCACGTCGACCCCACTCAAATCAATGCGCGGGTCAGGCTCCGTGAATCCTGCGTCCATCGCCCCTTTCACGCTTTCCACAAAGCCGCATTCTGAACCAAAGGTGCTGAATAGGTAATTCAGCGTCCCGGACAACACGGCATCAATGCGGTGGATTCGGTCTCCACTTTGAACGAGGTGCTCAATGGTGTCGATGACTGGCAAGCCTGCCCCCACATTCGTTTCAAATCGGTATTGGGTGTTTTTGGCACGTGCGGTCCGCTTCAATCCTTCGTAGCGCACTTGCGTATCTGCAGCTGCAATTTTGTTGGATGCCACCACGCCAATGGACGCTTGCAGGACCTCTTCGTAGACCCCTGCCACCGCCTCACTGGCGGTGTTGTCCACGAACAATGCGTTCTCCAAGTTCAAATCCTTTATGCCTGAAATAAAACTACTTAGACCACCTTGAGTGGAGTTTTTATCCATTATTTCTTGCCAACAATTTAGCGCCACGCCCTCTGCGTCAAGGACAAACTGCTTTGAGTTCGCCAAGCCCACCACGCGCAGGTCGATGGCATGCTCCGAGAGCAGATCGTCATGGGCCTTTTGGATTTGGCCCAACAGGGTTCCCCCCACGTTGCCCACGCCGGCACAGAACAGGTTCACCCGGCACACCTCACGCTCAAACAGCGTGCTGTGCAGCGCCCGAAGCGCCTTGGCCACGTCGCTCTTCTGAATGACGATGCTGATGTTTCGCTCCGTCGAGCCTTGGGCAATGGCGTAGATGTTGATGCCGTTTTTTCCCAAGGCATCGAAGGCACGGCCAGAAAGCCCCGTGTGATGGTGCATGGCATCACCCACCAGAGCGAGGATGCTGAGGCCACGCTCCACACGGAATGGCTCCACTTTGCCCACCTTGACGTCGCTTTCAAACTCTTCGTTCAAGGCTTCCAACGCCTTGTCGACCTCGTCTTCCTGAACCGCGACTGTGATGCTGTGTTCTGACGAGCCCTGGGTGATCAACACCACGTTGACCTGCCGCATGGACAACGCCATGAACATCCGTCGAGAATATCCTGGAATGCCCACCATGCCGCCCCCGACCAAGGTCACAAGTGCCATGCCGTCAATGGACGACACGCCACGCACGCCCGTTCCGGGGTCCGGGTTGGCACTGATGGTCGTTCCCTTCGAGTGCGTGTCAAAGGTGCTGCGAATGACAAGCGGAATGCCCGCCTCGCGCAGCGGAATCAGCGTCGGAGGGTAAATGACTTTGGCCCCAAAGTGACACAGTTCCATGGCCTCCTCGTAGCTCATGCTTTCGATGATTTTGGCCGACGGCACCACCCGAGGGTCCGCCGTCAACATGCCTGGCACATCGGTGCTTTTTTCCATGTGGGAGGCGCCGAGCATGCTGGCCACGAGTGATGCGGTCAAATCGCTGCCACCGCGTCCGAGCGTGGTGACCTCGCCTTGGTCGTCCCGTCCCACGAAGCCTTCCATCACCACCACGTCGCACTCGCACAAGGCTTCCATGGCCACCCGAAGGTGATCGGCCGTGCGTTCGCGGTCCACCACCGCCGCGCCGTATTGGCTGTCTGTGACAACAATCTCCAAGGCCGAGAGCCGACCCGCCTTGAATCCACGCTGTTTGAGCATGGCGTGCATCAACGGCACACTCAACCGTTCGCCCATGCTGATTAAGGCGGCCTTGGTGTGGTCGCTGAATTCGTGAAGCAGCTGCAGCCCTTCACAAATGGAACGTGCGTAAGACAGACCTTCTTCGATTTCGGTGACCACAGCGTCAGCCGCAGCCCCCTCGAGCAAGGTTGAGGCTGCTGTGAGGTGTCGGGCACGGAGGTCAGACACAATCGTATGCCATGCAGGGTTCCCATCTCGCGCCGAACGCCCGGCCTGAAGCAAGGCGTCGGTGGCCCCGCCCATGGCAGAAAGCACAACAAATTTGGGCACCTCCTTTCGTGCCGCCAACACGTCGGCCACCTGCGTCATGGCAGACGCATCAACCAACGAACTTCCTCCAAATTTGATGACTTCCATGGTGTGCTGAGATGGTTCAGTCATGTGTGTCCTTTGAATTTAAGGAACAACCGCGACATGGCTTTGCCGCACGCCACGAAACATTGCCAGGCGATTTGTTTGCCGTGCTTACCCTTCTGACGGTCCAAACTTCGAGATCACCTCCATGGAGACCCCCGTGTTGGAGAACCCACCGTCGTGGAACAGCGTTTGCATCGTGACATAACGTGTCAAATCGCTGAACAGCGTGATGCAGTACTCAGCGCAGGACTGCGCGTCTGCGTTTCCGAGTGGTGACATCGCCTCGCTGTAGCTGATGAACTCGTCGAAGCCCTTCACACCACTGCCTGCTGTGGTCACCGTGGGCGACTGACTGACGGTGTTGACGCGAATCTTCTTGGCCACCCCATAGTGGTAACCAAAGCTGCGGGTGATGCTTTCCAGCAGCGACTTGGCGTCGGCCATGTCCCCGTAGTCTGGGAAGATGCGCTGGGCGGCGATGTAGGACAGCGACACGACGCTGCCCCATTCATTGAGGGCATCCAACTTCTTGGCGGTGGCCAACGTCTTGTGCAGAGAAATGGCGCTCACATCCAGCGTCGTTTGCAAAAACTTGTAATTGAGGTCGGTGTAGTGCTTGCCCTTGCGCACGTTGGGGCTCATCCCAATGCTGTGCAACACAAAGTCCACCTTGCCTCCAAAGTGCTCCATGGCGCCTTCAAACAGGTTTTGGAGGTCTTCTTCGCTGGTGGCATCGGCGGGGATGACGGGGACGTCACCGCAAAGCTTTGCGAGGTTGTGAATCTCCCCCATGCGCATGGCCACAGGAGCGTTGGTCAACACAATTTCCGCGCCTTGCGCGTGGGCTTCCAACGCCACTTTCCACGCGATGGACATGTCGTTGAGGGCACCAAAAACAATGCCCTTTTTTCCGTTCAGAAGATCGTGCGCCATGGCTCGAATGTCGTTTTGGTTTGAGAGGTCAAACTACCACCCCCTTCGACATCCCCCACATGTCAGCACATCAGTTCTTCACAACCCTGCGTGGGTGACTCCAGGGCTGCAATGTGCCGCTTATTGGAAGACGCGCACGTAGTCGACCATCATGGTCTGCGGGAACTGCGTCGATGCGTCGGGATACCCAGGCCAGTTGCCTCCCACCGCGATGTTCATGATGAAGAAGAACGGCGCAATGCGGTGCGTGACATTGACCCAAGTCAAAATCGCCCTTCACGAGGGGTCCGGAAAGATTTTCCCGGGGTTCAGGACGCCCTTGGGGTCCAGCACAGACTTGATGCCCTGCATGACCGCAAGTTGGGCTGGGCTGCAGGCAAGGTCCATGAAGTTTTTTTGGACGTACCCGATGCCGTGCTCTCCGCTCAACGTGCCCCCGAGGGCAACCACTTCCGCGAACAGCTCGCGGATCGCCAACGTCAACGTGTCGTTCCACGTCGCCTCGTCGAGTTCATCTCGGAGGATGTTGATGTGCAGGTTGCCGTCGCCGGCGTGGCCGTAACAGATGGACCGGAAGCCATGCTTGGCACCTAGGGCCTTGACGTTGTGTAGCAATCGGGGCAACTCACCTCTGGGCACCACCGTGTCTTCTTCCTTGTACGTGCTTGCTGCCTTCACAGCTTCTCCCACCCTGCGTCGCAAAAACCACAGCGCGTCCTTTTCCGCTGACGACTCCGCAAACAGAACCTCTCCCGCGCCGTGGGCCTCGAGCACGGGCAGAATGCGCTCGCACTGCGGCATGAGGTCTCCAGCCGCAAACCCGTCCACCTCGATGAGCAAATGTGCCGCGTCGTCGGGACCAAGTGCCGGCTCGTGGTTTCCGGTGAACTCCTGGGCCAACAGGACCGCATCCCGCTCCATGAACTCCAGAGCGCTGGGCATCGCCCCCGCTTGGAAAATGGCCGCCACGGCAGCACAAGCCGACTCGGCCGAGGAGAATGGCACGAGCATCAACGCTTGGTGGCGCGGCAACGGCAACAGTTTCAGCGTAGCGCGGGTGATTACGCCCAACGTCCCTTCGCTGCCCACCATGAGCTGCGTCAGGTTGTAGCCCGTTGAGTTTTTCAGGGTGTTGGCGCCCGTCTCAATGACGGTGCCGTCGGCCAGCACCACCTCGAGGTTGAGGACCCAGTCTTTGGTCACCCCGTACTTCACCGCACGCGGCCCGCCGCTGTTTTCGGCGAGGTTGCCGCCCAGGGTGCACGTGCCACGCGAGGCAGGATCCACGGCGTACATGAGGCCGAATTCGGCGGCAGCATTGGACAGTTCTTCGGTGATGACCCCGGGCTCGACCACGGCTTGGTGGTTGAGCGTATCGATGCTTAGAATTCGGTCCATCCGACGCAGGGAAAGCGCGATGCCCCCGCAGATCGGCAAGGCGCCGCCACTCAGACCCGTGCGCGCACCGCCGGCCGTGACGGGCACGCCGTGGGCGTGGGCCCAGGCCAGGATGGCCGAGACCTCTGCCGTGGATTCAGGCTCCATCACCACATCCGGCATGAAGACCAAATCTTCCGTCTCGTCCGCGCCGTGTCGCGCCCGCTGGTCGTCGCCCCAATGAATGCGCCCTTCTCCCACCAATGCCGGCAAATCCCTGAGGGCAGCTTGGTGGACGTCCTCGGTCAAAGTCGTGGTTGGGGTCGAAGCAGGTTCCATGGACGATGCGTTATCTTGGGCGCTTGTCAAAAGTAACCTGACGTTCGAACACCCTCTTTCACCTGAGAATGGAACTTATCAAACGAATCGCCACGGGGGCCATGTTGGCCGTGTTCTTCCTGAGCCCAAACCAAGGCCAAGGCCAAGAAGCCGATTTCAACAACGAAGCCATTTGGGCCAGTGGAACCTTCCGGACGGACTACGTGTGGGGCATCCGCTCCATGGCCGATGGCAAGCACTACACCACGCAGGAATACGATGAAAACGAGGGGTCTTGCATCGTCAAGTGGTCCTACAAAACAGGCAAAGTGGTCGACACGTTGTTGACCTCCAACATGGCCTTTGGGGACCCCCGGGAAACCTTCAGTGGCTACGAGTTCAGCAGCGACGAACGCTTTATAGTCCTAACGACCGCGAGCGAAGGGCTGTACCGCCACTCTTTCTACGCCAACTTCTTTGTGTACGACTTTGAATCCGACGAGGACGCGCGCTCCATCACCAACTTCAGCCTCGGAAAGCAGCGTTTGGCGCAACTCTCGCCCGCAGGAGACAAAGTGGCTTTTGTGCGTGAGAACAACATATTCATTTCCGACCTCGCCACAGGCGCCGAGATTCAGGTCACCACCGACGGCGTGACCAACGCCATCATCAACGGTGCGACGGACTGGGTGTACGAGGAGGAATTCGGCGACGACCAAGGTCTGTTTTGGAACGGGGATGGCTCACGTTTGGCCTACCTCAAGTTTGACGAAAGCAACGTGCGGGAATTCCACATGCCCGTATACGGCTCACTCTACCCCGACCCCTACACGTTCAAGTACCCCAAGGCGGGGGAAGACAACAGCGAAGTCAGCGTGCACATCTACACCCTCGCCGAGGACAAGAGCCGTGCAGTGGCCGTGCCCAAGTCGGCGCACTACATTCCGCGCGTCAAGTGGACGAAAGATCCCGCGACCCTTTGCATTTTCACCATGAATCGCCACCAAAACGACTTGCGCTTGTTGCTCACGGAGGGGGAGTTCCCCAACGACCGCCTGGGCACCAAGGAAGTGTTCAAGGAATCGTGCGACACTTACATCGACATCAACGACAACCTCACGTTCCTCGCCGACGGCTCGTCATTTGTGATGACGTCCGAACGCGATGAATTCAACCACAT
>PKDW01000111.1 GCA_002863145.1 Flavobacteriales bacterium
CACCTCGGCAAAGACAGCATGTTCAACACGCCTTCTGTTTTCTCTGTATACACCACCATGCTCACGTTGCGCTGGCTGAAGGCCAAGGGTGGCGTGGCTGCCATCCAAAAAGAAAACGAGGCCAAGTCCGCCCTGCTCTATGCGGAGATTGACCGAAACGCCCTGTTCTCAGGCCACGCCCAAACCGACAGCCGCTCGCACATGAACGTGACGTTCCGCTTGAACGACGACAGCCATGCCGCGCACTTCGACGCCGCTTGGAATTCCGCGGACATCAACGGCCTCAAAGGCCACCGCAGTGTGGGTGGATACCGTGCCTCGATGTACAATGCCCTTCCGCTCAGCAGCGTCGAAGTGCTTGTCGATGTGATGCGTGAATTTGAACGCACCCACGGCTAATCTTGTTGTTCCTACCCATTCCCCCTCCTCATGAACATTCTTGCCAACGACGGCATCAGCCCCTCCGGTGAACAAGCGCTCCGCGACGCCGGCTTCACTTTGTACACCGAGTTTGTCGACGCCGACAACCTCCAAGCGTTCATCCACGAGCACGCCATTGACGGCATCCTCGTCCGGTCGGCCACCAAGGTGCGTCAGCCCTTGATTGACGCCTGCCCCACCCTCAAGTTCATCGGACGAGGCGGTGTGGGCATGGACAACATCGATGTGGAATACGCGCGAAATCAAGGCCTCACTGTCTTCAACACCCCTGCAGCCTCCTCCCAAAGCGTGGCCGAATTGGTCATGGGACACCTCTTCAGCCTGGCGCGCTTCCAGCACGACAGCAACCGTCAAATGCCTGTGCGTGGCGCGGGTGAATTCAAGGCGTTGAAGAAAGCCTACGGCAAGGGCACCGAATTGCGCGGCAAGACCCTCGGCATCGTTGGATTTGGACGCATTGGCCGCTCTCTGGCTTCGTACGCGCTTGGTTGTGGCATGAATGTGGTGGCGCACGACCCCTTCGTGTCGGACGGCGACGTGTCAGTGACCGTGGGAGGCCAAACCCTCACCATCGGTTGTCCGCGCCTGCCCCTCACCGAGTTGCTCAGCACCTCAGACATGGTGAGTGTGCACGTTCCCGCGCAAGCGGACGGCAGCGCGGTCATCGGTGAGGCCGAGCTGGCTGCCATGAAGCCCGGTTCGTACTTGGTGAACGCGGCGCGTGGCGGTTCGGTGGACGAGGACGCCTTGATGGCGGCTCTGAACTCAGGTCACCTGGCCGGTGCAGGCCTCGACGTGTTTGTGGGAGAACCTTCCCCCCGTGCCGACGTCCTCGCGCACGACAAGCTTGCGCTGACACCTCACATCGGTGCAGCCACGTCAGAAGCCCAAGACCGCATTGGCTTGGAACTCGCGGCCCAAATCGCAGCTTTGGCATGACGAACCAAGGCCAGTTGATGCAGCCACTGGCCGCGGTGACTCCACCCCGGCACATGGCGCATTTGGTGGCCTCTCGATCCTACTTGAGCTACGACGACCTCGAGCTACAGGACAAACTGAAGCACAACCCCTACTCCTACATCCAGGTCATCAATCCCGACGCCTCCCGCGACGCAAATGTTCCGCGTGGCACGTCCGCCTTTTTTGAGGAAATCCGTCGGGGTTACCTCGACTTCAAAGCGCGCGGCTGGCTCGAGGCCGCTTCACATTCCGAATGGTATGTCTACCGCCAATCGACGGCCACACATGCCTGGACTGGGGTGGTGTGCAACCTCGACCTCGCCATGTGCGCGAACGGTGGATTGAAAACCCACGAAAAGACTTTGGAATCCCGTGAAACACTCTTTGCGACGTTTCTTGAAACGGTGGGGTTCAATGCTGAGCCCATCTTGTGTGCCCGTCCAGACGATGCCCCTTTGGCCCCCGAGGCCGACGCCTTGATGGAGGAAGTTGTGGCCGGAACGTCCCACACGGATTTCATGACGGCGGACGGCATGCGGCACGAGATTTGGCGCATCCAGGCAGAAGGGGTTTTGGGGAAGCGCATGGCCCAAACGTGGGGCGCGCATTCCACCCTGTACCTCGCCGATGGCCACCACAGGCTGGCGTCTTCACAGCGACTTGCCAAGGCCCGACCTGATTTGGAGGGTGCGGGACAGATTTTGACCTTTGTCTTGCCGGAGAAAGACTTGAGCATTCTTGGCTTTCACAAGGAAATTCGCCGCGTGGACATGACCGTCGAGGCGTTTGAGGACGCCTTGAACCGCATCCCCCACAGTCGTGCGGAAGCTTTTGACTCGAACGCGGCCTCCCCCTCTGTGCCGGGCGAGGTCGTCGTGCATTTCCAAGAACAAGCGTGGCGCCTGACCCGCGACGCACAAAGCCCCGAGGCCACCGACGCCGACTTTGTGGATGCGCACGTGCTGAAAGGCGTGTTGGACATTCAAGACGCCCGCAACAACCCACGACTTAAGCACCTTCCGGAACCCTCTCGGCCTGAGCTCGGATGGTCCAGCCGGGCCGCCGCCCACCCTGACCGGGTGCTGGTGTTGCTGCACCCCATTCCATTCGGGCACATTCGACACGTCGCAGACCAAAAGAACACCTTGCCGCCCAAGAGCACTTGGGTGGAGCCCAAAATCCGAAGCGCCCTGTTCATCCACGAATTCCAGTTGGCATGAGCACGGTGGCCCAACGTTTGGAGGAGATTCGGAGCCAAATCCACCCCTTCGCCTCGAACTCCGGTCAAGACGTGACCTTGGTGGCCGTGAGCAAAACCAAGCCCGACGCCGATTTGCTGGAGGCCTACGACGCGGGCCAGCGCGACTTTGGCGAAAACCGCGTGCAGGAACTCGCCGGCAAAGCCGAGCGGCTTCCCAAGGACATTCGGTGGCACATGATTGGCCACGTCCAAACCAACAAGATCAAGGACTTTCTCCCCTTCGTGCACCTCGTCCATGGGGTGGATCGAGTGAAAGTGCTGGATGTCATGCAAAAGGAGGCGGCCAAACTGGGCCGTCAAATCAACCTTCTGCTTCAAGTCCACATTGCTGAAGAAGCGACCAAGTTTGGGTTTGACCCTGACGAATTGAAGACGTTGGCATCGCCCAAGGCATGGACCGGCTACCCCAACCTCTGTCCGGTGGGCTTGATGGGCATGGCCACCTTCACCGACAACGCCATGCAGGTGCGTCGAGAATTTGCTTCCCTCGCCTCGCTTCACAAAGAGGTTGGGCCCACCCTTTCAGAAGTGGCGCATTCCCGCGGGGCGGAATGGGGCGTTTTGAGCATGGGGATGAGCGGCGATTGGCCGTTGGCCATCGAAGAAGGCAGCACCATGGTGCGTGTGGGCAGTGCGATTTTTGGCCATCGAAACCCACCTCAGGGATGAGCTGGCCATCCCTGCGCAAGCGCTACGAACGCTGGTTTCAAGGATGGCTCGTGTTGGCGCCCGTGGTGGGATTTGGCAGCACCACCTTGGTCAAAAACCAACTTTACCGGGTGTGGAAAGTCACCCACGGCTTGACCGACGGGGTGTCCGCACAAGAAGCCCGCGAGATGGGACTCACCCCGCCTGATTGGTCTGGTGCCATGTGGTACGGCGTTGCAACCATGGTGGTCTTCACCCTGTTCTACGTCATGGCCGCCCGAACGTGGTCGCACTACACCACAGACGATCTGACCACCAATGAGTGAATGCTCACCCAAGCTTGTCGCATCTGTGCGATTCTGCCCTCTGGGAGGTGCCTGTGGACGAAGGCCTTTTTTGAATCCGTTTGACCAGCACCTCGACCTCGTACCTTCCCACTTTGCGTGACTTCTCTCTCTTCTGATTTTCATTTCATGACACACTTTCGCTTCTCCCTCTTGACGCTCGCGGCCCTGGGCGCGGGCACCCTTTTGGCCCAAACCCCCTCTTCCGTCGAAGCGGCAGAGTACGAACCGAACAGCGACCGCTGGCTTGTCAGCAACGGCAGCAGCATCTTGGTCACTGCTGACGAGGGCGCATCGTGGAGCACCTTCGGCAGCGGCGGCGCCAACTACGGCATGGAAGTCCTCGGCTCCACCCTTTTTGCCATTCAATCCAACGTCATCCGCGCCTATGACTTGGAGACCGGCGAAGAATTGGGGTCCTTGGCACCTTCGGGCGTGGGCTTTTTGAATGGCATGGGAAGCGAAAGCAACGCCGAGGGAGATGTGCTTGTGGTGAGCGACTTTTCAGCGGGTCGACTGCTCAAAGTCGACGTCTCCGACCCCGCCAACATGGTGGCGACAACCTTGGTCTCCAACACAGGCACGACGCCCAATGGCGTCACCGTGCATGACGGGGTGGCCACGGTCGTGAACTGGTATGGAAACGCCGACATCCTTCAAGTGGACCTCGCCACAGGGGAACTCACCACGTTGATCGACGGCACTGGACTCGGCAACTGCGATGGCGTCGACTGGGCCAACGGCTCCCTCATTGTCAGCTCATGGAATCCCCAGCGCATCACACGGTTCTCCCCCGACCCCGACATGCCTGGAGAGTGGACAGCCGAAACCGTGGTGCAGGGCAGCCCCCTCAGCAACCCGGCCGACTTGAGCGTGAACACCGCCGGCGACCGCTTTGCTGTGGCCTGCAGCGGCAACAACACAGTCTACTTCGGTGAACTCGAAACACCTTCAACCCTTCGTCCCATCAAGCTTCCCGTAGCAGGAGCTACCCTCCAAGCCGAGGGCCTCATGCTGACAGCCGGACAGGCCGGGACTTGGACGGTTCGCGGGTTGGACTTGACCGGGCGATTGTTGGGAACCACCTCTGAACTGCCGCACGCCACAGGCGCCGCCACTTGGACATGGAACCAACTCGGCGCTTGGGCTGCTGGCGCGGCGCTGTTGGACATTGGATTCATTCCTGTCCAAGACGGTACCTCTTCGTGGCAAACCACGCTGAAGCGCGCGCCATTGCGCTGAAGCTTTACGCGTGATCTGAAGCGTTTATGCGGGGTCGACGTCAACCTTGACACGCAGTCGTTTCCAGCGCGCATCGGCGCTGAACTCGTCGAGGTCTGCCTGCAACAGCGGGCGGTATTGCGAAGGCGCCAAGCTGCGTTCAAACTTCAAGGTGATCTGTCGGATGTGTTGGTCGTTGATTCGGGACAGCGCCGGGGTGTCCGGCCCAAGCACACGCTCCCCAAACCTCTGTTGCAGGCGCGCGGCGAGCACCCCTGCCCCGGCATCCACGCGTTGCGCATCCCCATGACGCAGGGTCAACCGCACCATCCGCACGAAGGGCGGGTAGCTGTAGGTTTGACGTTCCACAAGCTCTCGACGCACCAACGCTTCATGGTCATGGTCCACCACGTGATGCAACAGCCAATGGTCAGCGCTGAAGGTCTGGATGATGACCTTGCCTCTGGCGCCTTCTCCTGACCGCCCTGCGCGGCCTGCGACTTGCGTGAGCATTTGGTAGGCGCGCTCAAACGACCGGAAATCCGGGAACGTCAGCATGCGGTCGGCCGACATGACGCCCACGAGTCCAACGTGCGCAAAATCGAGGCCTTTGCTGACCATTTGGGTGCCCACAAGGATGTCGTATTCCAAGTTGGCAAAGGCATCCAACAGCTTGGCGTGGGCCGTTTTCTTTCGCGTGGTGTCCAAATCCATGCGGGCCACCCGTGCAGTGGGAAACAATTCTGCAAGCTCTTCCTCAATCCGCTCCGTGCCAAGGCCCTGCGGCTTCAACGCAGTGCTTCCACAAGAAATGCACTGGCTTGGTGCGGTATGCTCGTGATATCCGCAATGGTGGCAATGCAGTCCGCCCAAGGTTTTGTGGACCACCAGCGGAATGTCGCAGCGCTCGCAGAACGAAACGTGGCCACACTGGGTACACTGGTAAGCGGGCGCGTAGCCACGTCGGTTCTGAAACAAGATGACCTGCCTTCCCTCCTTCATGGTGGCCTCCATCTCGTCGCGAAGCATCTTGCTGAATCCACCCCGCATGCTCCTTTGCTTGTGTTCCTTGCGGAGGTCCGCCACAAAAATCTCAGGCAGCATGGCACCTCCAAAGCGCTCGGTCAGTCGGACAACTTGGATTTGGCCCTGTTGACCCAGCCATTGGGTTTCCACAGCAGGTGTGGCGGAGCCCAACACCAACGGGACACGCTGACGCACGGCCATCCACAGGGCCACGTCCCGGGCGTGGTATCGCGGCGCCGGATCGTGCTGCTTGAAACTGGGCTCGTGTTCTTCGTCCACGACAACCAGGCCCAACTTGGGCAGTGGAAGCAGCACGGCGGACCGCGCACCCACAATGAGCTGACCGCCCTTGGGGTGCAGCACCGTCATCCACGTTTCTGTGCGCTCCCGGTCCGAGAAGCGGCTGTGATAGACGTGAACGACATCTCCAAAGAACCGACGCAAACGTCCGATCAATTGGGTCGTCAGGGCAATCTCGGGAACCAAAAACAAGACTTGCTGTCCTGCCGCGAGCACCTCGGCAATGAGGTGCGTGTAAATCTCGGTTTTGCCAGACCCTGTGACGCCGTGCAACAACACGGGCTTCCGTTCCACGAGGCCGGCATGGATTTCGTTGTACGCTCTCGCCTGGGCGTCAGACAGCACGGGCATCCGTGCTGTGCCTGGCTTGCTCGGGCGGGCGGGTTTGCGCTCTTCCACCACCAAGATGCCCCGATCCACCCACTTCTGGACGGTGGAGGCGTCGGTGCGGCTGCGCTTTTGGGCTTGCACCTTGGGAAGCTCCTCTTCTTCAATGACGGTGAGCAACAGGCGCTCCATGGCCACCGCCTTGACCCTGGCCCAAGCCAGTGCGGCGGACAGCTCGTCCTCCGCGACGTCATCGGCCACGCGAACCCAACTCACCAGCTTGGGCTTGACGCGCTCGTTGAGCTCTTCCTTGGCCAACGCCAAACCCCGTTGCAACAAAGTGCGGATGGCGCGCTGGGGGTGCTTGATGCCTAGCAACTCTGCGCAATCTCGGATGCCCATGTCGTCGCGGACGTGCAAGGCATCAAGCAGCATCATGGACTGTTCATCAAGTCCAGCCTCCGACACGTTCTCGGCATCGGGGTGAAGGACGATGCGCGTGGTGCTTTCGAGCTTCATGCCTGAGGGCAAAGCCGCCCCCACCATCTCCCCCAACGAGCACATGTAGTGCGTGGCCATCCAAGAAAACATGTCCCGTTGCGTGGTCGTCAAAACCGGTGCATCGTCGACCACGGCCTCCACTTCTTTGGCCACATAGCCTTCCGGTGGTGTCTGATGCACTTCCCAAATGACGCCTGTCCATTTCTTGTGGCCGAGGGGTACCACCACACGCGCCCCCACCATGGGAACCTCGTCGTGAGACGAAAACCACTTGTACGTCAAGGTCTTAGGCAGTGCGAGCGGCACCACCACCTCGACAAATGTGGGCGATGTGTGGGACGTTGTGGACACGGAGGGGAAAATTAGGACGGAACGCCCGCAAACCTCGCAGGCATTCTCGTGTTCTTTGAATCATGGCAACCACGATTTCCCCCCTTAAGGTCGGACAACAAGCTCCTTCCTTCTCCGCTCCGGACCAACATGGCAACACACGCACCCTCGAAGAATTCAAGGGTTCCAAGCTGGTGTTGTACTTCTACCCCAAGGACAACACCCCGGGCTGCACTGTCCAAGCGTGCAACTTGAACGACAACCTCGCCACGCTCTCCAAGGCGGGCTACAAGGTGTTGGGCGTGAGCAAGGATCCCGCCAAATCTCACCTCAAGTTCATCGACAAGTTTGGGCTTCAGTTCGACTTGCTGTGCGACGAGGAGCTGGATGTCCACAACGCCTATGGCGTGTGGGGGCTGAAAAAATTCATGGGGCGCGAATACGATGGCACGCACCGCACTACGTTTGTCATTGATGAACAAGGGGTGATTGAACAGGTGATTGCCAAGCCCAAAACCAAAGCGCACGCGGAAGAAATCCTCCAACCCGAAGGTTGATTCACGTCTGTCGTTCATTGTTTTTTGTCCAACGTGGACAAAACGCCCCTGCCTCCGTAAGTCCTTTACGGAGTCCCTCAAATACCTTCGCTCAAAACCAATAGACATGGCTGTAAACACAGACAAAATGAAAGCCCTCCAGTTGACGATGGACCGACTGGACAAGACCTACGGCAAGGGCACCGTGATGAAGCTCGGTGACGAAGTCGTGGAGAAGATCGATGCCATACCCAGCGGCAGCTTGAACCTCGACCTCGCGCTCGGCATAGGCGGCTACCCCAAAGGACGCATCGTGGAAATCTACGGTCCCGAATCTTCGGGAAAGACCACCCTCGCCATTCACGCCATTGCAGAATGTCAAAAGCAAGGCGGCATCTGCGCCATCGTCGATGCAGAACACGCCTTCGACAAGTTCTACGCGGAAAACCTCGGCGTCGACACCGAAAACTTGCTCATTTCTCAGCCTGACAATGGCGAACAAGCCCTCGAAATCGCGGACAACCTCATCCGTTCGGGCGCCATAGACTTGCTCGTCATTGACTCAGTCGCAGCCTTGACGCCACGCGCAGAGATTGAAGGCGAAATGTCCGACAGTTCGGTGGGCTTGCAGGCGCGCCTGATGTCCAAGGCCCTGCGCAAGCTGACGGGGACCATCAGCAAGACGGGATGCTGCTGCATCTTCATCAACCAGCTTCGCGAGAAGATTGGTGTGATGTTCGGCAACCCTGAAACCACGACGGGTGGACATGCTTTGAAGTTCTACTCTTCAGTGCGTCTCGACATCCGCCGCTCCACCCAGATTAAGGACGGCGATGCGGTGCAAGGAAACCGCACCAAAGTCAAGGTGGTCAAAAACAAGGTCGCTCCTCCGTTCCGTCGTGCCGAATTCGACATCATGTACGGCGCCGGCGTGTCCAAGACAGGCGAAATCATCGACCTCGGTGTGGATCAGGGCATCATCAAAAAGAGCGGCTCATGGTTCTCGTACGGTGACACCAAACTCGGCCAAGGGCGCGATGCGGTCAAGACCCTCCTCGCGGACAACCCCGAGTTGATGGAAGAGCTCGAAACCAAAATCACGGAAGCCCTCCGGCCCACCCAAGTTGAAGAGGTGATGCCAGAGGAAGCACTTGCATGACCTTCCGCATGTGGAGACAACACATCCAAAGCGGGGTGGCCTACGGCTGCCTCGCTTTGGCATTTGTGAGCTGCAACGATTCGCAGCCCCCTGCCGAGGACGTCCAGATCGCTGCACGGGACAGCGCCCAATTTTGGAGTGACCACATCGTCGTCAACCCCACCGATCCGGCACGGTATGTCGACCGTGCTGCTTGGCATTTGCGCCATGGCCGCGTCACAGAAGGACTGTTGGACCTCAACCTCGCGCTGGAAGCAGACTCCACGCACGCCCCAGCGTGGTCAGCCAAGGCCGACGCGCTCTACCTGACGCAGGCGTTTGAGCCTTGCATCGAGCACCTCGATGCATGCCTGGAAACGGCACCAGGCCACATTCCATGCCTGCTCCGACGGGCGGAGATGCACATTCACTTGCGGCAATACCCCAAAGCCTTTGAGCGCTTAAACACGGTGCTTCGCAATGCCCCCCTCAACCACGAGGCCTACTGGATGAAAGGCATGATTTACCGGGACCAAGGCAATGCGGAGAACGCACGCAGTTCCTTCCAAACGGCCGTCGAGGTCAACCCCAACTTCTTCGATGGATACATCGCCTTGGGTCTGGCGTACGCCGCCGACATGGACACACTGGCCTTGGGTTTCTTTGAAACGGCCAAGGAATTGCGTCCCCAAAGCGTGGAGGCCCGATACAACCTCGCCTACTGCCTCCAGGAACACAAGCCCACCAACCGCCGGTTCTTGGATCGGGCCCGAAAGGAATACCGGGAAATTCTTCAGATCGACCCGTCCAACGCTGCATCTGCTTTCAACCAAGGCTACATTTTCTTGGAATACCTGCAGTCCTACGACAGCGCGGCGCACCACTTCTCCAAGGCCATTGACGCCCTCCCCTACTACCACCAAGCCTTTTTCAACCGCGGCTTGGCTTACGAGAGCTTGGGCGAAGCGGAGCAGGCCGAGCTGGATTACCGGGAAGCACTGCGCTTCAAACCGGATTACACTGCTGCCGCGATTGCGCTGGAGCGCGTCTTGAGTCGCTGAGGCCACGAGTCCACAACATGAAAAAGGGCGGTCCTGTTGGACCGCCCTTCTTGTTCACCCACCACAGGTGTTGAAGTCTTATTTTTTGATTTGATCCACCACAGCCTTGAAAGCGGCGGGGTGGTTCATGGCAAGGTCAGCAAGGACCTTGCGGTTGAGCTCGATGCCCGACTTGGACATCTGACCCATGAATGCGCTGTAGGACATGCCGTGCTGGCGTGCACCTGCGTTGATGCGCTGAATCCACAAGCTGCGGAATTGACGCTTGCGGAGCTTGCGTCCGACGTAAGCGTACTGAAGGCCTTTTTCGACGGCGTTCTTCGCGACCGTCCAAACATTCTTCCGGGCACCGTAGTACCCTTTGGCCATTTTGAGGACCTTCTTGCGACGTGCGCGCGAGGCCACTGAATTTTTTGATCTTGGCATCTCTGTGTTTTTTTTTGGTGGTTGGCGGAGAACAGACGTTCACACTTGCGGAGCCAAACACCGGGTGAAACAAACCAGTGTCTTTTGTGGGTCGATCAGACCAACAACTGACGCTTGATGTTGGGCACGTCCGCCTTGTCGACGGTGGTTGCGTGCGTGAGGTTGCGCTTTTGCTTTGTGCCCTTCTTGGTCAAGATGTGGCTCTTGAAAGCGTGCTTGCGCTTGATTTTGCCAGTTCCCGTCAGCTTGAAACGCTTCTTGGCGCTGGATTTGGTTTTCATCTTCGGCATGGCCTCGGATTTTTAGGGTGGTGGGTTATTTCTTCTTCGGATTGAACATCACAGTCATCCGCTTGCCTTCGAGCTTGGGCATCTGTTCCAAAGCGCCCAAATCTTCCAATTCCTGGGCAAACTTCAGAAGGAGGATTTCTCCGCGCTCCTTGAAGACAATCGTGCGGCCTCGGAAAAACACGTAGGCTTTCACCTTCGCACCTTCCTCCAAGAATTTCCGAGCGTGCTTCAGTTTGAACTGGAAGTCGTGCTCGTCGGTGTTGGGACCAAAACGGATTTCCTTCACCTGAACCTTGGCTTGGTTGGCCTTGATTTCTTTCTGCTTTTTCTTCTGTGCGTAGAGGAACTTGCGGTAATCGATGATGCGGCACACCGGAGGATCAGCTTTGGGGCTGATTTCCACCAAATCGAGTTCCAACTCACGAGCCAAGGCCAATGCAGCATTGGTCTTCATGATGGCCGGTTCGACGTTGTCACCTACCAGGCGCACGGAGTCGACCGTGATTTTCTCGTTGATCCGATGGGGATCCTCCTTGATGACCCTGCCACGAAAGCCGGTCCTTCTTCTACGTATTGCGATGACTGTTGTGTTTTTATAGACTCAAATGTTGTTCGCCAGCATCTCCGCCACTTCCCGCTGAATGCGTTCCGCAAAGGCTTCAGTGCTGACACTCCCCAAGTCCCCTTCTCCCTGCTTGCGCACAGAGACGGTTCCCTCGGAAGCCTCGTTTTCCCCAACAATCAGCATGTAAGGCACTTTGTCAAGCTCCGCTTCGCGGATTTTCTTGCCAACCTTTTCTGACCTCG
>PKDW01000105.1 GCA_002863145.1 Flavobacteriales bacterium
CCTATCTTCGACGCATGGGGAGAAGCCGCATCAACATCGCCATTGACGGGCATTCAAGTGCTGGAAAGAGCACCATGGCCAAGTCCCTGGCCAAGGAACTGAATTACGTGTACATCGACACGGGCGCCATGTACCGTGCCGCCACGTTGCACGCCATGCGCGAGCGCAGTGTGGTCGACACCTTGGTGAACGAAGTTGGATTGCGGGCGGGGCTGGATCGCATGTTTTTGGCCTTCCGCTACAACCCTCAAACCGAGCAGAGCGAGATCCACCTGAACGGCATCAACGTCGAGAAGGAAATCCGAAGCATGGAGGTGGCGTCCAAAGTGAGCCTTGTCGCACGCGTTTCCGAAGTGCGGACCAAGCTCGTCGCCATCCAACAGCGCATGGCCGAGGCCGGCGGTGTGGTCATGGACGGCCGCGACATTGGTACCGTGGTGCTTCCCCAAGCGGAGTTGAAGGTCTTCATGACTGCCGACCCTGAAACGCGTGCGTACCGCCGGTTGAAAGAAATGAAGGAAAACGGCAAGGACGTGTCGTACGACGATGTCCTGGAGAACGTCCTCGAGCGCGACCGCATCGATTCAGAGCGCGCGGTGGCACCCCTTCGCCAAGCGGAGGACGCCGTGGTGGTGGACAACAGCGATTTGACCGTGGAAGAACAATTCAACTTCCTCGTGACGTTGGCGCGCACCCGCATGGAGGACGACGCTTGATGGGTCGCATGCTCTACACCTTCCTGGCCCTGCTTTCCACGGTCGGCTGCCACCGCGCCCAGAACACCCTTGCAACCTCGGGTCCCATTCAGCCCGCATTCTTAAGCGCCGACAGCCTCCTCGTCGACAGCATTCTGGGCACCCTGTCCATGGAAGAACAGGTTGCCCAGCTCCTCATGGTGCCCATCTATGCGCGAACCGACACGGCGGGTTGGGAGGAGGCCGAACGATGGTCGCGCGATCTCGGGCTGGGTGGCGTCATCTGCATGCAGGGCGGGCCAGAGCACCAACGCACGCGCTTGAAGCGTTTGCAGGAAAAAGCGCGCGTGCCACTCATGGTGGCCTCGGACGCCGAATGGGGCTTGGGCATGCGCCTGGACAGCACGCGCTCGTTTCCCAGGGCCATGACGCTGGGTGCCACGCGGAACCCTGAACTGGTGCGGTTGTTCGGGCAAGTGGTCGGCCAAAGCCTCCGTGCCACGGGGGTGCATGTCAATTTCGCCCCGGTCATCGATGTGAATTCCAACCCGCTCAACCCCGTGATTGGAAGTCGGAGTTTTGGGGAGTCGGTGCCATGGGTGTCACGGTTGGGGCAAGCGTACGCCGACGGCTTGCAGGACGTGCATGTTCTTGCGACGGCCAAACACTTCCCAGGACACGGAGACAGCGACAGCGATTCGCACAAAACGCTTCCCACCATCAGCCATCCGCGTGCGCGCTTGGACTCCATCGAACTCGCGCCGTTCGCCCACGCCTTTGACCACGGCATGGGGGCCGTCATGGTGGCCCACCTGGACATCCCAAGCCTCGACAGCACCGAAGCCCAGCCCTCCACCCTGTCCCCGCTCATCGTCGACAGTTTGCTGCGCGGCGAAATGGGATTCGAAGGGTTGGTGTTCACGGACGCCATGAGCATGAAAGGCTTTGCGGATTTCGTGGGCGACCGTCCGCGCATCCGGGACGCCATCCTCGCTGGCAACGACGTATTGCTCTTCCCCGGCGACCCTGAAGCGGCCATTTCAGAAACCATGGCCGCGCTGGCGGACGGCACCTTGGACTCCGCTTCGGTGACCCACAAATGCCGTCGGGTGTTGATGGCCAAATTGTGGTGCCGCGCCCAAGATTCCATTCCACCGGCTGGAACGCCTTGGGAACCGGCCCATGCCGATGTCATCCACAGGGAGTTGATCTCCCAAAGTCTGACGGTGTTGCCAGGTTTGGATTCCGCATCGCGTGCTCCGCTCCTCGCCACCTCAGGTCGCCTCGCCATGCTCGACCTCGCCAACCACGAAGCCTCTTGCGCCCCACTCGAAGCCCAGCTGCGTGCGCACCTGCGCGACGCATGGCATGTGGAGCGTCATGTGTTGGGCAAAGACGGAAGCGGACTCGGCCGGGAGGCGGTCAGGGACGCTTTGATCCGAGCAGACCACATCGTGGTGACGGCCTCTGAAATGAGCCATCGCCCCTCTCGGAATTTTGGGTTGCAAACCGAAGGGGCGTCGGCCCTCGTCCAAGCCTTGACGAAGGAGGGCATGAATGCGCGTCGCGTCACGTTGGTCTGGATGGGCAACCCCTATGCCCTCAAAGACCTCGGCGCACTGGCGCCCCATGTCCAAAGCATCATGGTGGCTTACCAAGACGATGCACGAACGTGTGAAGCGGTGGCCGATGCTTTGGTGGGTGTGACGTCGGTGCAGGGAAAGCTCCCTGTGTCCCCCATGGACGCTCCATGGCGTGAAGGCGATGGCCTTTCTTGGGAGGGACACCAACGCCTGGGCAAGTGGGTGGATGCACGGAGCGCGGCTTGGTCTGACGTCTCCTTGCGCGTGGACAGCCTGCTCGAGGTGGCCCTGACTGAGGAGGCACTCCCCGGAGCCCGGTTGGTGGTGGCCCATCGCGGACACATCGTCATGGACAAATCCGTGGGAACCCTCGACGGCACATCGCCGGTCACCCCCAACGCCATCTACGACCTCGCAAGCATCACCAAGGTGGCTGTGACCGCCAACGCACTGATGCAGATGGCCACGGAAGGCGACTTGGAGGTCGAAGCTCCCCTTCGCTCCGTGATGCCTCGTTTGGAGGACCACCCGCTCGGCGCGCGGACGGTCCGTGAAGTCCTGACGCACCAAGCCGGATTGGAGCCATGGATCCCTTTCTACCTCGCCGCTTTGGAAGACAGTTCGGGGGTGTTTGGCCAAGCGCCCACCGCCGGATGCGACATCGAAATCACACCGGAGCTGTTCCTCGAGGAAGCGTACACCGATTCAATGTGGGCCATGATTTTGGGCGCAGAGCTCAAGCCGCCGGGCGAATACAAATACAGCGACTTGGGCTTTTACCTGTGGATGGACATGTTCGCCGAACGAGGCATGGATCTGGAGACATGGTTTCAACGCGACGTGGCAGCGCCCTTGGGTTGGCAGAGCATGGGCTACAAGCCCCTGGATCGAGGCATCGAGCCCGAAAACATTGCCCCCACGGAACGCGATGAGGTGTTCCGCCAGCGGGTCGTGCGCGGTACGGTGCACGATCCCGGTGCCGCCATGCAAGGCGGGGTCGGTGGCCATGCGGGCCTCTTCTCCAACGCCTACGATCTGGCCGAACTCGGCGAGTTGTGGCTGCGTGGCGGCACGCTGCGCGGCGTAGAGCTCGTTGAGAAAGAGGTCCTGACTGCATGGACGGAACGCGGATTCCCCGAGTCCGACAACCGTCGCGGCATGGTCTTCGACAAACCTGCAATGGAACCCGATTCAGGCCCAACGTGTGACCTCGCTTCTTGGGAAAGCTTTGGACACACCGGCTTCACCGGTACGCTGCTGTGGGTGGATCCGGTCTACGATTTGGTCTATGTGTTTCTCAGCAACCGAACGTACCCCGACGCCAGCAACACCATGCTGCTGCGCTTGGACACGCGAACGGAAATTCAACGTGTCATCCTTGAACATCTGGGGGCGGTGAGTCGTTTTGGGAACAACGATGAGTGATTCTCCCACAACCGTCTTGCGCTTAGGAATCGTGTGTTACCCCACGTTTGGGGGAAGCGGCGTGGTCGCCACCGAATTGGGCAAGGCCCTTGCCGCGCAAGGGCATGAAGTTCATTTCATCACGTACAACCAGCCGGTGCGTTTGGGCTCCTTCCACCCCGGGGTGTACTACCACGAGGTGGAAGTGTCGAAGTACCCGCTGTTTGAGTACCCGCCTTACGAGTTGGTGCTGACGAGCAAGATGGTGGAGGTGGTCCAAACCCACAACCTCAACCTCCTGCACGTGCACTACGCCATTCCCCATGCCAGTGCGGCGGTGAACGCCAAGCGAATTTTGGCCGACGCTGGATTGACAGTGCCCGTGGTGACCACCCTTCACGGCACAGACATCACCTTGTTGGGCAAGGACGCCTCGTTCAAGCCTGTCATCACCCACGCAATCAACGCGAGTGACGTGGTGACCACGGTGTCGCAAAGTTTGAAGGACGACACGGTCCGGTTGTTCGAGGTCAGCCGAGACGTGGAAGTGGTTCACAACTTCGTGTGCCCAAGCCATTTTGAGCGTCCCCCCGACGTCGAATTTCGTTCGCAACTGAGCCCCAAAGGCGCGCCCATCCTCTGCCATGTCAGCAACTTTCGGCCTGTGAAACGGGTGCTGGATGTCATCGACACCTTCGCCCGCGTGCGCGCCAAGCGGGAAGTCACCTTGCTCATGGTCGGCGACGGGCCAGACCGGGCCCGCGCAGAAGCACGTTGCCGGGCGTTGGACTTGGCCCAGGATGTGGTGTTCCTCGGAAAGGTGAAGAACCCCATTGAGCCCTTGCTCATTTCAGACCTGCTGTTGTTGCCTTCGGAAACGGAGAGCTTTGGCCTTGTGGCCCTCGAAGCGATGGCCGCGGGGGTTCCGGTGGTTTCTTCCAACGTCGGAGGTTTGCCCGAGGTCAATGTGCAAGAGGAAACGGGCTACCTGCGCGAGGTTGGGGACGTGGAAGGCATGGCCCAAGACGCCTTGGCGATTCTTGATGACGGCGCCCTGCGCAGCTTCAAACAACGGGCCAAAGCACGAGCTGCGGAATTCACCATCAACCGCATCCTCCCCCAATACCTCGAACTGTATCACCGCGCCCTCGGTTCCTCTGTGTCATGAGCAGTTCTCGCATCGGAAAACGCATTGTCATGAGCACCCAAGGTGACCGATGGATGGCCACGGTGTCGTCTGAGATTCCCGCGTGGCAACGACAGTCGCTTGAACTTTGGTTTGGGGCTTGGGTGGCGCTTGGCGCCATGCTCGGATATGGCGTGGTCTCCTTTCCGGGATCGGAGCGCACCTTCTACTTCATCTGCCTGGGGTTTTGGGCGTTTTTCGCCAATCGCGCCTACCGTGCTGTGCGCTGGAGACGATCGGGGTTGGAAGTCATCCTCCTCAGCCCTGACGGCCTCGAATTGCGCAACGACCACGGCGCCAAACGCGGCCGGGCCGGGGCGCATGCGCTGAAAGACGTCGAACCCGCCCGTGTTCCCGAACCCAACCCTCGGTCCTTGCTGGAATCCATGGAGCAGCAGTTTTGGGTTGTGGGCGGCGACCGCATCCACCTTTCCATCCAAGGGAAAACCCACGTCTTCGGAAAACAACTGGCGTTGCACGAAGCGCAACAACTCGCGAAGGTGTTCAACCAACGCCTCGCCAAGCTTCAAAAGAAGCACAGCGCCCCCGGCGATTGACCCCGACATCGCGCCTGCAAATTTGACGCCAAGCGAGATGCTTAATCCTCCGCAATGAGCGACTCCAAGGCAGCCAAATAGCCTTGCAGACCGAGGCCCGAAAGACACGCTCGTGCCGCTTGGGCCGTGAGGCTCTTCTGACGAAATCCCTCGCGGGCATGGATGTTGCTCAGGTGGACCTCCACCGTAGGGATGGAGATGGCCTCCACCGCATCTCGCAACGCCACGGAGGTGTGGCTGTAGCCGCCGGGATTGAAGATGACCCCTGCGCACGTGCCTTGAGCGTCGTGAAGGGCGTTGACCAACTCTCCCTCAACGTTGCTTTGAAGGCACTCCACTTCGACATCCAACTCCGAGGCGCGGGCTTGAACCGCGCGTTCAAGCTCGGGAAGCGTCATCGTGCCATACATCGACGCGTCACGTTGCCCCAACAAGTTCAAGTTGGGGCCGTGCAGGAGAAGGATGCGCTTGCTCATTGAAGGACGAGGGGTTTCAGGCCATGGACAAAGAGGATTTCTCCCAGCCCATTGAACCGTTCGAAGGCGTCTTCGCCCATGGTTTCAATGTCGCGCTGGTTGAATCCCAAGATGACAAGGTCTGCACCGCCCGATTTGTTCTTGATCGTCTGCACAGAACTCCCTTCGTGGGTGACGTGCTCGATGTTCTGTTCCGCGATGGGCAAGCGACCCTCGAGGATGCTTTCGCGCAGGGCATCTTCCTCCTCTTTCGCCTTGTCGCCATCGTACAAGAAGAACACGCTGATGCTCGCCTCGTCCCATTCTGGATGGCCTTGCAAGATGTACGCAAGCAAAATCATCAAGCTCGAATTGCTTGCATCGTCCGGGTTGATCCACAAATGGATGTCGTGCTTGTTGCCAAACTCCCGGCCGCTGCTGCGAAGCAGGGCGAGGTCGAGGCCCGCCGCAACAAGCAAGGAGAAGTTGTCGAGGAGCTGGTCCCGATTGGCCGGATGGTCGGGCGCATACTCCATCAAGAACAAGTTGTTGCCCTTTCCTGAAATGCCCGGAAGCTGGATGCACTGCGCAATGGCAGAGGTGTAGGACGGGCTGATGATGGTGTCGAGGTGCACGCGGCTTTTGTTTCCCCGCGCACGCTTCACCAACTCCGCTTGGGCCAACCGGGCGTCCTCCTGTGTGTCGTGACTCAAGAATCCCTTGATGAAATGCATGTAGGTGCCAAACCCATGGCGATAAGCCACCCACCGCACCATGTCAAAGCCCTCCTTCCGCAGGAAGGTGTCGGGCGAGATGGCCAAGACGAAGGGACGCCACCCCGTGGCCTCCTCCAAGTCGTCGTCGTCGCTCATCTGCAAAGCCAACTGAAGCGCGCGCTGAAGTTGAAAGATGACGCCACGGAACAGACGGACCATGCCCTTTTGGCCTCCTCCTCGACGGGACACCCACGCGTGGATGCCCACCATGATCAGCAGGCTTGCCGTGGCGTACGTCGGGTTCATCCCAAACATCAACACGATGCACAGCACCGCCCCCATCAAACTGATGGACCAATGCGAGCGGAACGTGGGACGGTAGCTGGGGTCGGCCGCCATGTGCTCGAGGAAAGACACAAGGCAAATGGCCCCGTAGGTCACCATGAAAAACATGGAGATGATCTCGGCCACGGCATTGATGTCTCCCATCAACACGAACGCGAACGCAATGACGCATGTGGCCAAGGACGCCCGCACGGGCTCCTGCTCCGGTCCCCGGCCCTTCTTCAACCAATCGCTCATGCCTTCTGGGAAGATGCCGTCGGCCGCAATGGCCTGCAGCGTGCGCGGCGCCACCATGATGGACCCCAGTGCAGAGCTCATGGCTGCCGCCGCCAGTCCCACAGGGATGATGGGGCCCCAAAGCGCGATGTTCTCCATGTACAGTTCGTCGGTGGCAAGCGCCTCGAGCGGAGCTGACCACCAGAGCTTGATCGCCACTGCGATGTAGATCACGATGCCCACGGCGGTGGCCCAAATGGTGCCCTTGGGAATGCTGACACGCGGGTCTTTCAAATCTCCACTCAGTCCCAACCCTGCCGCGATGCCAGTGAATGCCGGGAAGATGAAGGTGAACACTTCGAAGAAGGTGAAACGTCGGATGGTGCTGCCATCGGGCGCCAGCAGGGTGTCCGCAATGGTGCCCACGGGATTCAAGTCAGGATTGCCTGGGCCACTCCCTGCGAAGAAGAGCACAAGCGCTGCAAACAGCAGGGCGACCACGAGGTACAAGGCCTTGACCCCGAGGTCTGCGCCCTTGCCAATCATGAGCACCGTCAACAAACACATCACCCCCAAATTCACCCACATGGGGTCAATGTGGATGCCATGAGTGACGTCAGCCCACAAGATCAAATCGCGGCAAGCCACGGTGAATGCAATGACGTAAAAGGCCACACTGATGGCTTGAGACAGGTAAAGCGCCAGGCCAATTGCACCTCCAATGTTCAATCCAAACGACCTGGAAATCATGTAATAAGCACCTCCACCCTCAACCTTTTGGTTGGTGGCAATCTCCGCCACAGCCAAGGCCGTGGGCACCGTCACCAAATGGCCCACAAAGACAATCAGCAATGTGGACACCAGGCCGATGTGGGCCACGGCGTAGCCAAAACGCAGAAACAGAATGGCACCGAGAATGGTCGAGATGGCCGTCAAAAACACAGGCCACGTGCCCATGGTTTTGAGATTCGGTTGAGACATCATGAGGGAAAGTTACGCCCGTCAACCGATGGCTGGCGCGGCGCAAGAAGGAGGTTATTCACGGACAGATGCCCAAGAAACGACCGCGTGCACAGGGAGGTGGTCGCTGATGAACACGTCCTTCTTGATGATCTCGTCCACGCAGGTCCACTCTGTCTTGAGGCCTTTCACGTAGATCGCATCGATTTTGGGTCCTCCTGAAGATCCTTCCGGCGTGAATGTCGTGTACGACGGGAAGGTCTTGCGGCACCGCGCACGAACCTCGTCGTACGTGTCCACAAAACCGGCATCCACAAGCGCACGGCGCCCTGGGGCATCTGCCTCTTCATTGAAATCCCCGAGCACAGCCGTGGCGTCCGCCTTGTGAATCGCATCCAGCGACGCAATCAGCCGTGCACTGCCTTCTCTCGCTTCTGCCGACACGTGGCTCCAATGCGTGTTGTACACCCTGACGCGGCGGCCGGTTTCCACCTGGTGGAACCACGCGACCGTCACGATGCGCGGCAGGTCTGCCGACCACCCCACCGCACCGGGCGTTTTCCAATCGGAGGACAACCAGAGGGTTTCGTGATGAAGCAGCTCCCACTTGTCGTGGTTGTAGAAAAGGGGACATGCCTCTCCCCCACCATCCGCATCGCGTCCCTGACCGACATGGGACATCCAAGGCAGGCGATCGGCGACGTCTTGGACTTGGTGAGGCAAGGCTTCTTGGAGGCCGACGATGTCGTAGAACCCGACGATTTGGGCCACCTCGTCCCTCCGTTCTGTCCACTTCAAGGGGTCCGAAGGATTGTCGTAGCGCACGTTGAACGTGGCCAGCGTCCACTCCCCTTCCCGCACTTGGGCCGAGACCCAAATGGACCCACTGCAGGTCACAATCACGCACATCCAACGAATCCAATGCTGCATGCAACGAAGGTACTGAAGTCCCGAGGTGAACTGCACCGCCTTGGTCGCCTCGCCATGTACCTTTGCGCGCATGGGAGGACATCGTCGTGTCAAACGCACATTTCACAAAGGCCAAGAGCTGCGGTTGACCATCGAAGACATGGCTTTTGGCGGCAAAGGCATCGCCCGTGTCGAGACGGAAAAAGGCCCTTTCGTGGTGTTTGTCCAAAATGCCTTCCCCGGCCAAGTGGTGGACGTCCAGGTGGCCAAGTGCAAATCGCGTCATGCGGAATGTCGCCTCCTGCGTGTCGTGGAGCCGGCGGACTTCGAAGTGGACATCCCGTACCAGCCCATTCCTGGTGCCCCATACGCCACGGTGCCCATGGAGAAGCAGCACGAATGGAAGGCGCGCACGGCTTTGGATCTCTATCGGAAGATTGGCGAAGTGGAAGACCTCGACACCCTGTACCAAGGGTTTGTGCCTTCGCCATTGGACTGGCACTACCGGAACAAGATGGAGTACAGCTTCTCCGTGATCCGACATGACCTCGAGACGGACGAAAAGGTGGACGACTTCGGATTGGGGTTCAAGCACCGCGGCACGTGGTGGGCCGTCGAAAACCTCGATGCCGACAGCGGCCTGTTTGACGCCCTCGTGGAGTCCACCTTGCACAAGGTCCGCGAATGGTGTGAAAACACGGGACTTCCCGCGTGGCACCCTCCCAAGCGGGAGGGCTTTTTCCGCTTCTTGGTGGTGCGCAAAAGTTATGCGAACGACGGGTTGCTGGTCAACCTCGTGACCACGTCTGATGCGCCATTGGACGCGGAGGGATTTGTGGAATGCATCCGAGGACTTTGGGGCGACCGCGTCAAAGGCGTTTTGCACACCCTCAACGACGACAAAGGAGAACGCGTGGAGGCGCGCGAGGGAACGTCACGCGTGATTTGGGGCGACAGCACGGTGACGGAGGTGTTGCACGGGTTGTCGTTTGGCATCAGCATGGGGTCGTTCTTTCAGACCAACCCCACGTCTGCAGAACGCTTGTATGCCGAGGTGCTTTCCCTCGCCCTTGAGGGCGTGGAGAACCGACCTCAAGACGTCATCATGGACCTGTTTTGCGGCACGGGCACCATCGGGCAACTCGTGGCCAAACACGCCAACACACCCGTGGTGGGCGTGGACATTGTGCCCAGCGCCATTGAGGACGCACGCGAAGCGGCCAAGCGAAACGGGTTGACGGGCGTCGAGTTTGTCGCCGCCGATGCAGGCAAATTCTTGCTCGAAAACCCGGAGTATCAGGGGAAAATTCACACGGTGATTCTCGACCCACCACGAGCTGGAATTTCGCCCAAAACCCTGCGCAAAGTCATGAGACTCGGCGCACAAAGACTGGTGTACGTCAGTTGCAACCCTGCCACCCAAGCACGGGACTTGGTGGTCTTGCGGGCGCAAGGCTACGCGCTCAAGTCGCTCAAGCTGGTCGACCAATTTCCACACACCGCGCACGTCGAGGCCGTCGCCTTGATTGAGAAAATCCCGGGATTTCAAACGAACTTAGAAGCATGAGTACACTCCGAGACTTGGTGATGCCCCATGAAACGGTGGTCCGCAAGCTGGACCGCATGGCACGAGAAATGTTGGAAATCCACTACGCGGAAGACGCGTTGGTGTTGATCGGTGTTGACGGGCAGGGATTGGCCGTGCGTGAAGCACTGGCCCGCAGGTTGCGTGAACTGTCCTCCATCGACGTGATCGAGGGCAGCATGTCCATGCACAAAGATGCCCCGCTCGACCATCCCCTCTCCTGCGACGTCGATGCTGGACAACTCGAAGGACGCATCGTCTTTTTGATCGACGATGTCCTCAATTCCGGCCGCACACTCATCCACGGGGTGCAGCACCTTCTCCTGGGCCGTCCGCGCGAGGTGCACACCGCTGTCTTGGTCGACCGAAAACACCGGTCGTTCCCGATTCGGGCAGACTTCTGTGGCTTGACGCTCAGCACACAGCTGAACGAACACATTGCAGTGGACCTCAGCGACACCAATTCTGCCACCGTGCACGTCGAGCGTACGTAAGCCTCCTGAAAGCCTACCCTTCCAAGCGCCACTGGATTCCGGCGAGACCCACCTGTTCCTGCCTGACCCGTTCTTGCGGCCATCGGGCGACGGCGTCGAGGATGACGCCTTTGTTGCCGAGATCGAGCGGTTGCTGCCGGGTGGGCTCGCGTTCCACTGGCTCGACGATTGGGACTACTACCACACGATGCTGGGGGAGGTGCATTGCGGGAGCAACGCGGTCCGAACTCCCATCGACGATTGGTGGGTCGCTGCGCGCAGGGTCTAGTGGCAGCGACTCAGGCTCGGCAGGCAGCTCAGGCTCTGAGGCGTCTGGCTCCTGGGGCTCGTGCCTGATGGTTTGGCAATGGATTGTGCTCGCGCTCTGTTTGCCCGCGTTCTGCTTGCTTGCTGTCCTGGCTGCGGGAAAGGGAAAGAAGAGATCCACGAAGAAAAAAGAAGAAGGCAGCACCAGCCCCAGCAGCGGCACCAGCA
>PKDW01000098.1 GCA_002863145.1 Flavobacteriales bacterium
AAACGTTGGTGCTGGGGATGCCAGCGTGCTTTGATTCATACGCGCTGTGGTGGCAGTACTTGCAGTCCACTTCGTTCTCGCAAACGTGAACAGAGTGAATAAACTTTACCGGCTGCTCAGGCAGGTAACCCTCGTACACACCCACGCCCATGAGACCTTGGTAGCCTTTGACCACGCCAAACGCCAACACGAAGACACCCAAGATGCTCACGAAAACCATGTTGTTCCACGCCCACCCGCTCAGGCGGGTGAGGTAGCTGCTGTCTTCCAATTGGGCTCGGCCGTCGCGCTCACGGAGGGTATTCGTCAACTGTCGGTTGACGCCCGAGGCGCTCATGGCAATCAAAAGGAACATGACGAGAAGGATGATGAACCACAGCGTGCTGCTGTCGCTCCCCTCCTCCATCGGCATCTCATCGATGTTGATGCATCCGCTGTCGGTGCTGGCCGTGACCGCCACGTCGGGGGGATTCTGCACGTAGGCCATGATGTCGCGTACGTCGTCCGCAGACACCGCTTGGGCACTCATCCATCCGTAAGTGCCCACGTAGCGTTCCACCAAAGACTTGATGTACGCGTCGCCAGTGGCCGCAGCGCCTTGTGGATTTTGAATCCACTGGACGAGCAATTCATCTGACGAGCCCCAACGGTCCGCAATGCCCGCAAGCCCTGGAGCTGCAAGCACTCCGTCCGTCACGAGGTGACAGGATGCGCAGTTGGCATTGAACAGACCTTGTCCGTTCTCAACATCCCCTCCTTCCCAGATGGACTGCGCAGAGAGGCCCTGCGCCCACAGCAAAGCGGCGATGGTAAAGACGCGTGCCGCACCTTTCAGGAGCTTTGCACGCAGTGTTTTCGTGTGTCGCATGTCGATTGAGTACCCTCTCAATTTGGTTCTAAAATTAAGCCAAATCAGGGGTTGGACATACACTCGTCACAGGAATGTCACGAACAATGGGCATTTAGAATCGTTCCATGGCCATGAACTGCGGACATCGCTTCACCAACACCCCGAGAAACCACCCAATTTGACAGAAGTTCGCTGCGTCGGTTCCGAGACACTTTAGAAGAGGAATACATTTGCCCCATGTCACGCTTCTTGCCATTATTGATGCTTGTTGGAAACGCCTGGATTTCGGCGCCTGTGACGGCCCAAACCGACACAACGACCACGGACAGTGGGTGGTGGAAAGGTCTGTTCCGTCCCATGGAAGTGCCCTCCGCCGCCCGGCTAGAATCGGTGGGAACGCCCACTGTGGAGCCCGCAGCTGAAATCCCGTCAGGCACCCACTCGGCAATGGAGGACACGTTGGCGCTCTCCATCATGAGAAGTGCGCAGCCAGCCACATTCAGCTGGTCGCTTCCCCCTGGCCTTGCAACCCTCGACAGCCTCGACAAAGCCGACCCCAAGCCCCTTCAGGGCTACCGCATCCAGATCTACTTTGGAGACCTCCAAGAAGCGCGGGCCGTGAGGGCTGCCTTTCGCCGGGACCATCCCGAGGAAGCATGCCAACTCATGCCCATCACGCCCAATTACGCCGTTACGGTTGGCAATTACCGCGACGTGTGGAGTGCCCAGCGGGCCCTGCGCGACGGACACGTGGGTTCTTGGAAGCACGCCCTCGTCATTCCCAGTGCCATCAACCTGCCTGCCTTGCGCTGAACAAAGCTGGAGGCATCGTCTTGGTGACGCACGAAAAAAGGAGCCATTGCGGCCCCTTTTTTCATGCTTCCATAAAAGCTGGAATCAATCCTCGAGCGTCTGCTTCACTTCCACTTCTTCGTACGCCTCGACCACGTCTCCGACCTTGATGTCGTTGAAACGCTCGATGTTCAAACCGCACTCGAAGCCTTTCGCCACTTCCTTGGCATCGTCCTTGAATCGCTTGAGCGATCCCAGTTCTCCCGTGTACGCCACAACCCCTTCGCGGATGACGCGAACGCGGCTGGAACGCAGGATTTTGCCCTCTGTCACGAAGCAACCTGCAATGGTGCCCACCTTCGAAATCTTGAAGGTCTCGCGAATCTCCGCAGAGCCCACAATCTTTTCCTCGATTTTGACGCTCAACAAGCCTTCCATCGCATCGCGCATCTCTTCGATGGCCGTGTAGATGATGGAGTAAAGCTTGATTTGGATTTCCTCCTGTTCGGCCAACTTCCGGGCAGAAGCCGAGGGGCGAACCTGGAAGCCGATGATGATGGCGTTCGAAGCCGAAGCCAGCAACACGTCAGAATCGGAGATTTGACCCACCGCTTTGTGGATGATGTTGACCTGAACCTTTTCGGTGGTCAGCTTTAGCAACGAATCGCTCAACGCCTCGATCGAGCCGTCCACGTCACCCTTGATGATGAGGTTGAGCTCCTTGAATTCTCCGACTTCGATGCGTCGTCCAAGTTCTTCCAACGTGACGGTGCGTTGCGTCCGAACCCCTTGCTCGCGCTGAAGCTGCTGACGCTTGATGGCAATCGCACGGGCGTCCTTTTCGTCTTCGAACACGTTGAACTTGTCCCCTGCGCTGGGGGCACCGTCAAATCCGAGCACCGAAACCGGCGTGGCTGGACCCGCTTCATCGACGCGCTGTCCGCGCTCGTTGAACATGGCCTTGACGCGTCCGCTGTGTTGACCTGCGAGCATGGCATCTCCCACGCGAAGGGTTCCTGCTTCGACAAGCACGTTGGTCACGTAACCACGGCCCTTGTCCAAGCTGCTCTCCACCACCGTGCCCAAAGCACGCTTCCCGGGGTTTGCCATGAGATCCAACATCTCTGCCTCGAGCAGCACCTTTTCGAGCAATTCGTCGATGTTGGTGCCAAACTTGGCCGAGATCTCTTGACACTGGTATTTTCCACCCCAGTCCTCCACGAGAATGTTCATCTCGGCGAGCTCCTGCTTGATGCGGTCGGGGTTGGCCGTGTCGCGGTCCACCTTGTTGATCGCAAAAATCATGGGGATCTCCGCAGCCTGGGCGTGGTTGATTGCTTCCTTCGTTTGTGGCATGACACGGTCATCCGCGGCAACCACGATGATGGCCAGGTCCGTGACCTGGGCGCCACGCGCACGCATGGCCGTAAAGGCCTCGTGACCCGGGGTGTCGAGAAAGGTCATTTTCTTTCCGCTCTCCAGCTCCACGGCGTAGGCACCGATGTGCTGGGTGATGCCGCCGGCCTCACCCGCAATGACGTTCGCCTTGCGCACAAAATCCAGCAACGACGTCTTCCCATGGTCAACGTGGCCCATGACCGTCACGATCGGCGGACGTGACACCAAATCGTCCTCGGAGTCTTCCTCCACGACAATGGCTTCTTCCACCTCCGCGCTGACGAATTCCACCTCGTAGCCAAACTCCTCTGCGATCATGGTGATGGTGTCCGAATCCAAGCGTTGGTTGATCGACACCATGATGCCGAGCGTCATGCACGCGGAGATGATGTCGTTGACGCCGCGGTCCATCATCGTGGCCAATTCAGCCACGGTGACGAATTCCGTCAACTTCAAGATGCTTTCTTCAAGCTGCGACTGCAAGTTGCTCTCGTCTTGACGCTGCTGGATGGCGTCGCGTTTTTGACGGCGCAATTTGGAGGATTTCGACTTTTTGCCACCGCTCATCCGGGCGAGCGTGGCGCGAATTTCCTTTTGGATGTCTTCTTTGCTGACTTCCTTTTTGGGCTCGTTGCGGCGACCTCGTCCTCGGACGTCGTGCGCCCCTGCACCCCCGGCCTTCGACACGTCCACTTTCTTGACGCGCACGCGCTTGCGCTTTCCGTCTTCGCTAGGCTTGGCTGCGGTTTTCTTGCGTTCCACAGGAAGCTCAATCTTGCCCACAACCGTGGGGCCAGAGAGCTGCTCCACTTTGGCGCGAACCACGTCGGACTCCGTGGTCGCGGCAGGGTTCTCCTCTTTGTGTGCCTTGGGCTTCGCTGCTGAAGCCTCTTCCGCCTTGGGCTTTTCCCCAGCAGGCTCTTCCTCCTTCTTGGAGGCTGCCGTCTTCTTGGCAGCCTTCTCGGGCTTCAAGGCATCGAGGTCCACCTTGCCAACCACTTTGGGGCCCTCTTGGGCCACTGCTTCCGGGCTGACTTCAGCCTCTTTGGCGGATGCAGGTTTTTCCTTGGCTTTGGGCGCCTTCGCGGCAGGTTCTGCAGGGGCCTCCACGGGTTGAGTACGCTTGACCACGGGCGCAGCCTCACTCTTGCGGAATTGGCTCAAGTCAATTTCAGGCTCTTCCTCCTCCTGCTTGGCCGCCACGCGCTTTTTGGCGCTCGCCAGGGTGATGCTTTCGCGTTCCTGGATGGTGGCCGAGGTGGCTTGAGCCTTTTCCTTGATTTCCTTGTCGCCCTGGAAGTTGGACCTCACCAAGGCATACGTCTCGGGGTCCAACTTGGTGTTGGGCTTGGCCTCGACCTCGATGCCTTTGGACGCCAAAAACTCAACCACGGTGGTCATGCCAAGGTTGAACTCACGGGCGACTTTGCTCAGGCGTACAGGTTTGTTTGATTCGGCCATGGTAAATTCTGTGTGAAATTAGGGACAAAGAGCTTGGGAGGGGGCGGGGTTCGCGGCGCGTTGTCGGCGCCAGATTATGAATAACTCAAGCGTCGAGTTCCGCTTTCAAAATGGACACCACTTCACGAATGGTTTCCGCCTCAAGGTCTGTGCGCTTCACGAGGTCCTCCTCGTCAAGGTTCAAGACTGAACGGGCGGTGTCGCATCCGATTTTGACGAATTCGTCAAGAATCCACTCGTCGATTTCATCTGCAAACTCTTTCAATTCAACATCTTCGTTGACCTCGTCGTCCTCGCGGTACACGTCGATGTCGTAGCCCGTCAGCAAGCCGGCGAGTTTGATGTTGTTGCCGCCCTTGCCGATGGCCAAGCTCACTTGGTCCGGCTTCAGGTACACTTCGGCTTTGCCTGTGTCGGCGTGCAGCGCCATGCTCGTGATCTTGGCAGGGCTCAACGCACGTTGCACGAGGAGCTCCTCGTTGGCCGTGTAGTTGATGACGTCGATGTTTTCGTTGCGCAATTCACGGACAATGCTGTGGATACGTGATCCCTTCATGCCGACGCATGCGCCCACCGGATCGACGCGGTCGTCGTAAGACTCGACCGCGACTTTGGCGCGCTCGCCTGGCGAACGTACAATCTTCTTGATGGTGATCAGGCCGTCGTAAATCTCAGGCACCTCCATTTCGAAGAGGCGCTCGAGGAATTCAGGGGCGGTGCGGCTCAGGATGATGCGTGGGGTGTTGTTGCGCATCTCCACGGCAGCCACCACGGCACGCACGTTGTCCCCCTTCTTGAAAAAGTCTCCAGGGATTTGGTGCTCGCGGGGCATCACCACTTCGTTGTCTTCGTCGTCGACGAGCAACATCTCACGCTTCCAGATTTGGTACACCTCGGCAGTGACCACCTCGCCCACGCGCTCCTTGTACTTTTGGTACAGGGCGTCCTTCTCCATGTCGAGGATGCGGCCGGCGAGGTTTTGGCGCAAAGACAACACGTTCCGACGGCCAAAGCTCTCGAGTTTGATCTCCTCTGAGAGTTCCTCACCCACCTCAAAGTCGTCCTCGACTTTCAAGGCTTCGCTCAAGGCCACTTCCATGTTCTCGTCCTCGACCTCTCCGTCCTCCACAATCTCACGGTTGCGCCAAATCTCCAAGTCACCCTTTTCAGGGTTGATGATGATGTCGAAGTTTTCGTCCGACCCGTATTTTTTGATGATCATGTTTCGGAAGACCTCTTCCAAAATGGCCATCAAGGTTTCTTTGTCGACGTTCTTGAATTCCTTGAATTCTGCAAACGATTCCAGCAAGTTCAACTGCATGTTGACTCAGGTTAAGGGGCTGACGCCCGCGGTTTGTTGTTAAACGAGATGCTCACTTTCGTCCAATGCACGTCCGGGAACTTGAAGGTGTGGTCATCTTCGAACCACGCCTTGGCCTTGCGGCCTTCGATGCGCCGCTTCTCGCGGGTTTGGACCACGAAGTGATCCTCTTCCACACGGGTCAGCAGGCCCTCCACCTTCGCCCCGTCGATGGGCATGACCGCCACCTCACGGCCCACGTTCTTGACGTATTGGCGATGAAGCTTGAGCGGCTGGTCCAAACCGGGGGAAAGGACCTCCAAGGAAAAATCTTGCAACTCACGATCCAAGGAGGACTCGATGTGGCGGCTAAGGCCCATGCAAAATTGAATGGAGGTGTTTTCGTCATGGTCGACAATCACACGGATGTTGCTGCCGTCAGACACCGCGACATCCACGAGGAACCCGGGGGTTCCTTCGAGGTGCGCTTCGGCGAGGCTTTGGATGTGCTCTTTGTTGATCACAGCTGTGCTTTGGGGAGAGACAGACGGCAACACGAAAGTTTGTGGGACAAAAAAGAGGCCTCGTGGCCTCCATCCCTATCGTCGTCATGTCTTTCCGGGGCAAAAGTACACAATTCTCCCCTTCCGTCCTACCTTCACTTCATGTCCTACATCCTGCGCATGATCGACGAAGGGGAGCACCAACATCAGGACTTCAAACTGCGCGTGGACGACCCCCTAAAAATCGCCAAGACCTTGACCGCGTTTGCGAACACGGAAGGCGGTCGGCTGCTCATCGGCGTCAGGGACAATGGCGAAGTCGCAGGGTGCAACGTGGAAGAAGAATTCCACATGTTGCAGTGCGCCGCCCAAATGCACTGCAAACCCGAAGTGGCCTTTGAATCGCAGGTTTGGAAACACGGATATTTGAGCGTACTTGAAATCAAGGTGCCTCGGAGTCCGCAACGCCCCCATTACGTCGAGCTTCCCGAGCGCGCAGAACAAACCGGCAAGTCCAAAGACCGCTGGCAGGCCTTTTTGCGGAAGGACGACAAAATCCACAAGGCCTCCCCGGTCATGATCAAGGTGTGGCAGTACGAGATGCGCATGGATCGTTCTGAATTCCGTTACGACGAGTACGTCGGGCGCTTGTTCAAACGTTGGCGGGAAGGGCAACAATTGCGGTTCCCCCAAGTGGCGCGCACCGCACGCATGGAATTCGAAGATGCCGAAGATTTGCTCGCGCTGTTGACGGTTTGGGGCATTGTGGAAGGCTCCTACGGAAAGCAAGGCTACCGTTACAAGCTCGCCTCAGAAGAGGCTCTGTCCTTGCTCGAAAGCGAAGGTGCAGAAGCCTTCCGCTGGAAACACGCCGGTTGAAGTTCCCCGCCGAGAATCCACCGTTTCAAGGAGAGCACAATATCCCGACCTTCGTTGCGTCATGTCCTCGCCCATGCTTCGATTCACATCCTCCGCGTTGTTCGCCTTCCACAAAACGGCCCTGCTTGTCACTTGGTTTGCGACCCTGCTTTGCGGCGGTGACCTGTGGGCGCAATACGAAGTGTCGAGCTGGCGGGACCACTTTCCTTACGGCGCGGCGGAAGAAGTCATCGTCGCCAACGGCGAAGTCGTTGCCCGAACACCCAACGCCTTGTTTTCTGTGGACACCGCGACCTATGAAGTGTCACGCTTTGTCAAGGGCCAAGGGCTAAGCCAGAGCAACCCCTCTGCACTCGGGTACGACGCCATTCGCGACCAGTGGGTGGTGGCCTATGACGATGGAGGAATCGACCTCCGCAGCAGCTGGGGCGTCACCAACATTCCCGATTTGCGCATTGCCCAAGTCGTGGGAAGCAAGCGCATCCAGGCCGTCACCATCGAAGGAGATGACGCATACCTGTCGTCGGCGGTCGGGGTGATTGTCCTCGACCTCGAGAAACAGGAAATCGCGGACACCTGGAGCCTCACACCGGCCGATGTTCCTGTGGATGCGCGCTGTGTGATGGCGTTTGAAGGCCAATGGCTCGTGGGGACGGACCTGGGTGTCTTGACCGCCTCCCAATCCGATCCTTTCCTCGCCAATCCCGACCGCTGGGAACCTTGGTCGCTTGCGCCTGACCTCGGGGCTGTGCTGGCGTTGAAGCGCTTCGCAGGCACATGGTGGATGGCCACCGAAGTCCCCGAGAGCGACGCCGCTGTGCTTTGGCGCGGCACGGATGATGGCCTTTGGGAAGTGATGCCCGGTTGGGATGAGGACGGGCTGCCATGGGGAGGCATGGCAGAAGGGCCTTGGATCCTTGCTGCGGAGGGCACGAGGGTGGAAGGACTGATCGTGGCATCCTGTTGTCAGGCCTGGGGATGGGACACCGAGGGCGAATCGGTGTCAATCAACGATCCGCTACCCGCGTTTGTGAATGTTCAAGGGTTGACCCTTGGATCGGGGGATGCCCTCGGCCGCGTTTGGCTCGCAAGCACCGTGGGCGGCGTCGTGACCTGGACCCCTCAGCCGTCGGCACTGAGCATTCCCAACCGCACCAACCGCCCCTTGGGTCCACCCAATGCTGCTGTGCGCCGTATGGACTGCTGGAATGACAACCTTTGGGTCGCCACGGGCGGGGTCAGTGCCTCTTGGACGCCCAAATTCCGGTCCGACGGCCTCCACCAATTCAGCGACCGGGCATGGCACGTGCCATCCCTCCCTGAAAGCGCCAACGACATCGCCGATGTGAAGGACATCATGGATGTGAGCATCGACCCAACAGACCCCACCCACGTGGTGTTTTCTTCCTACGAGGAGGGCCTGCTGGAATTGCGCGACGGAGAGATTGCCCGGGTGCTGAACGCCACCAATTCGAGCATTGAACTGTCCGAAGTGGGAGGGTCACCGCGCTCGGCCGTAAGTGGGGTGGATTTTGACACCGGCGGCAACCTTTGGTTCACCACGCCCTGGACGACGCAATGCCTTCACGTGATGACCCCGGACGGAGAGACGACGAGCATGAACCTCGGAGAGCAAGGGCAATCCCTGTTGTTTGGCGACGTGGAAGTGACCCGAGATGGCTACGTCTGGGTGGTGCTGCCCCGTGGGAAGGGGGTGCTGGTGTACGATCCTGCAGGCACGCCCACAATCACCGCAGACGACAACTGGACCATCCTGACCACCGCCCAAGGCCAAGGCGGCCTGCCGTCGAACGATGTGTTTTGCATCGAAGAGGACTTGGATGAAGAGATTTGGGTGGGAACGGCGAACGGCCCCTGCGTCTTTTACCAGAGCTCCACCGTGTTTGGCGACGACGTCAACGCGAGCCAAATCCTCATTTCCCAAGACGGCAACCTCCAGTACTTGCTTGAGACCGACGTCATCCAGAGCATGATCATCGACGCGGGCAATCGGAAATGGGTGGGCACCGCAGGTTCAGGGGTGTACGTCCTCGCGGCGGACGGCCTGACCACCGACCACCATTTCACCGTGGACAACAGCCCTCTCCCCTCCAACGACATTCAAGACATCGCAATGGACTACGGCTCGGGCGAGGTCTACATCGGCACCTCCTTGGGACTGTTGTCCTACCGGGGAGAGGCGACCAATTGGGACCGAGACATGGAAGACGTTCGCATCATGCCCAACCCTATCCGCGCAGACCACACCGGCCCCATCGTCATTGACGGCCTCGCCTACCAAAGCACCGTGCACATCACAGACGTCACGGGGAACCGCATTGCCGAGCTTCGCAGCGACGGCGGCCGCGCCACCTGGGACGGCCTTCTCGACAACGGACAACCCGCGCCGTACGGCGTGTATTTGGCCTTTGCCACCGACCGAAACGGCAAAGAAGGAGCTGTGGTCAAATTTGCCGTCATCCGATGAGTGCACCTCGCCCGCGCATGCCGCGCTCCAAAATGCCTCACGTGGGCACCACCATTTTCACGGAGATGTCGGCACTCGCCACCGAATGTGGCGCACTCAACATTGCCCAAGGATTTCCTGACCTCCCCACCCCTCCTGCCTTGCGGATGGCCGTGGCGGAGGCCCTGGAATCGGGGCACAACCAATACGCGCCGATGCCGGGCAACCCGCAGCTGCGACGGTGGATCGCGGACGTATACCAGCGTGGTGCGGGCTACGATGCAGACACCGAAATCACCATTGGGGCAGGCGCATCCAGTGTGCTCTTCGCAGCCATGACCGCGTTGCTCCATCCGGGCGATGAAGTCGTGGTGCAGGATCCATGTTACGACTTGTACGCCCCAGTGGCCGAACTGAACCACGCCACCGTCGTGCGCGTACCTTTGCTGGGTGCCGGAGGCCAAATGAACGCCCACGGCCTGGCCGAAGCGATCGGACCCCGCACCCGCATGGTCGTCCTCAACAGCCCACACAACCCCACCGGCCACGTCACCACGCAGAAAATGCTGGACGCCTTGGCGGAAGCCATGGAAGGCACCGACGCATGGCTGGTCAGCGACGAGGTGTACGGACCCATGGTCCACGACGGACGACCCTCTCCCCTTCCCGCGCTGCATCGAGGCCTGCGTTCACGCACCCTCGTGGCGGGAAGTTTTGGCAAGCTCTTTCACGCCACCGGCTGGAAGATTGGGTGGTTGGCCGCCCCGGAAGCGGTCACACGGGAACTTCGAAAAGTCCATCAATACGATGTGTTCTCCACGGGCGCGCCCATCCAGGCTGGACTCGTCACGTACTTGGCCACAGAGGAGGCGGAGGACCATCTCCGTGCGGTGGGGCCCATCTACGAAGCCAAACGCGACCGCTTGCTGCGGGGCCTTAAAGGCACAGGGCTGACCTGGACCCCCGCGGAAGGTGGCTATTTCCAAGTTGTGGGTGTAAGTCGTTACCTGAAGCCCGGCGAAACAGACGGCGACCTCGCACGTCGATGGACCCGGGACCACGGCATCGCCACCATCCCCATGGACGCCTTCGGGCCGAGCTGGGAACCTGCGGTCCGCTTGTGCTTTGCCAAAGAAGACCAAACCCTCGACGACGCCATCTCTCGCCTCAAAGCCATCCCCCTCGAACACGAAGCGCCACGGGTGCCATCCGCGGCTGACGATGCCCCATCCGCTGTCCAGGCACCGTTG
>PKDW01000060.1 GCA_002863145.1 Flavobacteriales bacterium
GAAGGCGGTCCTTGCCGTAGATGGTGTCACGGACTTCTGCTGTGCGAGCAGGTTCAATGATTGTGGGACGGGGGATGTCGCGGCCGCCACGCGGAATGTCCTGGAAGTACTTCTCGATGAGGTCGCGCGTCTCGTCCACATCGAGGTCGCCGGCGATGCTCAATGTGGCGTTCTCCGGCACGTAGAAGGTCTCGTAGAACTCCATGAAGTCGGCATGGTCAGCCGCGTCAAGGTGCTCCATGGATCCGATGGGCGTCCATTGGTACGGGTGCTCGTCGTAGGCCATCGCCATCGTTGTGGGAAGGAGCTGGCCGTAGGGCTGGTTGTCGTAACGCTGGCGCTTCTCTTCTTTGACGACTTCGTTTTGGGTGTCGATGCCGATTTGCTCAATCTTGGCGTGAAGCATCCGCTCGGATTCCAACCACAAGCCCAATTCGAGTTGGTTGCTCGGCAGGAGCTCGTAGTAGAAGGTGCGGTCCTGGGTCGTGTTGGCGTTCAGGATGCCGCCGGCGTTTTCCACGTAAGCGTCAAACTCCCCGCGGGCGATGTTTTCTGAGCCCTCAAACAAGAGGTGTTCAAAGAAGTGGGCCATGCCTGTGCGATCGGTTCGCTCGTTTTTCGAGCCGACGTGGTAAAGCACCGTGACGGCGACAAGCGGGGTGGAGTGGTCCTCGTGGAGGATGACGTGAAGGCCGTTGTCCAAATCGAATTCCGTGAACTCGATTTGGCGAGCCTCGGTTTGGCCCCACGCAGCTGAAGAGGCCAAGGCCCCGGCTGCGCTGAGGAACAAGAAGGAGGTGAATCGCATGTGGGAAAATTGAACCTGCAAGATAGCGACCTCGGGGTATCTTGTCCGCATGGATAAGAGCCATTACGAAGGAGCTGAAGCGCACGACCAAGGGCAAGCGCTTCCTGAGGGTTGGTGGGGGGCTGACGTGTTTTGGCAGCTCTCGCACGAGGCAGGGATGAAGCGGACGCTGTCCGCGGAAGCCGTAGCCCGAATCGAGCGCTGCCACGTTTACCTGCTGGGCCGCGCTTCAGGGGGCGACACCTTGTATGGCATCAATACGGGCTTTGGCGACTTGGCCACGACCCGGGTGGATGACCTCGTGGGGTTGCAGCGAAACTTGTTGATTTCGCACGCATGCGGGGTTGGGGAGGCGTTGCCGGCTGAGGTGGTGAAGGCCATGCTGCTGTTGAAGGTCAAGGCGTTGAGCCAGGGCCATTCGGGGGTGGCGGTGACAACAGTGCAGCGCTTGCTCGACCATTGGAATGCGGACGTGTTGCCCGTGGTTCCAAGCCAGGGTTCGTTGGGGGCTTCCGGGGATTTGGCGCCGCTCGCGCACCTCGTGTTGCCTTTGATCGGCGAGGGGGAAGTGGTGATGCCGGACGGAAGGAAATTGGCCTCGGCAGACGCCTTGCGTGAGCTGAACTGGCCGGCGCTCGAGCTCGGTCCCAAGGAGGGGCTGGCGCTCATCAACGGGACGCAAATGATGCTCGGCACGGGCATGGTGGCGCTTGAACGCGTGACGCGCTTGGCCGACTGGGCCGACGCCCTGGGAGCGTGGTCCCTCGAAGCCTGGAACGGGCTGAAGGCCGCGATGCATCCGTCAATCCACCGCATCCGAAATCAAGCTGGTGCAATGATCGCGGCTCACAACGTCGCGTCATGGCTCGAGGGATCGGAGCGCGCCGCGCAGCCCCGGACCTACGTTCAGGACCCATACTCTTTCCGGTGCATGCCTCAGGTGCACGGTGCCTCACGGGACATTGTGGAAAGTGTGCGGGCCGTCTTCGAAGCCGAGATGAACGCCGTGACGGACAACCCGCTCGTCTTCCCGGACGAAGATTTGATCGTGAGTGGCGGCAATTTTCACGGCCAGCCGTTGGCCTTGGCGATGGATCGCCTGGCCCTGGCCATCCACGAATGGGCGAGTATTTCCGAGCGACGCGTCTTTAAGATGCTCAGCGGGCAGCGGGGTTTGCCCGTGTTTTTGGCCTCCAACCCCGGCCTCAACTCCGGGTACATGATTCCGCAGTACACGGCCGCGAGCCTCGTGTCGTACAGCAAGCAACTGTGCACGCCGTCAAGCGCGGACAATGCCGACAGCAGCAACGGTCAAGAGGATCACGTCAGCATGGGTGCCAACGGGGCCTTGCAGATGTGGCGCGTCTTGGAGCACGCCGAGCAGGTGCTCGGCATCGAAGCGATGTGTGCGGCTCAGGCTTCTGACCTGCGGGGCCACGACCACGCGATGGCTCCCGCGCTGCGGGAGTTGCAGGATGCCTTTCGACAGGACGTGCCGTTCCTCGAGCGCGACGCGGTCATGGCGCCGCTCATGGCGTCCGCCGCTGCGTGGATCCGGACAGGGGCGCCCGGCGAAAAAGCCGACCTTCGCGACGCGCAATCCTGAACCTGAATCCATGCTCATTCACGAACTCGAACGCCGCGGCAACATGTTTTTCCGCTGGCGCAGCTTCATTCCCCTCATCTTGGTTCCACCTGCGCTCGTGCTGGCGTACCAAGCCCCGGCGCGTGCCGGCGACGCGGGGTGGCAGATGATGTGCTGGGCAGTGGGTGTTCTGGGTGTGGTGATTCGCGCCAAGACCATTGGCCACGTGCCACCAGGCACGAGTGGTCGGAATACTTCCGAGGGCCAAGTCGCCCAGACGCTCAACACCCGCGGCATGTACAGTTTGGTGCGCCATCCGCTGTATCTCGGAAACTACTTCATGTGGATGGCGTTGGTGTTGGCGACGGGCCGGTTGGACTTTGCGCTGCTTGTGACGCTGGCGTACATGATGTACTACCTCCGCATTGCCATGGCCGAGGAGGCGTTTTTGGCGAGCAAATTTGGCTCCACGTATAGCGCTTGGACGGCGACGGTGCCGGCTTTCGTACCCAAATGTTGGGGCACGCCCCGCAGTTCTTGGACACCCGCAGGCAATGCCTTTTCCATGCGACATGTCATCAAGCGTGAGTACAACGGGGTGTTCGCCATTGTGTTTGGCATGTTCCTCCTCGAAGCGGCCCGAACGGCAGGACTCGGCGCCCCGGCGTGGAACACCTTGGCGTGGCAATCGGGCTTGGGCAGCAGTGTGGCGACGTTCCTGTTTTTGCGCTTTTTGAAAAAGCGCACACGTGTCCTTCACGTGGAGGGACGGGAATTCAGTTCTTGAGGCTCAAGTGACCGCCGTACGGCGCACGATGAGGCGCAGCAACCCAGGGGCGAACCGCTTGAAATAGGCGGCGAGGATTTCGTAGCGCCCAATGAGCACCTCAGCCTTGTTGCGTTCCACCGCCTTGAGCATGCGGCGGGCACATTGTTCCGCCGTCATGCCCGCACCGGTCTTCTCGTCCATGGTGCCTTGCTTGGAGCCATCGCCGACCACGGCGTTCATGCTGATGTTGGTGCGGATGAACCCAGGGCAAACCATGGTCACCTTCACCCCGTCCTCATGGTGTTCCGCCCTCAGGCTCTCGAAGAAGCCGTGGAGGGCGTGTTTGGCTCCGCAATAACCCGATCGCAGGGGGGAGGAAAACAGGCCCATCAGACTCGTCACCACCACAAAATGTCCCGTTTTGCGCGCCACCATGCTGGGCAAAAGGGCTTTGGTGAGGGCCAGCGTGCCGAAGTAGTCGATTTCCATCACGCGCCGGTCGACAGACAGGTCGGTGTCAAGCACTCGAGAGCGTTGGCTGATGCCTCCACAGTGAATCATCACATCGACGGGGCCGATGTCCGATTGAACGCGGGCGGCGATGTCTTTCAGGCTGTCCGAGTCGGCCAAATCCAGCGTCACCACATGCACCATGGCTCCGGTTTCACGAAGTGGTGAAGCCACGACCTCCAAGGTCTCTTGTTTGCGGGCGGAGAGCACCACTGTCGCGCCTTCACGGGCCCAGGCCTCGGCACAGGCTTTTCCAATGCCACTGCTGGCACCGGTGACCCACACGATTTGGTTGTCCCAGCGTCCCACGTGCAGCCCAGATCAGGCGTCGATGTTCGCGTACTTGGCGTTGTCCTCGATGAACTTGCGGCGGGGTGGCACGTCGTCGCCCATGAGCATGGAGAAGACGTGGTCTGCGCCGGCGGCGTTCTCAATGGTCACTTGACGCAAGGTGCGGTTCTCGGGGTTGAGGGTGGTTTCCCACAGCTGCTCGGCGTTCATCTCACCCAAACCCTTGTAGCGCTGGACGTGAATGCCGCTTTCGCTGCCGCTCTTGCCTTTGAACTCGGCAATGAGGCGGTCCCGCTCGTCGTCGTTCCACGCGTAGATGGAACGTTGTCCCTTCTTGACCTGGTAGAGTGGGGGCGTGGCGATGTACACGTAGCCGTTCTCAATCAGGTCCTTCATGTGGCGGAACAAGAAGGTGAGGATGAGCGTTTCAATGTGGCTGCCGTCCACATCGGCGTCACACATGATGACAATCTTGTGGTAGCGGAGCTTGGCGAGGTTGAGTGCGCGCTCGTCTTCCTCAGTTCCTACGGTCACCCCGAGGGCCGTGTAGATGTTTTTGATCTCTTCGTTGTCGAAGATCTTGTGGTGCATGGCCTTCTCCACGTTGAGGATTTTGCCTCGGAGGGGCATGATGGCCTGGAACATGCGGTCGCGTCCCTGCTTGGCGGTTCCGCCTGCCGAATCACCCTCGACGAGGAAGAGTTCGCACAATGCAGGGTCTTTCTCTGAGCAGTCGGCCAGTTTGCCGGGAAGGCCGCTGCCCCCCATGACGGTCTTGCGCTGGACCATCTCGCGGGCCTTGCGCGCCGCGTGGCGTGCCTGGGCTGCGAGGATGACCTTTTGGACAATGGTTTTCGCGTCGTTGGGGTTTTCCTCGAGGTAGGCCTCGAGCATGTCGGCCACGGCTTGGCTGACGGGGGCGCTGACCTCTGCGTTGCCGAGTTTGGTCTTGGTTTGGCCTTGGAACTGAGGTTCCGCAACCTTCACACTGACAACAGCGGTCAAGCCTTCGCGGAAGTCGTCTCCGCTGATGTCAAACTTCAACTTGTCCAACATGCCGCTGCTGTCAGCGTACTTTTTCAAGGTGTTGGTCAACCCCCGACGGAAACCTGTAAGGTGCGTACCGCCCTCGTGGGTGTTGATGTTGTTGACGTAAGAGAAGAGGTTCTCAGAGAACGAGTTGTTGTAGGTCATGGCGACCTCCACAGGCACGCCATTGCGCTCGCCGCTGACGTGGATCACGTCATGGATGATCGCTTCGCGGTTGCCGTCGAGGTAGGTCACAAAGTCCTTCAATCCTTCCGTGCTGTGGAAGGTTTCGCTGACAAAGTTGCCTTCCTCGTCGGTGTGACGCTCGTCGGTTAATGTGATGGTGAGGCCTTGGTTGAGGTACGAGAGCTCGCGCATGCGGTCGGCGAGGGTGTCGTAGTTGTAGACGAGCGTCTCAAAAATCTCATAGTCCGGCTGGAATTCCACCGTGGTGCCTCGTTTGTCGGTCGTGCCGATCTCGCGCACGGCGTATTGCTCCTTGCCTCGGGCGTATTCCTGCTCGTAGACTTTGCCGCCGCGATGCACTTCGGCGCGCAACAAGGTGGAGAGGGCGTTTACACATGACACACCGACCCCGTGCAAACCACCTGAAACCTTGTAAGCATCCTTGTCAAACTTGCCGCCTGCACCAATCTTGGTCATGACGACTTGAAGGGCGCTTACGCCTTCCTTCTCGTGCATGTCGACAGGAATTCCTCGGCCGTTGTCTGACACGCGAATGCCGTTGCCTTCTGTGATGGTGACTGTAATTGTGTCGCAGTGGCCAGCGAGGGCCTCGTCAATGGAGTTGTCGACCACCTCGTACACCAAGTGGTGCAATCCTCGGACACCGACGTCACCGATGTACATCGATGGGCGCATCCGCACGTGTTCCATTCCCTCCAGGGCTTGGATCTGACTGGCGTCATATCCCGTTTGCCCAGCTTTCTTGTTCTCTTCTGACATCTCGAAAAATTCTACCTGTGAAGATAGGGTGGAAGGCCCCCTCTGGGTTCAGCTTGTGGGGCATGAAAAACCCCGATTTTTCCACGAAAAAACCAGGGTTTTCACAGGATTGTGGATAGCTGGTCAGAAGGCGTAATGCACACCTCCCAAAACCTGAAACCCTTGGACAGGGAATCCACCCCAAGTCGCATATTTGGCATTGGCGATGTTGGCGAACGTCAACCATCCACCAAGGCGGTCGTTGTACGTGTAATTGCCCGTGAGGTTTAAGTCGAGGAAGCCAGGCAAATGCAATTCGTAGTCGCCTTGATCCAAGGGCGTCGTGTCGCCGTAATTGTCGCTGCGTGTTACGCTGTAGCGCTCGCCCACGTAGGATGCGTCGGCTGTGAGGCTTAGCCCCTCGATGAGTCGGTAAGTGGCAGAGGCGCTCCACGTCGTGTTGGGCAAGTTCCATGCACGGTCCTCAGAAGGCAAGGTGTAGCGATGCAGCTTCAATCCACCCGTGAAGGACCAAGCACTGCCAAGGTCAAAGGCGGCTTCACCGCCCACGGTGCGAACGCTCACCGTGTCGTACACCGCATTGAACGAGGCAAAGGAGGCCGTGTCTCCTTCGAATGAAGGGCGGAACAATACAAAGTCCTCGTATTGGGCCGTGCTGAAGAACCCGTGAAAGCGGAACACCGTGGTGATTGTGCCTCGGATGCCTCCTTCGAGTGCCAAACGCTTGTTGGTGCTTCGAAAGCCTTGGAAGTCGACCGGTTGCGCATTGATGGTCGAGGTGGTGGTCAGAGTGGTGGGGGCGTAGAAGGGATTCTCCTGCGTCAAACTGTGAAAGTTGTTGGCTTGAAGTCCGCCACCGATGGAGGCGTACGGGACAAACAAGTTGCGCAGCAAGTTCATCGAAACCTCTGCCCGAGGGTACAGATGGAAGGCCTCTCCAAGGCCGTCTCGGGTGGGCTGGTCCGCGTCAATGGCCACGCCAAGTCCTGCACGTGCAGAAAAGGCACCTCGGCGTGTCGAGATGCTGGGTTCGAATGCCACCAAGGCTTGGTTTAAAGTCGAAGCGGTGTCAAGGCCATAGCGGTCGAGCTGAACGTCCAAGTCCAATTGACCTTTCCACGTGCCAAAGAACTGGGTGCCCACGGCCGCCACACGCAGGCTGCGTTCTTGGGCATTGCGGTCGTTGCCAAGCAAGCCGAGAGACACGTTGACGGAATGGTTGAACGCGGTGCTGTCCTTATGGTGGCTCTTGAGGTTGGCCTGAACCTGGGCCCGAGACCAAGCCAGAGTAGGCGCATCCACCGGCGTGAAGCCCGTATCCACCGCCAGGGAGTCAAAGCCGTACAAGAGTACTTGGCTGCGACCCGCGGAGGCGTTCACAGAGACCTTCTCTTTGCCAATGAAGCGGGAGGCCCACGCGTCGAGGCTGTTGTCGTTGAGTCGTCCTGTCATCAGCGAGGAGGGACTGTTGGTGGCCGTGTGGTGGAGCGCCGTGCCCCAGCTGCCATCTCGAGAACGCAGGTCCGTGTAGCTCGCGTCGAGCAGGGTCGTGCCGCGCGTGCCGACGGCGCCTCGAACGTAGCCGCGGTACAAGCGGGACAGCGAGGGGTCCACGCGCAGGCGGGTCGCTTCAACGGGTGTCATGGTGGGCACGAATTGCAGGCGCTTGGAAAGCAGTTCGTAGCTCAAATGGGGTTTTTCGGCGGACAGTTGACGCGCCTTGGGCCAAGAACTGAGCTTGACCGCATCGCGCACTTCCATTTGCCGGCTGCCGACGAAGGTGACGTCCATCTCCAAGGTGTCCGCTTGGCTGAGTGCATGCGTACCCGCCATGAGGACGCCTGCGGCCGCCATCCAGAGGCGAGGGGTGTTCGAATTGAGGATCATTCGTCGTTGGATTCGGGTTCTTGGTTGGGGGTTTGGTCACCGTTGGTGTTGACGTCGGGCGCGTTTTGGGCTGCCTCAAGGGCATCGATGTCAAACAGCAAGTCAGACACTGACTCCTGTACATCTGGCGCCTGCACGTTGGTCAAGATGCTTTCTGCCGTGGCGCGGGCTTGGAAGAGGTCATTCAAGCCGATGTACGTCGAGACCAGCAGCAGGAAGCCTTTGTTGCGCCACGGTTCTTGTTGGTAAAAGTTCTCAATGAGCCCAAACAACATGGTCTCACAGCTGTCGTAGTTCTTTGTGTTGAACGCGTGCTCGGCGAGGAGGTACTGTGCTTCGGCACCGGCGCTCCCGCCAAACGTCACGAGTTCGTCGAGGTCCTGAAGCACCGTACTGTGCTGGCCTTGGTTGCATGCAATTCGGGCATTCCAAAGCTTGGCCGTGCGGCGAATGTCGTCGGGCGTGGCTGGGTCGTACATCACGCGGGCTGCGAAGTCGGCGGCTTGATTTTCTTGTCCAAGGAGGTAGTGACAGCGCATTTGGCCGATGGCGGCTTCCAATTGGTTGGTTTGGAGCATGGCCACTCCCTCGAGGGTTTCGTAGTGCCGCAAGGCTGCACGGTGGTCGCCGGCATTCCACGCGATGGTGGCGGCACCCAAGGACGACGCCTCGGTGAATTCCCCGGCCGGCATGGCCAAGACGGCCACGTATGCCGAATAGGCTTCTTCTGGGTTTCCTTGCTCAAACTGGCAGTTGCCTTTGTAGAACTGGGCCTCCGCGATGTAGCGGCCTGCGGGATATTGCCGGATGTACTCCTCAAGGCGGGGCAATGCTTCCTCACAGCGGTTTTCCAAAGCGAGGTAGGAGGCAGATTCAAAGATGCGCTTCTCGATTTCGTCGCCATCGAGGCCCACGGCCGCGGGCAAGTTGTCGAGCAAGCCACGACGAATGAGCAAGGGCTCCACGATGTTGTAGGCGTCGGCCGCCACGTTGTCGTTCCCGTAGTCGTTGCGGATGCGATCCCACAAGGCGAGCACTTTGTCTTCCTGTCCCTGCTTCACGCCGACCAAACACAATTCCACTAGGGCCTGCTTGGCCCGTGGCGTGGCGCCAAAATCGTCGACAAGGCGGAGGAGCTTGGCCTCGGCCTTGTCCAGTTCGTCGCGTTCAATGTGGGTCCGTCCCGCTTGGAACAAGGCCTCCACCACCAAACGGCTGTCCGGGTGGTCCTCGAGGAGTTGGTTGAGTCGGGTCAGTTGTCCGGCTAGGTCTTCATCGAGTTTGGCGGACATGGACCGTTGGAACAAGGCGTAATCGAGGGGCTTGACGCCACGCGCCAGCACGCGGTCGTAGTACTCCGCGGCCTGATCAAAGGACTTGAGGGCGTAGAAGCAGTCTGCCGTCCGGAGTTCGGCATCGCGCATGCGGGACGGATCGTCATCGGGGTTGGTCTCCAAGTAAGACCGGAACGCCGACAGGGCATCCGTGTACTTTTCGCTCTTGTAGTGGGCGTAGCCGCGGGCGTAGTCCGCGTCGTTGTGCAATTCGCTGAGGTAACTGCCCGGGGTCGTGCTGAATTTGGCGAAGGCCGCCGCAGCGCCCAGATAGTCTCCTTTGTTGTAGAGAATCTCACCTTCCCAATAGAACGTCTCCGCGTGCAGTTGGGGGTCGACGTTGTTGGCCCGCGAGCGATTGAAGAAAGTCCGTGCTTGCGAGAGTTGGTTGTTTTGGAAGAGCTCCACCGCGCGGTTGAAGGCAAGCAACTGCGCCGCGGAGCGCACGGTTTCGTCGGGATTGGTGATGTTGTCCAGGGCCTTAAGGGCACGCTCGTAGTCGCGGCTTGTCATGTGGACCTGCAACAAGAAGCGATAGGCCTCATCACGCCGAGGCGAAGAGGGGAATTGCTCGAGGTAGGTTTCGAAGGCCACAACCGCATCGTCAAACGGGTTGAACGAAAGTTCGTAGGCCAGCTTGGCGTAGTGGAAGAAGGCGTCCTCTTGAATGTCAAGGTCAAACTCCGGCGTGGAAGCCATCTTGAAGGCTTGCTTGGCCCGTGCACGGTCGCCCATTTCGAGGTAGCAATCGGCCATGTGGTAGGCGGCGTTTTGGGCGAGTTCATCTTCGCTGTACGTCGCAAGAGGAAGGCAGTCGAGGGCACCGCGCCAGTCGCCAAGGCGGTAACGCATGTAGCCCACTTGGTAGGCAAACTCGGGGTTGCGGCCCGGACCATCTGTACCTTCCCAAGCCAATTCGAGGTAGGGCGACGCCGTGTCGTAGGCTTCGTCACGGTACCACGCATCGCCGAGCAAGTGCGCCACCTCGGCCACACTTTCATCGTCGAGGCCACTGGATTCGTCCAACAGTGGTGGCGCGTATTCTTTCAATCGTTCCCACAGTCCCAAAGCGTGGTACAACTGGGTGATGTACAACGGCACCAGCTCCTGGAAGTCGGGGTCGTCGGCAATCTTCTCGAACCCATCCAAGGCCACCTGGGGCTGTCCTTTGAGGTAAGCGATGTGCGAGAAGTAGTATTGGGCAGCAGATTGGAAATCGCCTTCGACTTCGAGCACTTCGTAGAGCGGGACACGCGCTTTCTCGTATTCCTCACGCTCGAAGTAACAATGTCCCAGCTTGAATCGATACTCGTCTCGACGGGGCCTGTCCAGCTCGCGGACGCGGATCTTGTTGAACTCTTCCGCTGCAGTGGAATAGTTCTTGCGCTTGTAGTGGTAGTTGGCCAACTCCCAACGCGCCTCCAAGGCGAGGGGACTCTCGGGGAACTTCTCCACGAACGATTCCACGCGGTACACGGCGTCGCGGTGGTACAACGCCAACGAACTCATGGCGGCGTAGTGGTTGGCCTCGACGTAGGCGTCGCTGGATTCGCTAGTGGCCGCGGCCATCAACGACTCGAAGTTGTGAAGTGCGAGGGCGTACTGCTGGTTTTCGTAGGCCTCCACAGCCCTTTGGTGTGCCACGTTCTGCGGATCGGTGGCGTTCGACCACTGGGCCAAACTTGCC
>PKDW01000071.1 GCA_002863145.1 Flavobacteriales bacterium
TCTTTATATATCCTTTTATTTAGATAATTAGACATATGTGTTCTTTTTTCTTTTTTTCTTATGTGTACCTCTTTGAAAAATTAGAAAACACAAAAAGGAACGAAAATACAAAGAGCTGCGGTTTTTTTGGGGGGAGCAATGAACAAAGGGCGTTTGTGGAGTTGTCCAATCAATACGCCTCGAGAGGCTGGGTCGTCTTCTCAATCAACTACCGCCTGGCAGCCCAAAGAGGCACTGTTCCGGCGTCCTGGTTGGATTCCGTCCAGTTTTTACCTCAAGGTTCGAACCCGAACCAAGCACTCGCCATGTATCCCGCAAACAGAGATGCCAAGGCCGCGTTGCGTTGGGTGACGAGTCAGGCGGATCAGTACCGCATTGATGTGAATCATGTGTCCGTTTTGGGTGGGTCAGCAGGGGCATGCATGGCCATTGCCATGGGGGCATCCAATGACGAGGATTATGTGACGGAATTGTCCGTCATGCAAGACCCAACTTTGCAGTCCAACAACCTGTCTGAGTCATTTCAGGTGCAGACCGTATTGGATTTTTGGGGTGGACGTGCATCTGTGGATGCCTTGTCGGCGCTGGATGATGAGGAACGGTTCGATTCAGACAATGCGCCGTTGATGATTGTGCACGGGACTGCTGACCCCACAGTGGACTACGCTGAAGCCACCTCACTCGATGCCACCTACAACGCCAATGGAATCCCATGCACATTGTATCCCATCGAAAATGGTGGTCATGGGATTTGGGGAGCAACCGTCAACGGTGCCCAATTGTGGTCATTGGGCTTTGCCTTCATGGTGGAGCAACAAGGATTGACGGTCGAGCCCTGATCGAATTCAAACCACCAAATCGGGGTTGATTGTGTTCGGCTTCTGTCCTGCTAGGTCCACCAAATGGAATGTGAAAAAGTAGCCTGCAAGCCCAGTGTTTGCGGGCTTTTTTGTGCGCGTTGTTATTCGGCTGGAAACGGCGAGGCCGGCATGCCCGCAAACCGCTCCCGACAGGCTTCCTCTCCCGAAGCATCCACCGTGTACGTCAATGACGCAATCCGCCAGCCGCGGAAGTCAGATTCGACGGCGCCGCTGCGCACCAAGGTGATGGCGTCGTAGCCGCAATGGCTGCATGTCTGTTCGACCCAAAAATCATACGGCGCAGAGAACACGGCCACATCCCCATCGACGCGCACGTCGGCCTCCCAGGTGCGTTCGAGGTAGGCCGGGCCGGGTTGGCCCAAACGCGACGTGAACGCAGAGCCGCTCAGGTTGACGGTGCGCCACGTGCCCGTGGAATCGGCGCCCCAGCGTTGGAAGTTGGCATCGGGCAGGATCACCGCCGCGAGCATCGTGCTGTCGTGCGCGGCCAGCCCGTCGAAGGTATGTTGAACCGCTGCGCGCACGGCATCTGCATCGGGAGCAACTGAGGCAGGCGGGGCGGGACGATCTGCGTTGGTCGAGCACGAAACCAGCGCGGCGAGCAGGGCGATGAGGGAAATGCGTTTCATGCTTGCGAAGAAACGAACCTTACATTTTTATGACAGTGATGTTTGTCGTCAACCTTCAAGGTTGGTGTGCGGCTCAATGGTGTAGGTCTTGGTAATGGTCTGCTGTGCATTGACGGAGTAGGTGACCGCAAAGAGTAACGCGGTAATCGTTCGGTTCATAAAGACAATAGTAAAGTACACTTTACAAATTCACCTGAGATGTAAAGCCTACTTGACCAAATCGGGGTTGATGGTGTTCGGCTTCTGTCCTGCTGGGTCCACAAGTAAAGTGGACTTCTCTTATTCCTCGATTATCCGGAAGCGTCCTTCCTCCTCACAGTCTAAATCAGACTCGCAGATATAATCTTCGGGCAGATCTAAAGGACAACCCTTGAGGCAGGTCAACTTGGCATCAAAGAGATTGGCATTGGTAAGGCTGGCACCTTCTAGATTGGAACTGAGGAGGTTTGAATCGAAAAGGTCGGCGCTACGCAGGTCGGTATTTGAGAGGTCTGAATTGGTCAGGTTGACTTGAATCAGGTTGGCGTAGGCGAGGCTAGAGTAGGAGAATTTGACTCCACTCAGGTTGGCACCGATGAAGTTGGCATCGATAAGTTGAGCATTTGAGAGATTGGCCCCTTCTAGATTGGCCTTTTCGAGATTGGCCCCCTCCATCATGGCACCTTCCAAGTTTGCTCCTTGGAGAACAGCTCCACTCAAGTTGGTACGGACAAGATTGCAAAAAGACAGATTTAGACTTGAAAGGTCTTCGCCGCTTAAATCGGCACCTTCAAGGTTGGTGTGCGGCTCAATGGTGTAGGTCTTGGTAATGACCTGCTGTGCATTGACGGAGCAATTGAGCGCAAGAAGTAACACGGTAATCGTTCGGTTCATAAAGACAATAGTAAAGTACACTTTACAAATGCACCTGAAATGCAAAATCTACTTGACCAAATCAGGGTCGATGGTGTTCGGCTTCTGTCCTGCTGGATCGATGACATGTGTTTCGCGATACTGCTCCTGGTTTCGATTTTTCGGAGGAACGCGACGACTCATTGAGACCGTGGTGGAACAGAGAAATTTCCTTGAATTAATTTAAGGCCATGAAATTTCTTCTCAGTCAGCGCGTCAAACGCCTCACGTTTTTGGCCATCGGAACCATGCTCACTGGAGCAACATGGGCCCAACTCTCCACAGAAAGCATCGTGGTCGACGGCGACACAAGAACGTTCCTTCAATACCTGCCCACGAACTTCAGTCCCAGCGAAGCCACGCCGCTGGTCTTGTGCTTTCACGGTGGGTCTGGAACAGCCGACTTCCAGTTGGGCATCGGAGATTTGAGGGACAAGGCGGACAGCGACCGATTTGTCTTGGTGTATCCCCAAGCGTTGCCAGATGCCAACGACGACGGTTCCACCAACTGGCAGGTCGTGCAAAGCGGAGAGCTTCCTTTCACCTTGCCAAACCCACACAGCGACATCAACTTTACTTCCGCCTTGATTGAAGAAATGGGCGCGCAACATGGCATCGATTTGAGCCGGGTGTACGCCATGGGCTACTCCAATGGTGGGGGCTTCGTGTATGACCTTGCCTGCCGATTGAACGGCCAAATCACTGGGGTCGGGGCCGTGGCCAGGACCATGTATGCTGAATCTTATGCCAATTGTGCGACGTCGCACCCCACCCCTGTGGTGACCATCTTGGGCACAAACGACTTTGAGTCCAACTACGACGGAGTCACCTACCAAGGCACCTTGTACTTCCACAGCAGCGACGAAGGAAACGCGCTCTGGATTGAGAAGAATGGACTTTTGGACAGTCCTGAAGTGACAGAAATGCCCAACCTCAGCACCAACGATGGTTCAAGTGTCGAGCGCTACAGGTGGACCGATGCCGAGGATTGCATTGAATTGATCCACTACAAAGTCAATGGCGGTGGTCACGATTGGCCAGGGTCGTTTGGCAACATGGACATTGTTAGCCACGAGGTCATTTGGGATCATTTGAAAGAGTACAACATGGAAGGCCAAATGTCATGCGCCACCTCAAGAATCAACGACCTCGAAACCCAAGAATGGAAGATTTCACCCAACCCGACGTCCATGGCGCTGAATGTGACCTTTGGCGAGGGTGAAACGCCTGACTGGTTTCAAATTTTCAATGTCCGAGGGCAGGTTTGCATGGAAAGTCGGAGTGTCCAGGGCGCCCATTGGACCATTGACATTTCCGGCTTGAAGCCGGGATTGCATCTCATTCGAACGGCCCGAGGCACACAGTCGTTTGTTGTGCGTTGAGTGAGGCTATGGATGCCCATCTCAACCGTGAGGGCGAGCAAACTTGGGTTCGACGAACGGCCTGGCACAAATGCTCCTCGAGAAACCGACGGCGGTTGCATGCGTCAACCCCTTGTCTGACCTCCCTTCGAAGGCTTCTGTCCTGCTGGGTTCAGGATTGGCTCAGGAAACATCATTTTGTGGTTGAATATTCAACCATGGAATGCACGAAAAACTCGCCCAAGGACTCCACGAAAGGTTGATTTTTTTTGGACCGCTCAGGATGCCATTGTACCCCCAAGTAACAGGGATAGTTCAAAGTGTCTTTTCGCCGAATCCCTTCGGCCAAACCGTCAGGGCTTCGCGCCCACACTTCCAATGTTGTCGCGACCATTTCAATCCCTTGATGATGGTGAGAAATGACCATCCCTTGTTCTCCAGCCTCTATCCCAGGGATTGATTTTATGGCCATCACGACATGGGTCGTATCTCGGTGACTTTTTTCGTCTCCCGCTCGGTGTGCATTGGTGCCAAGCAACTCAGGGAGATGCGGGTGCAGAGAGCCTCCTCCGTGCACATTCATGAATTGCATTCCTCGACAGATGCCCAAGCAAGGAACATGGCTTTGATCCAACCAATTCAATAGGTACGATTCCAAAGAATCGCGAATGGGCTCAATCGTTCCACAAACAACCGTATCCTGGGGCTGACGATATCTGGCTGGATGGATGTCGGCGCCTCCTGTCAACAAAACGCCATCTGCACGCTCAAGACTCGCAACAAGTTGAATGGCATCTATGTCTGAGGCATCAATCCATTCAACTGTCTTTTGACGAGATGAGATGATTGGAGACAAAAAGTCTTGGTAAGTATTGCTCGACCAAAGTCTCGAGGCAAGCACAACCAACGTGTCACTTTGGCCATCAATGACCACTGGTGTTGAATCCAAGTTGGATTGACAACCCAAAAGCAAAGGCAACACAAATGCGAGAATCAATCTATGTTTTGACCACATCAAGACAAGATATCACCAATGGATTGAATGCGTTGGGTTTCTGTCATTTGATGCGTCCTTCTTTCTGAAGCCCCAAGATGCCGGTGACACTCCAGAGCCCCAAGCCCCACATCCCCAAATCGAGCATCTCAATGCCTGTATGCATCGCAAAAGCCATCACACCAACCGAGAGGCAAACTGGATTGATATAATGATAAAAGGTGTCTTTGGTCGTTGTTTGTTCCATGGGGCAAAGTACTGATTTTCAAGTCGATTGTCAATCACTTTTCAGGGTCCCTTTGCGATGCCACGACATTCAGCAAGGGATGAATCGACAGGAGACTGCCGCGAGGACAGTCCGTGTCGATGTGACCAAATCCGGGTTGATGGTGTTCGGTTTCTGTTCTGCTTTTGTTCTACGGGGTCCACCCAGAGCGAATTTTTAGGGTTTCCGGTATTTCCCGACCAACACCGTTTCGCATTCATTGCCTGCAAGCAGGGCCCTGACGAGTTCAGGTCAAATGTTGTCCCAGATGCCAAAACTACCGGCCACGAACAGTCCTGCAATGGATGCTGCAATGGTCGACTTAAGGGACTTGGCGAAGGCTCCTGATTTGGGATCCTTTTCGTTTTTCCCGAGGTTCATTCGATAGCCCATGGTGGCAATCGTTCCAACCTCCCATGAATCATCGGTCGTGCCAAATTCCAAAGAAGCAGTCCAGTTGTTTCTTTTGACTTGGGGTCCCAATGCCAGCGGCCACGGCCTGACAGCGACCAAAACGTTCTTGTCCAAGGTCCCAAAGCCTGCGCCGAATTTGGCCGTGGCAAAAGAGGGGAAAGCGGCACCGACCTGAAATTCCAAAACGAAATTGTCGGAAGCCTGCGTGGTCTTCCCAAACAGCAGGCTTCCTCCCGGAAACTCGAAATTTGTGTAACTGTTGAGCGCCGCAATCCCCAAATTGAGCTCTGCGAAGCTTTGTGAGGGGTGCTGTGCCCATGCAGTTGTTGTGAATAACAATCCCACGAAGACGGCCAAACACTTCATTTTCATGTTTGAAAGGTAGCGCGAATGCGTCACGATCTTGGCTGTCTTTGGACTTCAAATCTGGCAGGAGTTGATGCTTGTGATTTACCAGCTTCACAGATCAAATCGGGGTTGAGGGTGTTCGGCTTCTGTCCTGCTGGGCCCACAGGGAAAGTGAACGCTCGGTTATTTTTGTACTTTGCTGAAATGACGAAAGTCACAGGCCACATTGTCGCTCTCCTTTGGATCTTGCTGTTGCTTCCGGGTCTGGCATCTGGACAATGGACGCAGTTGAATGCTTTTGACAACGCCGAAATCCAATCTCATGCTGAAGACAATTTGGCCTTCAGCGATGTGATGTTGTTTCTGCTCGAGCATGACGTGACGATGCACCGGGTGTCGTACGAGATGCCATTCTTGGGCAACGACATCCCCGTGTCTGGCGCCCTGTTTGTTCCGGATGCTCCGGAGACGGCCTTTCCGGTTCTGGTATATCACCACGGCACGACGTTCAAGCGGCAATCGGCGCCCTCGTTCAAAGTCGACTTGACCAATTTGGGCTATGTGATGGCGTCGTTGGGGTTTGTGGTGTTGATGCCCGATTACGTTGGCCTCGGTGAGAGTGAGCTTCAACATCCATATTGCCACGCCCAAAGCGAAAGCGATGCAGGCTGGCAACTGGTTCAATCTTTGGTGGAATTGAGCTGGGAATTGGATGTTCAATTGGATGGCAACCTCTATGTGACTGGATACTCGCAAGGGGGCCACGGCGCGATGGCGATGGCACGTTCCACGATGCCTGTAAACCTTCAAGGTGAGCTGTCATTGGAGGCAGTGGCGCCGCTCAGTGGGCCGTACGATTTGAGCGGCACACAACTTCCTTGGATTCTCGACAGTCCAAACTACAGCCAGCCAGCCTACATTTTTTACATCCTCAAGGGGTGGAACGCGGTGTATGGCAACCTGTACGGGTCACTTTCTGAGGTTTGCATGGAACCTTATGCGACCATGTTGGACTCATTGCTCGACGGCGAGCACTCAGGGGATGAAATCAATGCCATTTGTCCTGACGATTGGACAACCATGCTGATGCCGGGGGTGCTGGAAGGGATGACAGGAGAGGGTTCAGCACTGCTCGAGGCCGCAGTGGACAACGATGTGCACACCTGGGTGCCATCCTTTCCTGTACACATGCGGTATTGCACTGAGGATGAAGAGGTGTTGTACGAAAATGCCACAAGTGCATTTGAATCCATGACCGGTGCTGGGGCGAACGACATACAGGCCTATGACCTTGGCGAATACAGCCACAACGAGTGTGCAATGTCCGCCATCTCAGGTGCAGTCCTCTGGTTCATGTCATTGAACGCTCAGGTCAACTCAATCACTTCCGTGATGGGGAGTCAACCGTGCGATGAATGGGAGGTGTTCGATGTCATGGGGCGTCGCGTGGTCATCCAAGATGGAGAAAGCTTGAAGGTTCTTTTCAAGCGTTGCGTCCAAAATGGCCAAGTGACCAAATGGATGAAGGTGCGATGAGGCGTGTAGGGCCTTTGCGCTGTGTCCTGGCTGGGGCGATGCTGCTTCTGGGGGCATGTGCGGGTTGCTCCTCATTGCGTGCTCAGACCTTGGGGACCACGGTCGTTGTCATGGATTCGGATTCTCTGCCTTTGGTGCAGGCTGCCGTCCAGGTGGACGACCTGGTGGTCTTCACAAATGCTTTGGGGCAAGCGACATTGCTGTGCGAGGGGGCGTCGGTGCTGAAGGTTTTTGCCGAAGGACATCGTTCCTTTCTGCTCGACCCATTCACGTGCAACGGCGGTACATGGACCGTCACATTGACGCCTCTTGAGATCGCCATTGGAGAGGTTGTGGTTGAAGAGGCCCTTGAAACCAATGGGGTTCTGTCTGCAACAACGATGTCTGCAAAAGACATTGAGGCCGTGCCGTCTTCCACGGGCATTCCAGATCTCTTGACCTCATTGAAGACCACTGCGTCGGTCGGTTCCAATGTGGAAGGCCAAAAGGGCATTGTCTCTCGTGGGGGCAATTATGACCAAGCCTCCATTCGTGCAGATGGATTCCCACTCATGAACTCGACCCACTTGTTTGGACTGTTGTCCATGTTTCCCAACAGCGTCGTCGAGCGGGTCGAGTTCTATGCCAATGGAAAACCCATTGATTGTGGCGCCACCCTGGGCAGCGTGATTGAAGTGTCGTACAACGAGCGGTTCTCATCGGAGAAAAGGCACTCAGGCCAATTCCTGTCCTCCGTGATTGCATCTGAAATCCAAGTGGAGAGATCCGACAAAAGGTCCTTTTTTCAGTTTGGCGGGAGGCGATCCAATTTGGAAGCCGTCCAAGGCCTCATCGACAAGACGATCAACACCAATTCGTCCAGTGACATTTCCGCTGTGTATGGATTTGATGACTTGTCGTTCAAAGGTTCTTACCTCTGGGGCAAGCACAAGATCGGGACGCTGTTTTTGGCAAGCAGAGACAGGGTCAAATACGATCTTGAATTTGCGCGAAGTGGTCGTGCATCCCGGAACCAAACGAATTGGTCCAATGCCCTGGCTGGATTGACATGGAAGTGGTTTGCAGGGAATGGCTGGAACGTAGAAGGCCGTTTGGGATGGAATGACTATGCCTCGGAGTTGACGCGTTCGCGCTCGGAGCCGATCCTTTTGAATGGACAAAATGCGGGCATGCTCGAGTCCAATGCATCGTTCATGAGTCACATTGAAACACGCCAAGCCACCCTTCAAGCAGAGATCAACTTGGAGAGGGTTCATTCCAGTTTTGGGGTGGAGTGGCGATCCCTGTGGGCGCATCCAAGATTTCAGGAAACGACGGGGGATGAAGGTTCCATTGAGGCCAAGGATGCATCTGCTGGGAGCCGCGTCAACTCGGGTGCCCTCTTCGCGGAGATGGACATCAAGTTGTCTCCAGCTCTGGATGGGCAAATAGGGGTGAGATTGGCGTCCTGGCAACTCGACAAGGGCCGTGAGGGTGCGTGGTTGCCCAAGGGGAGCCTGACTTGGCGTCTGGCTGAAGGCCATCTGCTGTCGTTCCATTCAGCCCTGTCCACCCAGGCGTTGCACTTGCTGACGTTGAATGATTTTGGGTTGGTGCCTGAGTTGTGGGTGGCGTCCTCAGGTGCCCGCCCGGTGGAAAGGTCATGGCAAACAGGGTTGAGGTGGCAACAATCCTCGGGGCAAAACAGCACCACCGTCGACGTGTACTTGCGGGGCATGTCGGAGTTGTTGGCCTTCAAACCAGGGGTCACGTTTGATCAGGACATTGAGTCGCTGTTGGCCCAAGATGTGGTCGCCGAGGGGCTTGGTGCGGTGTACGGTCTCGAAATCTCCAAAACCCATCGCTGGAACGATGTAAAGCTCGACATCGCTTACACACACGGCCGCAGTTCGCGTCAATTCGATGACTTGAATGGGGGGAGGCCCTTCCCATTCACGTTTGACATCCGCCACGATGCCACCACATCGGTTCAATGGAATCTGAATGAGAGATGGGAGGTGACGCTCATGCATGTCTTTTCGACAGGCCGGTGGCTCAACATTAGCGAGGAGTCGGTCTCGTTCGCCATGCCCAACCCTTCGGCCAGCTCGTCGGTGGTTTGGACCTCTTACCCCGTGGCCGACCGCCGGAACAGCTATCAGCTGGGGCACATCAGCCGTTGGGATTGTTCTGTCTCTCGAACCCAAATCACGGCTTCAGGGATTTGGAAAGCTCAATGTGGGGTGTACAATTTGACCAACCGCATCAATCCATATGCAGCCATTTGGTCCGAAAATGACAAAGGTGATCCGGTCATTGAGGAAATAGGGTTGATTCCTTTGTTGCCCAACGTCAGTTTCAAGTACGCATGGAATTGAGGCCGCATGTTTTGATTTGGGCCTTTGTCAGCCTTGCCGCGTGTCAATGGTTTGACCCTGTGGTCACAGAGTCGGATGCGATGATTCGACCGTACGCGTTTGTCAATGTTGATTTGGACTTGGATTCTGCCCATTGTTCCTTCTCTCAATCTGGTCCTCTCCATGAAGTCGGCCTTGATGAGGGGGTCATGGAGGCATGTGTTCGCATTGCTCTGGACCTTGACGAGACCTTCGAGACTTGCGCAACGGGGCCAGACAACGCTTTGGGAATGTGGGTTCCAAGCATCGGCGCTGCTGGAGCTGGTCCTGGGGACACTTTGAAGTTGTTGGCCACCACAGACAAATGGAATGACTTCACGTCAACAGCAATCATTCCACACTCGCCCCAATGCGCAGGAATGACATTGAATGTGCGTTCGATGACGGAAGGCAACAAAACGTTTGATCAAATTGACGTTGTCTTGAGTCAGGCAGAAGGAGAGAGGAAATGGCACTTGCTTCAACTCCTGATGCAGGTGGACACGGTCGGAGCGGGCCCTCCCAAGTTTCGGGATTTGAGGACAGACGACGAAGATGTGGTGGTGCGGAGGCACGGGGGCTCCAAGTTGGACAACGCCTTGTTGGTTGACGATGAGGCTTGGGACAACAATGTCCGGCCCCTGAGATTCCGCGTTCGCAACAAGCTCGACGAGGGGGTTCCTTACCATTATGTGCTGATGATCCAAAGCATCTCCGAAGAACTGCACGCCTTTTACACGGATCTCGAATTGTTGAGACGGGAAGATGGTATGGAGGTCTCAGGAAATGTCGATGGAGCCGACGGTTGTTTTGGTGTGACACACTCCAGCATTCACCTCCTTTTTCCCTGAGTTGGGATTCCCAGCAGCTGGTCATCATGTCGGAGTCAACTTAGGATTCGTGACAACCCGAGGGAATCTGGGGTGACAATGCCAAATCAAAGGAACGATTCGCCTAGACATCCACATGAATGCGCAGACCAATCGACCAAATTGGGGTTGAGGGTGTTCGGCTTCTGTCCTGCTGGGTCCACAAGTGAATCGAATATGCTTCCCTCTGAGCGATGTCATTTAACAGACTTGTCGCACATTGCAGCATGAAAATGAGTATCAATCAATTCCTCTTGTGGCTGCCCTTGTCCCTAATGT
>PKDW01000116.1 GCA_002863145.1 Flavobacteriales bacterium
CGAAGCCAACGTGCCCATCGCCGGTGGCGTCTACATCATCCACATTGACGTCCCCGGAGTCGGTCAAGCCATCCGCAAATGGTTCGGCGTGATGCGTCCTGTTGACCTTGACAACTTCTGATTGCCTGAAGCAGGTTCTGCGGTAGGCGGTTACCAACTGATCATTGTCCAGCCCTCGAACGGGTTGGACCAACCGCTTGTGGCCGCCGTGAAAATGGACACCGCCATCAGAATTACTGTTAGGGTCATGACGACGAGGAGAAGAAGCATTTTAAGCCAAGGTCGTCGGCGTTTGGATTTGGCGTCAGGAGAGGCAGCAGGGACATTCTTGGGCCCCAGAAGAATGCCGACCATGAAGGCAAAGGTGGACAATCCAATGCCCAGCAACGCCGCGGGAGACGGCAGAAGAAAGAGGCCCAATAACGCCAATCCGATGCCGATGTGGATCCATGCGTTTGGTTCACCTTCTTGACCCTTGGATTGGGATTGCAGGGGGTGATGTTGGGGGAAACGGGGCTGAATGTGGATGTCCTGGAGAAGGCGCCGCTGAAGGCGCGGCCTTTTTGTCGTCATGGCCTCCACGGTGCCTGAGTGCAACAGGGCCACCGAGGGTGCAAGTTGCTGGTTGGGCTGGCCGTCGCTGCGATTTGGTAAGCGAAGGTCTGGACGGTGCGGAATGGTGGAAGCCAACGTGCCTGTCCGGCGGAGTGAATGTGGGGTTGTGGCAGGTGTCGCCTGCAACTGAATATGGGAGGTTGGTGCGGAGTTGAACCAAGCCGATTCAACGTGCCATCCAGACTGCGTCGTTTTTTTTTGGACGGAACAGCCCCCAAGCATGAAGGTGCCCAGAAGCAGCAGCAAGGTGGTCTGTCTCATGTTTCTAATGCAGGCAGTTGACGTAGAAGGACAGCCCAAGGCCGAGCACCACAACCACAAATTCAACGGAGTGTTTGACAAGGAGCTTGTTCATCGCATCAAGATTCAAGCGTCAACCTCAGGATTGAGCCATGCCAGGTGCTCTTCGATCAACTTCTGCCGTGGCACGTAATGACCTGAGGGAAAGACGTAGTGCTTTTTTTGGTCATCGGGAGTGCCCAGGAATTCAAACATGGGATCTTGAGAGGTCTCAAGCGGGAAAAAGACGTCGTATTTGCCGTTCAGCATCAACACAGGACACGTCACACGCGGGGTGTAGATGTACGCTTCCACGCTTGGATCTGCAGGTTGGAAACACAGGCCTGCGACATTCAGCACGGCAGTTGTGACCCGATCGTCAATGGCCAGCAAAATGTTGGCCATGTATCCACCCCAGCTCACCCCGTAGTAGGACAAGGACTCCATGTCCAAGTCATCACGGGTTTCGATGTAGTCCAGCGTTTTCTTGTATTCCTTTCCCCAAGAAATGACATGCTCAGTGTAGCGCTCTGACTTGTCGGGATAGTCGCTTTTCAGTTCATCTTCCTTTTCGTAAGTGCTTGTGTAAATGGGGTGAACCAATGCGTAGCCGTTTGCAAAGAGGTAATCCATGTTCGCGGCGGTGTTCTTCAGCATGACCTGGGTGTTGGTCATGTGAATCGCGTTGGAGCCTGGGAAGAAAATGATGGGCTTGTATGGTGGAGGCTGCAGAGAGTCGTAGAAGAGATAGGCAGGCAGAATCTCCCCCGATTCGGAATCAATGTCTTCCAATTCGACCCGCTCAACCACCACGGTGCCTGCGCTCGGGACATGGGCGCGCGTCACTTTCGCGCTGAGGGGCTTGTGGTAATTGTCAAACTTCTTGCGGTAGATGGCGAAGACGTCGTCACTGACTTTGGGAAGCGCCCTGAAGTCCCGCTCCTCCACATAAATGGGAGCGAAGGAAGTCGTGTAGGGATTGTCGGCGTCCAGCGTTTGGGCCAATCGAATTCCGTTTCCAAGGCTGCGGTCAAGCGCATCTTGGCTGAAATAATCGTTGAAAGAATAATCGTCGTCCAAGTAGCACCCTCCCAAAATGGCCCGGTCGTCGCCGGCAGCCCGGTTGTAGGCCCACTCCCTCACATTGCCTGCAATGTCGAACAATCCCTGGGGGTTGAGGGTGATGGAGTCCCCCACATTCTGAAGCTGATTTTTCGAAAAGTTGCTTTCCGGCACGAAACGGCTGGCATTGCCAAGACTTGCGACACTCGCCCATTGGTGGACGGTGGGCAAGGTCATGCCCTTGAAACGGGCGAACGCCATTGCTTCGAACCACGACACCCCCGACACAGGATAGTTCTCTTGGCCCCGGGGCGGCTTGCCGTAACTCCAATTGGAGGGCCCGGGCATGTCGGTTTCATCCACGAGCATGGAACGCAATTCATCGCACTCGAGCATTCTGCCTTTGTATTCTATGGGACAATCCCAGCCTTCGTCGGTGTTGTACCCTCCCTGTTGCACGAACTCAAGGAATTCGGCGTTGGTCACCTCGCGTTTGGCGATGTCAAAGGGACCATATTCCACGTGGTCGAAGTGGTCGAGACCTGGGAAGCTCAACCTTGATTTGGCACCGATTTTCCGAATGACTTCTCCGGAAGCTTCAGTCGTGCCCACAGGAGGAAGGATGAACTTGTTGCTTCCTTCAAAGATGTAATAAGGGTGTGCCCACGTCGTGTGTTCTTGGTCGCCCTCTTGGAACTTTAATTGAAGGTAGGTGTAGGGCAAACGGACGTGCTCGACGGGTGAGGTCCCCAAATCAAACCACATGTCGGTTGTGTCGTTGTAAAAGCGAAAAGACACGTCAACTCCCGGGCGGTTTGTGTAGATGTTGCCTCGCGACGTGACCTTGTCCAAATAGGATTCGAACAAGGGATTTTCCGTGCTTTCGAAGAGTTCTCTCGCCGTGGAGTAGACTTCGAATACGTCCTCTCGCTCTAGGGCAGCTTCCATTCGAGGCAAAGCCTCTTCCAGAATGACCTTCGAGTCTTCTTTGCCAAACATGTAGAACCCCACCAGACCAATCACCATCAAACCCAAGACCACGTTGAGCAATGTGGAGAGGTTGGTGGCGGATTTGGCCTCCTGTTGTTCAGGCTTGGGTTGGGTCCGATGCGTCACCCATAGGTAGACCCAGCTCGCGACCCTGAGGCTCAAGACACCCAGGGTGATGACGATGAGAATGCCCGAGTCCACGGCAAAGTCAAACCGAGACTCGAGAATGGCAGCGGCTTCAAACAGGGTGATGGTGAAGACAAGGAACCCCGACAGGAACCGGCCGTACTGGTTGTTCTGAAACATGCCGCCCTTATTTGGTCAAGCGATCCACCACTTCTGCCAGCCACTTGGCTTCCTTAGGAGCAAATTCGCCGTCCGCGTTGAGCAGGGTTTGCAAGGCTTGGACGATGGAGGTGTGCATGTCTGGGGAGAGCCCCTTCAGGACACTGTACATGTCCTCTTTGGTCATCTTCTGCGCGGCTTTCTTGTGCGACACGGTGATTTCTTCAAAAATGGCTTCGTTTTCGTCCCCCGTGACTTTGCCGTCGGACTTGGCCGCCTCGACGATGAGCTTGGTGAATGCGATTTTTTGCTCCTCTGTGTCCAACGTGAACCACGCCTTCTTGATGTGGTCCGTCACCAATTTGGACCGCCACCGACCGGGGGCCAGCCTGCGCCAAAAGAGAATGAGGAAAAAAATCGTCGCCGAGGCAAGCATCAATGCGATGTCCCCTGCGGTAGGGTTGTAAACGTCCCCCGTGGCCTGCAATAACATGATGGTCGTGTGTGTTTTGGTGTCCCAAAATAACAAAGGACCAAACACCAACCCTACTGGTGTGATTTGACAGGCTGCTGAGATTGGGATGTCAAATTCGTCCGAAGTAGTTTGGGTGGGATTTCAAAAGAAGCCACATGAAAAAAGACCCAAAGTCATTCGACCCTTTCAAAATGGAGTTGCCACGTGGGAGCGTGAGGTACTTGGCCTTGCGCTATTCCCTTGAGTTTGTTGTGGTGGTGCTGGGCATCACAGCGTCTTTTTGGTTGAGCGAATGGAGCGAATTGCAAAACGACTTGCGGCACCAGGTGAAGGATGCCCAAGACCTGTTGCAAGACTTGGAATCTGATGCCGCGCGGTTGGCGGAGGTGGGGAGCGCCGCAGATGTTGGGAAGGAGAGGACCCTGCGAATTTTGCAGAACCACACCCGCATGTCGGAGGGAGAGATGACCTACGAAGCCTTTGCCGACAGCATGGTAAACATTGGGTATCCATACAATTACATCACGTTTTTCATGAACGATGGAACGTACAAAACGCTGCTTAACAACGGCCGACTTCAAAACTTCCCCACCGAGGTTGAAGAGTCCATCAAGGAATACTACGAGTATGTTTCGAAGCGAGCTTTGGACAACAACGCGATGATTGACAATTTGTCGTTGAACTACTTCGTGGGACACCACCCCATGTGCATGGTCAAGGGAGATGAATTCTCCATCGGGGCAGAGAAAGTTTTGGATTGGCCTGCAAGTGCCCGGTTTGTGATGAACCTTTCCAACATTCAAGAGCGTTACAAGAGCGACGATTTCTACGTTCAGACCATGGTGTATCGAAACCGAATCGTGTTTCACAGAACGTTGATTCAGCGGTACGAAAACATCCGGAGCAAGGTGGAAACAGAATTGCGAGCCTACCTAGCCGAGCACCCTGATCTCGAAATCAAAGCGGATTAAGTCCCATCTTCCCAGCGTCGGCCGAGCGCCACTTTGCATGCGGACCCGACAGGACAGAAGCCGGACACCCTCAACCCGGATTTGGTCAAGTGGACTTTGCGAGTCGTTCCAGAGGTAAGGTCCATTTTACGTTATCACCCAGCACGGTTCGAGCCAAACACCCTCAACCACTGTGCTACAATGAATTTCCTGAATTTGACCAAACACCGAATTGATGCAGATGGTACTTGACATGAACATAGATGTTGCGCTTGAATGTCAACTGCGATACCCACCCATGGAGAGGCGTATATCGCATCCACCCGTCGAATTGGGATACTGCAGTTAATCGGTCAACCAATTCTTTCCGCTCTTGATCAAAGTTGATATCCTCGAGTTCAACGGTCCTGAGCGAAGGAAGTGAATAGGAGTTTTTTTTGTAGCGGTGAATGTCATACCGGACATAGTACTTCACATAGAGAAGGTGCAATCTTCCCATTGTATACGTCCGCATGATTGATGACAGACCATTCGGTTTCTCGCGCGAGTACAATTGGATTTGACGATTGCAGTGTTTGAGCATTTGAGGCGCATTCATCACTCCCCAGTGCGGCACGGAATCCACTTTCAGCTTGGACAATGCGTTGATTAGTTCTTTGATGTTCAATTCTTGCATCGCAGACAGTCTTGTTCCGCTGACTACCTGAGTAGTCTTTTACGACTTCAAAAAAACAAAGACATCCAGATCTTGCCCAACAGGTGATTAGAACAATTTCAACGCTCGAATCCTTACTTATTCGTAACCAATAGGTTAATTAAAGTCACGCCATGAAATTCCTAGTTCAATTCCTGAGACAATGGTATGCCGTTTTACTCGCATTCGTTTGTCTCCTCTATTCTGTGGGTCTCGGCCTCATGGGACAAACTGATGAAGCCTTGTACTCCGCACATTGGGCCGGAACAATCCTTTTGTTTTCAATTGCCATCAGGCAGCGCAGAACCACGCGGTCATGAGCATTTCAATGTTTGCGATAGGCTTCGTCATTTTCTGCATTTACATGGCGTTCTTGATTTGGAACATCTACAACGGCCATGAAAGCGGAGCGAACGAGAGGCGATTTGAAAACGAGCCAGATAACCTCGATATGGATGGAATGGGAAATTTCTCCCGATTTCCGAAAACCAAAAACAGCCGAGATGACTGAATGCTTCAGTTTTGAGCAGCAGCTGGAATTTGGCCTTAGAGTGATGGCGAACCCCTGAATCCATGCCTCGGGAAGAGGGGAATTCGCGAACAATTGACGAGCGATTTGGTCAGAGATCGGCGGGGGAGACCACGTCGTGGCCGCCTGCTTTGAGGTAGGCGTCGCGTTCGAAGAGGGCGAGGTCGGCCTCAACCATCTCGCGGCACATCTCTCCGAGGGTGGTGGTGGCCGTCCAACCGAGGACTTCGCGGGCTTTGGTGGCATCTCCAATCAGCAAGTCGACTTCGGCAGGGCGGAAGTAGCGCGGATCGATTTTGACGAGGACGTTGCCCGTCTCGGGGCAGTAGCCCTCTTCGTTGGCGCCTTCGCCACGCCAGGCGACTGTGATGTCGACTTCACGGAACGCCATGGTGGCGAAATCGCGGATGGTGGTGGTGACACCCGTGGCGAGCACGTAATCGTCGGGGGTGTCCTGCTGGAGCATGCGCCACATGCCTTCTACATAGTCCTTGGCGTGGCCCCAGTCGCGCTGGGCGTCGAGGTTGCCGAGGTACAGGCAGTCTTGCATGCCGAGCTTGATGCGGGCGACGGCGCGCGTGATTTTTCGGGTCACAAACGTCTCTCCGCGGCGTGGACTCTCGTGGTTGAAGAGGATGCCGTTGCTGGCGTGCATGCCGTACGACTCGCGGTAGTTCTTGACAATCCAAAACGCGTACAACTTCGCCACGCCATAGGGGCTGCGCGGATAGAAGGGGGTGGTCTCCGATTGAGGCTGTTCTTGCGCCAAGCCGTAGAGCTCGGAGGTGCTGGCCTGGTAGAATTTGACCGTCTTCTCCATGCCGAGGATGCGGATGGCTTCGAGGATGCGAAGGGTGCCAAGCGCGTCCGCGTTGGCGGTGTACTCTGGCGTTTCAAAGCTGACCTGGACATGACTTTGGGCGGCGAGGTTGTAGATCTCATCGGGCTGAACCTCCTGCACGATGCGGATGAGGTTGGTGCTGTCCACGAGGTCGCCATAGTGCAACTTCAAACGAACGTTGTCTTCGTGCGGATCCTGATAGAGGTGGTCAATGCGGTCCGTGTTGAGCTGAGACGCACGGCGCTTGATGCCGTGGACTTCGTAGCCCTTGTCAAGCAGGAGTTCCGTGAGGTACGCGCCGTCTTGGCCCGTGATGCCGGTGATGAGTGCTTTTCTGGTCGCCATGGTTGCGAAAATACATCTGACTTGCGCGCGGAAGGCGTCAGCCGGCCAGTTCTTGGTTCTTCACCAATTGGGCGTAGTGGCCGCCTCGGCCCATGAGTTCCTCGTGCCGACCCTCTTCCACCACGCGGCCGTCCTCCATCACGCAGATGCGGCTCGCGTTCTTCACGGTGCTGAGACGGTGGGCAATGACCACCGAGCTTCGGCCCTCCATCAATGCGTCGAGGGCGGCTTGGACCTCTCGCTCCGAAGTGCTGTCCAAGGCGCTCGTTGCTTCGTCTAAAATGAGCAGGTCGGGATCTTTGAGGATGGCCCGCGCAATGGCAATCCGCTGTCGTTGGCCGCCGGACAGCTGCACGCCGCGCTCGCCGACAAGGGTGTCTAGGCCCTCGGGGAAGTCCTGGATGAAGTTCCAAGCGTAGGCGCGTTTGGCCGCATCGACGATTTCTTCGTCGGTGGCGTCGGGACGTCCGTAGCGGATGTTGCTGCGAAGGTCGCCCCCAAACAAGATGACCTCTTGGGGCACAAAGGCCACGCGCTGCCGGTAGCCCCGCAAATCGAGCTCGTCCGCTGGGACGTCTCCGACCTGGAGCACCCCGGTGTCCGGCTCATGGAACCGGAGCAGGAGGGAGGCGACCGTGCTTTTGCCCGCGCCACTCGTGCCGACCAAGGCCACCTGGTCGCCGGCGTCGATGCGCAGGTTGAGGCCCTTCAAGACCTGCACGTCGGGGCGCTGCGGATAATTGAAATGGACGTCAGTGAGGGTGACAGTTTGGCGCAATGACAAATCAGGGGTAGAGGCATTGAGGTCCTCCACTTCGCGGGCCTGGTCGACGATGTCCATCACTGACTCAATCGCGCCGAGTCCCCGCTGAAGGGCGCTGAATTGGGCGGCCATGCCGCCAATGCTTCCCGCGACGAGGCCGGTCATCAAGAGAAAGGTGAAGAAGTGCTCGCTCGCCAATTCGCCTTGCTGCATCAAGTCAGCCCCTTTGAAAATGACGAGCGTGATGGCGCCAAAAATGAACAGGATGATGAAGCTCGCAAACGTGCCCCGCCACAAGGCACCGCGCATGGCCAGGCGCTTGATTTCCGCAGCGTGCGTGCCGTACTTCCGCCGCTCGAGCCATTCGTTGGCGTAGCTCTTCACACTGACAATCGCTGTCAAGACATCCTGCACCACAATGTTGGACGCGGCCACCTCGTCTTGTGTTTGTTTGGACAGTTTTCGGATGAAACGCCCAAACACCACCGCCGCCACCATCATCACGGGCAGCGTGCCGAGCATCCAAAGGGTGAGCTCCACGGAGAAGTAGGCCAGCGCAACGACGCCCCCGACAATGAGGATGAGGCCACGGAACAATTCCGCGAGGGTCACAGTGAAGATGTCTTGGATGGTCGCGATGTCCGCACTGATGCGGCTGTTCAGGTCACCGACGCGACGGGCGTCATAAAACGCCATGGGCATGCTGACCAACGCGTCAAAGGCGTCTTGCCGCATGGCAAGCATCATCTTCTCTGTCATGTCTGCAAACAGCAACACCTTCACAAAGGAGAACAACGACTGGATGGCCAATGCGCCGAGAAGGGTCCAGCCGACGGAGGCCAAATCGTCCATCTCCAAACCGAGAAGCGGCATTTGGCCTGTGGAACCCGTTGCACCGACGCCACCCAATTGGCCCCAGAGCCGCGTGATGACCAACGTCAGGAACCCTGAAATGCTCATCACCACCATCCCGAGGGCGAAGTGCACCACGTAGGGTTTGAGGTATTTCTGCATCCGCCCAAACCCACGCAAATCCTTGAAGGAGAAGCGTTTTTTGGGGCCGTCATCGGCCGTGGCAAGAGAGGTGTGAGGTCGGCCGTGCGCCATGATTGAGGTTGGGGTTCGGGAAACGAACGTCGAAATTAGCGCTCCCCGACCGCGCCTCTGTCACAAATTTGTCGAACGAATGTGGTTAAGAGGCTTGGAGGAACAGAAAGCGTTTGCTACCTTTGCCCTCCCTTATTGGGAAACACGACAACGATGAAAAGGACATTTCAACCCTCCGTTCGGAAGCGCCGCAACAAGCACGGCTTTCGCAAGCGCATGTCTACGGCCAGCGGCCGAAACGTTTTGAGCGCACGTCGCCGCAAGGGACGCAAGAAAATGTCCGTGAGTTCGGAGCGCCGCCACAAAGGCATCGATCGCTGAGAAAAAGCATTCACCAGCCCTGTGCTGCCAAGGGGAACCCAACCGGGCTCCCCTTTTTTATGCGCCCCAAACAAGGAGCAACCGCTCTCGAACCTTGCACCAAGCCCCAGACCATGGCATTCCGCGCACCTCGCCACGCAGGGCACCGGCCTCGTCGCCGGGAATCCCTGTGCCATCTTTGAGCAGGGCCTGCGATTGAAACTTCAGCGCAGGTCCGTGGCCTTTGAACATGGCTTCTTTGGTGGCCCAGGCCCACGCTTCGGAGCCGCACCACTTGGACATCTCTTCGGCGGACATCACCCGCGGGGCGACGCGCCTCACCCGTGCATCGTCGGTCAGCACCAGATCAATGCCACCAGGTGTTCCCCCCTTGTTCCACATGCCCACGGCAGCCCAAACATCTTCGCCCATCCGGGCATGGGAAATGCCGACGGCTTGCACGTGCGATTCACCGCGAACGTGAAGCTGTGGCTTGCCATCTTCGTTGTGGGTCAGGTGCCACTCAGTGTGGCCGAGGAGCTGCGTCAGGGCATAGGCCGTGGCCCGGTGTTCCCCTTGCCGCGCAGCAGACATGGTGGCGGTTTGCCGTTGAGGGAAGTGAAGCGCCCACTTGTGCCCTTCTCCCTGCGACTCAAGCAGATGCCAGAGAACAATCTCGACCCCTTGGGGTTGCAGTGGCAAGGCGTATTGAGGCATGGGAGCAAAGGACGGGGGTTTGGCCTCCACCTCCAAAGCCCTCGGATTCCGTACTTTTGCATTGCTAAATCACACGACATGGGCAACACAACTCTCACACCCACCCTTCCCTACAAAGTGAAGGACATGAGCTTGGCCGAATGGGGCCGCAAAGAAATCACCCTCGCTGAAGCAGAAATGCCAGGTTTGATGGCGTTGCGCGAAGAATTCGGTTCATCCAAGCCACTTCAAGGGGCGCGCGTGGCAGGTTGCCTGCACATGACCATCCAAACTGCGGTGCTCATCGAGACCCTCGTGGAACTCGGGGCGGACGTCACGTGGTCGTCTTGCAATATTTTTTCGACCCAAGACCATGCCGCCGCGGCCATCGCTGCTGCGGGCATCGCCGTGTACGCTTGGAAGGGCATGACCGAAGAGGAATATGAGTGGTGCATTGAGCAGACGTTGTTTTTTGGGGACGACCGTCAGCCCTTGAACATGATCCTTGACGACGGAGGAGACCTCACCAATGTGGTGCTCGACAAGCATCCTGAGCTCGCTGCGGGCATCAAGGGCATCTCCGAGGAAACCACCACAGGTGTGTTGCGCTTGTACGATCGCGAGAAAAACGGCACACTTCCGATGCCTGCCATCAATGTGAACGACTCCGTCACCAAGTCCAAGTTTGACAACAAATACGGATGCCGAGAGTCCTGCGTGGACGCCATCCGTCGGGCCACGGACGTGATGATGGCCGGCAAGGTCGCTGTCGTGTCAGGTTACGGCGATGTGGGCAAGGGTTCAGCCGAATCTCTCCGCAACGCAGGTTGCCGCGTCATTGTTGCTGAAATCGACCCCATTTGCGCGTTGCAAGCGGCGATGGA
>PKDW01000160.1 GCA_002863145.1 Flavobacteriales bacterium
AGGACCTCCCCTGCCGCGGCGAGCGCCTGTGCCAGACCGCGCTGCCACTGCCCCTTCCGCACACGGCGTTCCGCCACCTGTCGCCAAAACAATGGCATCGTTGGGTCGAAGGGCATCGGACAAGGCATCCTGTTCCGCTTCCCGAAAGGCCGATTCCCCCAAGGTGTCGAACACCTCACGGGCCGGCATTCCCAGCATCTTTTCCACTTCCACGTCTGTGTCGACAAAGGGCCTTCCGAGACGCTCGGCGAGCTTCTTGCCCAGGGTGGATTTCCCCGAGCCCATGAATCCGATGAGGGACAGGTGTGTGTGCGTTTGGTTCAAAATGACAAAATCACTTGACGTTGACAGCAAAAAGGTCGTGACCTTCCAATGAACCCACAAGTCGATCGCCCGGTTGGACGCCCGCGACACCCGCCGGGGTGCCGGTGAACAGCAGGTCTCCGACTTTCAGCGTCATGAATTTGGACACCTCCGCAATGAGACGATTGACCGAAAACAGCATGTCTTTGGTTTGGCCTTTCTGAAGGACGTTACCATGGTTTGCCAAGGTGAAAGACAGGTCTTGCACGTCCTTGCCCAACTGCTCGAGTGACATGAATTGGCCAATCACCGCAGAACCATCAAAGGCCTTGGCACGCTCCCAAGGATGCCCCTTGGCCTTCAATCGCGTTTGGACGTCCCGCGCGGTCATGTCCAAACCCAAGCTGACCTCGGAATAGTAGCGAGGTGCGTGAGCTTCCGAAATGGTTTTGCCCAGGCGATTGATCTTGACGACCAACTCCACCTCGTGGTGCACTTCCTGGGTCCAATCCGGGATGTAGAATGGATGCTTGTGGCTGAGGATTGCGCTTTGGGGTTTGAGAAAAACCACAGGCTCAGACGGCACTTGGTTGCCGAGTTCACGGGCGTGGTCGGCATAGTTTCGGCCGATGCAGATGATTTTCATGGGATCGCAGATGAATCAGTCGTTCACAAAGAACGCCACCTCCACCCGTCTGTCCAAAGCGCCACGATTTGAAGCGCGCTCCTCCCCAAAATAGTTCAGCACCACACGCGTGGACAGCACGCCGCTTTCCAACAAATGCCGCTGCACGGCCTGTGCACGTTTCTTCGACAAGGCCAAATTGGCCGCGCGGTCGCCCGTGAGGTCGGCATGTCCCGTGCAGACGACGCGCAACTGTGGGTACATGCCGAGGTATTCCATCACCTCGTTCAACTGCAGTTGCGCAGTCAAGGTCAAGCGGGCACTTCCTTCATAGAACTGCACGTCAAAGGATGCTGGCAACTGCAGGGCAGCCAACACCGGGTCGCTGGCCGGCGAAGGGCGATTTGGATTCCAAGACTGCGCGGCCACGTCACGCAGATTGCTGGAAGGGGCTGGATTGCCACGCTCCAACGCCTGAATGCGTACCTCTTGGGCTTCGACAAGCGACAAAATGCGTTGCATCATGTCCTGCATGGACTGCCACTCAGACGCATTCGCAGTGGGACGCCCCGAATCCACAGCTTCCCCAGGCCAAGTGCTTTCGTCTTCGCGGTCCAACAAGGACATGGTCTCCAGATTGAAGTTGAGTTCAATCGGTTCGAGCGGCACATTGTCTCCCGGGTCGGTCCACCGCGACAAGTCCTCCACGGGCAAACTTTGCTCGACGGTGCCGATTTTTTGGAGCAGACCGCGGTTGACGTAGCGTCCAAGCTCCACCCCGCATTGAAGCAAGATTTCTAGGACACGCTGCTCGATGAGCACATAAGTGCGCTCCTCAAAACTCCGTGTTCCCGATTCGCGCATGCGTTCCACATCCCGCATGTCCAGTTCCTCGAAATCCACCAGAAGCATGGCCACCTCCTCGGAAAAGCCCTTGAAGTCTTCTTGACCTGCGAACGCGCGAATGCGCATCAAATCCCGCACGATGCGCTCCATGTCCCTGCCCACGTTGCGCACGGAAGACGACCAGCCAATGTCGTTGTCCTCCACACGCATCTCCCCCCTCAAGTACACGCCAATCGCATCGATCGCCAAGCCACGCAGCTGCTCGAGTTCCGGATCAGGCGCCGTGCTGTAGTAGTTCACCACAAGGGTCCCCTCTTGGCTTCCCGTCTTGACCGCTCCCTCTTGGGCATGCCCCAAACCTGCGACGCCGGCAAGCATCAAGCACACCAGCATGCGCTGCGCACGCCGAGGCGCGCCCTGCGTTCGGTCAAGGGCAATCATGCACAAATTTCGGAAAATTTATGTAAATCACTTTCCCTCCCTCCGCAACACCGTGAGAATGGTGAAAAGCAGGATCTTCAAATCGAGCACCAACGAGATGTTTTCGAGGTACATGATGTCGTACCGCAGACGTTGTCTCATCTGGTCCACATTCTCCGCGTAGCCATACTTGACTTGACCCCATGATGTGATGCCTGGGCGGACTTGTTGAAGCCGCAGAAAGTGGGGACTGTGCTGGATGATTTGGTCTGCAAAAAAGGCGCGCTCGGGACGAGGTCCGACGAGGGACATCTCTCCCTTCAGAACGTTCCAAAACTGAGGCAACTCGTCCAGGCGCGTTTGGCGCAAACGCTTGCCCACATGGGTGATGCGGGGGTCTTCATCCGAACTCAGCTGGGGCCGCGCTCCCTCCGCATCCTGCACCATCGTTCTGAACTTGATGATGTGAAACGGCTTCCCGTGCAATCCGAGGCGTTCCTGGCGGTAAAACACAGGACCCGCGGAACCGCGTTTGACCGACCACGCGACGAGCAACAGGATCGGGGACAGCAAGACAAGCGCCACCGCGCTGACCACGATGTCCACAAAACGCTTCAGGGCCTTCATGCCCGGCCCCAAACCCGTGCGGCTCAAGTTGACAAGCGGGATCCCAAACAAATTGGTCGACCGCACCGTGCCCGCCATGTAATCGAAGGCACCGGGCACCACGAGCAACTCCACGCCCTTCCCTTCCAACACCGCAACCCACCCCAGCATGGCCTCTCGCTTGGACACCGTGGTGGTGATCACGGCGCGATCCAAGGCATGCTCGTCCAGCCAACGTCCCAATTTGCCGAGGTCGGCTTCCAATTCCGCTTCGCTCATGCTCGCCAGCACCTCCCAGCCCGCGTGTCCTGGCGTCTCCTCCAGCTCTTTAAGAAATTGTGCGTTGTCTTCCTTCCTCCCCACCAAAATCGTGGTGAACGCCCACGCGCCAGATTGCACGTGCCCCACCACCTTCGAAGTCCAAAACCAGCGCCCCAGCAGTGTCAGCCCCATGTGACTTCCCAACCATACCCCGAGGGTTTGGTAATGGTCCACGTGGGTTTGGGTGACGTCATCGAGCAGCAAGGCAAAAAACAGAACCACCCCGCCGATGGCGCTGGCGCGGATGACCTGACGGACCTCGAGGCCACGATGGCGACGACGGACATCGGCGTACATGCCCATCAGGGCGTACACAGACCACCAAAACAGCGGAACCAACACCACAGCCAACCAGAAATTCTCGTCAGGCGTGGTGTCGATGTCCATGCCAAACCTTCGGGGCTCGATGACCGTTTTACGGAACAAAAACAACGTCGTCCATGCCAAGGCCGCGGCGACTCCGTCCAGCAGCAGGTAGCGCCACCACCACCCACTCCAAAGAGGGCGCACAGACGCTTTGGGTGCTGCCACTTCAATCGTCAAAGTGCACGAATTTGAAGTTGTCAATCCAGATGTTGCCTTCGGTCCCATCCGCAGGGATGCTCGCATTCAAGCCAATTTCAAACGAGCCCGCATCGGGCATCGACGACAATGCCGGATACAAGTCGAGGTAAATCTTGTTCCATTCGCATCCCGCTGCGTCGCAGGTGGGATTCAACACCAAGATGGGCAATCGACCGGCCTGACTTCCGCCAAACACCTCCAATCCCACGACGAATCCCACGTCGCACTTGTAGTGGAATTCGAGGTAGACCGGGCGGTCACGAGGGAGGTCGTAGAACTGCTCGTGGGTGGCGGCATTCAACTGGGTGTGGGCGCTGTCCATTCGGATGTACCCCGAGCCATTGCCTTCAAAGACGTTGGCAGCATCGAGGGTGCGCTGCACCTCGACGTTGCTGTTGCTGCTCTCCAAAAACCGGTTGGCCGACTCGAAATCTTCGGCCAAGATGACCTTGGTTTCCAGGGCATCCGTACTGACATATCCTCCACCAAACGCGTGGTCCAGTTCCGTCCCAGGATCGCCATCGGTGTCCACCCTGTTGACCTCATAGAAAGGGTAAGTTCTTCTCGTCGCGGCAACCCCATTGGCGCGGATGCCTGGAACGAGCGTGAGGGTTTGGGGTTCTCCTGCAGGCAAAGCCACGGTCGCGGGCAACGGGTAGACCCCCACCACATCGGTGGCACTGTACACCCAAACCTCTTCCACTTTGTGCTCGGCGGTGCCCTGGGCTGGCGTGGTCAACAAATCGTATTCACTGACGCGCAACACTTCCGGCGCGCCCAAATCCCAGTCCTCCGGACGGCATCCCACCCAAGACAAGACCAACAAGCACACCCAAAGCGGTCCAGTGCCTCTCCATGATCGTTTCAATGACATGCGCCCCATCAAGGCCCGAAGGTACGCCTGCTCAGGCGCACCGCACGCACCTCGTCGCGCCGGGCATGAGCATCAATCGACCCAGGGGAATGTCCTCTCCGCAGGCCATGCATTTGCCGTACTTCTCGTCCCGCATGCGTGTCATGGCCTTGTCCAGTTGGTCCAATTCTTTTTCAAGCTGCCGCAACGCCGCCTCATTCACGCTTCGATTGTTGATGGCGTCCATCCGACTCACCCGGCCGATGGCATCGTTGGGCGGAATGGGCTTGGTCAGCTCGCGGTACTCCGCGATGCGATCCAAGAGGTCCTCGCGCTTGCGTTCGGCACGGCCTTGGATTTGGGCCTTTTCCTCAGACGTCATGCACTCAAGATACGCTGTGGACAGCGCGGGGACAACTCTCCCCTGCCCTTCTCTCCAATTCCACATTCGCCTGCCTACTTTTGCGGCACAATTCTCAAACCTCCTCGCCATGAAGTTTTTCATCGACACCGCCAACCTCGACCAAATCCGTGAAGCCCAAGCGCTGGGCATTTTGGACGGCGTGACCACCAACCCTTCGCTCATGGCGAAAGAAGGCATCGCTGGTGACAACGCGGTGAAAGCCCACTACAAGGCCATCTGCGAGATCGTGGACGGCGACGTGAGCGCGGAGGTGATTTCCACCGACTTCGAAGGCATGGTGCGTGAGGGCGAAGCTCTTGCAGCCCTTCACGAGAACATCGTGGTCAAGGTGCCCATGATTCCCGAAGGCATCAAGGCCATCAGCCACTTCACCGAAAACGGCATCCGCACCAACTGCACGTTGATTTTCTCCCCAGGTCAAGCGTTGATTGCGGCCAAGGCAGGCGCATCCTACGTCAGCCCGTTCATCGGACGCCTCGACGACATCAGCTCAGACGGCATGGACCTCATCGAGGACATCCGCAACATCTTCGACAACTACGACTTCGGGACAGAGATCCTCGCAGCCAGCGTGCGCGGCCCCATGCATGTCATCGAATGCGCCAAGCTTGGTGCCGACGTGATGACCGGTCCATTGAGTGCCATCGAGGGCTTGATGAAGCACCCATTGACGGACATCGGCTTGGCCAAGTTCCTCGCGGACCACGCCAAGTCCAACGGCTGATTCAACACGCTGCCGCAAGGCATCCCCATGGCCCATTTGGTCAAACTCCACGACGACAACCCGGATGCAAGAAAGGTCCAGGAAGTGGTCCGGGTGTTGAACAACAACGGACTCATTGTCTGCCCGACAGACACGGTGTACAGCTTCGCCGCCAAGTTGGGCAGCCCCAAGGGGTTTGACCGGCTCGCCCGGGCCAAAGGCGTCAAGCCCGAAAAAGCACAATTCTCCCTGCTCTGCGCCGATCTCAGCGACCTGAGTCGGTACGCAACCCACATCAGCAACCCGCTCTTCAAAATGATGAAGCGGGCGTTGCCAGGTCCCTACACCTTCGTGTTGCCTGCAAGCGGTGAAGTGCCCAAACTGTACAAAGGCAAGAAGAAGACCATTGGAATCCGCGTGCCCGACCATCCCGTCGCCCGGCATGTCCTGCGCGAATTGGGAAGTCCACTCATCGTAAGCAGTGTGCACGACGAAGACGCCATGCGGGAGTACACGACCGATCCCGAGTTGATTCTGGAACGGCACAGCCACCTCGTCGACTTGGTTGTGGATGGGGGCATGGGCAACTTGGAGGCGTCGACCGTGTTGGATTGCACGGGCTCGGAGCCGGAAGTCCTGCGCGAAGGATTGGGTCCTGTGGGCGACCTCTTCTGATTTCAGAGATGCCTGTGGCTCAGTCGCGCGCCCTCGCTTCGAGCATGGGCACGAAAGCCGCGTACCCGTGGTCTTTCTTGGTGAATTCGCGCTCGCTGATGCGGTCGATGGTCCACATGCGTTGGGTGTCGCCGTTCCCAACCGGGATGACCATGCGTCCTCCCACTTTGAGTTGACCAAGCAGCGCTTGAGGCACGTCAGGAGCGCCACAGGTGATGATGATTCCGTCGAACGGCGCAAAGACCGCCTTGCCCTTGTAGCCGTCGCCGTAGTAGAGCGAGGGCTTCCATCCCATGGCCTTCAACAATGGGCCCGCCGTGTCGAACAGCGCCTTTTGACGTTCGATGCTGTGCACCTTCAACCCCAGTGCACAGAGCACCGCACATTGGTATCCGCTGCCCGTGCCAATCTCCAGCACATTGGCCCCCGGGGCGGCGGCGAGCAACTCGCTTTGTTTGGCGACGGTGTGGGGCTGGCTGATGGTTTGGCCTGCGGCAATGGGGAACGCCTTGTTGCTGTACGCAAATTGGGAAAACGCACTGTCCAAGAAGTAGTGCCTTGGCACCCGATCCATGGCGTCGAGCACTGCTTCGTCACGGATGCCCATCGTCCGAAGTTCCTCCAGCAGCTTGCGCCGCTGTCCTTTGTGCATGTACGTGTCCTCCGGGAGTTGCATGTCGACCAAACTACGTCTTGCGGAAAGGCCAAATGTGCATGACCTGTGAGCAATTTTCACATCGTCATGGTGAACAGCGTTTCTCCCCCCACGTAGCTTCGCATCATGGTCAAACATTGGTTCAATTGCAAGGTCAGCTCGCGCTCCTTGGACAGCGAAGGCGCGGAAATCAAGAAGGTGGAACAGTTCGTGCTCGACGCCTACACGTATACCGAGGCGGAGACGCGGATGACGCAGATTTGCGAGTACGAAGGAATCCGTCCTTTTGAGATCACCCAACTGACCAAAACGAACCTCATCGAAGTCATTCGTTACCCCGAATGCGACAAGTGGTTTCGGGTCAAAGTCGCCATGACCACCTTCGATGCCGACAGGGGCACCGAGAAGGAAAGCAACCAGCACATCTTGCTGAGCGCCACAGATGTTCGCGACGCATACGACAAGGTCTCGCAACACATGAATCAACTGGGCGTGGGCTACGTCATCCCCTCCATTGCCTTCCAAAAAATCATCGAAGTCTTCCCGCAAGACGAATGGCAGGTGGTCGACGGCCAGGAGCAACCCAAAGACGCCAGCCAAGCATCCGTCGGTGCCCACATCCACAACGAAAAGGCTCCTTTCGAAGTCGACGCGGTTTAAGTCAACACATCCAGCTCCACGCGCTGTCGTAGGCCTCCATCTCTTGGGCGTGTTCCAAAAGCCAACCCAAGTAGGAATCCGAACTGAGTGTGGCGCTGTCTCCCACGAGCATGCACGCGTGCTTGGCACGGGTTTGGGCGACGTGAATGCGGCGGCTTTCCTGCAGGAAGCCCACTTCCCCGCAGTCGTTGCTGCGCGTCATGGACACAATCATGCCGTCGCGCTCCTGTCCTTGGAATCCATCGACCGTGTGGATGGTCACCTTCGCTTGGGCGGGGATCTCGCCTGCCACCACCCGCTGATGCCATAGGTCTCGGAGCAACTCCACTTGAGCCGCGTATGGCGCGACAATGCCCAAGGTCATTGCGGGATGCTGCTGCAACCACTCGGCAGCACGATCCAGCGCAAAGGCCGCCTCGTCACGGTTGGACACGCTGCCTCCTTCTTCTGAGCGTCGCTCCTCAAACCCGCACCCTGCCGTGTCAACCCAAAGCCAAGGGCGCAACCCATCCAGCGTGGCGTGTGCCACCGCCTCGTGGGCTTGAAGGCATCCTTTGTAAAAGTGCGCATTGCCCGCAGACATGATGGCCTCGTGCATGCGGTATTGGACTTCCAGCATCGTCGTGCGCTCTTGATGCGCGTCGATCAGGCGCTCAAGCATCGTCTTTTCGAGCAACCGTCCCCCTTGGCTCTTTACCGTGGGCGGAAGCTGACAAGGGTCGCCACACAAAACCAACCGCGCCGCGCGCCTCATGGGAATGAGGGTTGCGGGTGGCAGGGCTTGGGCCGCCTCGTCCACCACAGCCACGTCAAACTTCACCCCGCGAAGGCGGCGGTCGTCGCATCCCACGAGCGTGGCACACACCACATCTGCCTCCCGAATGACCTTCTCCGACAGATATGCTTCCAGCTCTTCTGCCTCTTTCCTCATCGCGCGCGCCTCAGCACGGGCGGCCCGACGTGCCTCGCGCTGCTCTGACCCGAAGTTCCGTACATATCGGTCGGCCTCACGCTGCCGTTGTTCAGCTTCCTGTCGCGTCTTGACCACGCGTCCAAACTCTGGTTGCCGCTGCACCTGGGCGTCCAAAGTGCGCTCGAGAACGTGCTCACTGACACGCATCGGATGCCCCACACGAACCACGTTCAAACCCGCAGTCCCAAGGCGCTCCACCAGGACGTCGACCGCCATGTTGGACGGCGCTGCCGCCAAGATTTTCTCGCCACCCGCCACAAGACCAGACACCGACGTCACCAAGGTCTTGGTCTTGCCAGTCCCTGGAGGGCCGTGCAACAAGGTCAAGGGCGCCCGTGACCACACCGCATCCGCAGCTTTCTGTTGCTGGGCATTCAAGCCCTCAAAATGGGCTGCAATGGCGTCGTCGGGATGAGGATCTTGGGGCCATGCAGACACCGCCAGCACGGCATTGCGAAACGCCTTCAAGGATTCATCTTCGACATTGATCCAATGGCTGAGCGCATGCGCCATGGCTTTGTAACTCCGCTCGTCGGCACGGGCATCCACCGTCCAAGAAAGGTGCTGTATCGCCACGCCTTCAGGGCCGTCGCCTTCGAGCACCACCTCCATCTCCATGCCTCGCATTTTCATGACCCGCGCGGGCCACGTGCCCCATTCGGCCACGTCTTTTGGATCACCAATCGGTGTGAGAAGCACAGCACTGCCCACGCGAAAGATCCCTGGCAATCCCCCTCCTTCTTTGCAGGCCAAACTCCATTTGGCCCCACCAAACGCATAGGACGCTTCCACCACCTCCACCGGAGACCACGTCAGCCTTTCCGCGCGACGGACTTTCAAGGACGAGCCCGAGAGCACCTTTGAAAGGCGCTTTCGATCGTCTTCACGCTCCGCAAGAAGCGCCTCCGTCCAAGAGGTCAGAAGATCTATGGGGTGGTGCGTCTCACCAGCCACGCCGGTCAGTCCACAATGTGGAAGGTGCCCTCAAACACAAACGGCCCCACTCCATCGTACTGTTGTCGCTCCCCGTTGATGTCTGTCACAACGAGCGGCCCCTCTTCAACAGGGACTTTGAGGATGTAGATGTAAACCCCGGAAGAGGCACCATCCGCTGCACAATCCCAAAAAGGCTTGGCACCAAAGTCGTCACTTTCAAAAACGACATTGCCCCAGCGGTTGAGGATGGTCAACTCCACATCGGGATAGGACTGGATTCCTGGAATTCGGAACAAATCGTTGTCTCCGCTCGTCGAATAAGGACTGACCACATTGGGAATCGTGATTTCGCAAGTTCCAATGAGGACGTCTGCCGTGGCCTCGCAGGCCAATCCCGGGTAATCGTCAAACGTTTGGCCAACAGTCGCCTGAAAAAATTCTGGCTGAGTGAGTCCTGACGCGGACACCACGGCACCCAAAGAATCGCTCAGATAGGGGCTTTGATTCCAAACCACGGACAAATTTCCTGTCGCGCCGTTGCTGACCAACACCTCAAGCTCCACGGCTTCACCCCCACAAAAAATCTCAGACGAAGCTTCGATAAAAGGACTAAATGCCACATACTCCACTTCGACATTTTGGGTGTATTCACATCCAAAATTGTTGACTGCGTGCGCTGTGTAAACCTGGACCCCGGCCGTCTCCATGGTAACACCAACTTCTGCACAGTTCCATTGGCCACTGATGAGGTTGTGTTGTTCCTGTTGGGGCGTACTCCAAAAAGTGCTGTCACACTCCAAACCAAACGTCGGGGTGAAACTTTGGTCTACCGGGTACAAGCTGTCCGCAAATTGAATTGACCAGTCGAAAACAAAACCATTGTCAAGGCCCAACAAATCGCAAATTTCAATCTGCCAAACTCCGTTTAAGGGGCACCCATCGAGGTTGGAAAATGGCTGAAAACTCTCATACGTTCCTGCGGGGAGGGTCCCTCCAGCATTGTCAACCCACGTTCCATTGGTGGCATCGGGAGACCAGAAGTAGTCGTATCCCGTCCCGGGGACATTCGGAGTTGCATCGTTGTCCACCGGTACGCCCAGAAAGGTGCCGCCTCCACCTTGCTGGTGCACGCCCATCGAGCTGCCGTCTGGGCAGATGAAGGTGATGGTGAGGTCCCCCATGAAGCTGTGCTCGAAGTTGATGAA
>PKDW01000018.1 GCA_002863145.1 Flavobacteriales bacterium
GCAAAGTACCGTTAGACGACATCCTCTACATCGAAGTGGAAGGAAAGTACAGCGCGCTGCAGGTCCGTGACCGGAAGTACAACGTCAAAGCTTCTTTAAAGGATCTCCTTCAGAAGTTACCGACGAATCGCTTCGTACGCGTCTCACGGAACTTTGTGGTGAACCTCAAGCGCATCCAGCACATAGATACCTTCCAGTACACTGTGAAGGTGGGGGACATGGAGATTCCCATCAGCCGCACGTACAAAGAAGAGTTGATGCGGCACATCCACCTCATTTAACTTCGAAAGGCAAAGCCAACCCGACGCAGCACACGTTGTGCTTCGGGGGCTTTGATTTTTGTCTCTCCCTGTGAGAGGTTCCATGCACCGCGCTCGCACTCTAGAAGCCATCGTCCCGATTGGGGGTGCCATGTGACGACATCCCCTTGGAAGAGCCATTGGTTGTTGACGTCTTTCAACCCAAAGCATCGGTCTTTGTCTGAGTAGTCGAGACGGGTGCCCCGCCACCAAAATCCGTCAGGGCTGCTCCAGACACGTCCGCCCGTATGCCGCTCAAAGCCCACGATATGGTCTCCATCTCGAAGGCGCCAACGAACTTCAACAGACGTGTTCATGTGCCGAAGGTGCGCCGTAATTTTGAGACATGGATTCACCCAAACCTCACAAGTCATCCGAGGGGAACGACGAAACCCTTGTGCGCCGACACTTCATCCAGCAGATGATCGATGCCGATCGGGAGGCGGGGCTGCACGAGGGACGTGTCCACACGCGGTTTCCACCTGAGCCCAACGGTTACCTGCACATTGGGCACGCCAAGGCGATTTGCGTGAATTTTGGCTTGGCTGCAGAGTACGGTGGCACGGTCAACCTCCGTTTTGACGACACCAACCCTGTCAAGGAAGACACTGAGTACGTCGACGCCATTCGTCGAGACATTGCTTGGCTTGGTTTTGAATGGAATGGGGGCGAGCACTACACCAGCGATTACTTCGAGACGCTGTACGGCTACGCTGTCAAGCTGATTGAGGATGGCAAGGCCTACGTGGACGAACAGTCGGCTGAAGACATTGCCGCCCAAAAAGGCACGCCCACCTCGGCGGGCACACCAAGCCCATTTCGCGACCGTCCCATCGAAGAAAACGTGCGGTTGTTCCAAGAAATGAGGGAGGGAAAGCATCCAGAGGGAAGCATGGTGTTGCGCGCCAAGATTAACATGGCGCACGCCAATATGCACATGCGCGACCCTTTCATGTACAGAATCAAATTTGACCATCACCACCGTACGGGAGATGCTTGGTGCATCTATCCCATGTACGACTTTGCCCATGGCCAGTCGGACAGCATCGAGTCCATCACCCACAGCTTGTGCTCCTTGGAGTTTGAGAACCACCGGCCTTTGTACGACTGGTACATCGAAAATCTGGCCATCTTCCCGTCCAAACAGCGTGAGTTCGCGCGTTTGAATTTGAACTACACCATCATGTCGAAGCGGAAGCTCCTTCGGTTGGTGGACAACGGTGTGGTCGATGGCTGGGATGATCCTCGGATGCCCACCATCAGTGGATTGCGTCGACGCGGGTACTCGCCGGAAAGCATCCGTGAGTTCTGCGATCGGGTTGGGGTGGCCAAGCGCAACAACGTCATCGATGTGGGGCTGCTGGAATTCGCGCTGCGGAACCATTTGAATGCGGTCGCCACGCGTGCCATGGCGGTGCTTCGTCCGGTCAAGCTTGTGGTGACCAATTATCCAGAGGGCCAAATGGAGTGGCTGCCCACAGAAAACAATCCTGAAGACGCGCAAGCGGGCACCCGCGAGCTGCCATTCAGCAGAGAGTTGTTCATCGAAGCAGACGACTTCAAAGTGGAGGGAGTCAACAAGAAGTGGTTCCGCTTGGCGCCTGGCCGTTCGGTACGGTTGAAGTCGGCTTACATCGTGACCTATGTGGATCACGTGGAAGATGCCGAGGGCAATGTCACGGAGATCCATGTCGAGCACCATCCCAACAGCAAAAGCGGGTCAGACACCAGCGGGATCAAGGCCAAAGGCACCTTGCACTGGGTGGAGTGCAACCACGCTGTGGATGCTGAAGTGCGATTGTACGACCGCTTGTTCTTGGATGAAAGCCCCGACGGCCATAAGGACCGGGACTTCATGGAGTTTGTGAATCCTGCGTCGCTCGAAGTGTTGAAAGGATGCAAGGTGGAGCCCGCTTTGGCCCAAGCTGCAGTGGGCGAGCCTTGGCAATTCACGCGCTTGGGCTACTTCACGCTGGATTCGAAGCTCGCAACCGAAGGGAGCCTGGTCTTCAACCGCGCGGTGACCCTTAAGGACGGCTGGAAGGGGTAAGCCCCATTTCTTTTCCGAGGCGAAGCATGAGTTGTTTGGCCTCGACAGGATCGTTGTGAATGTCTCCTTCGAGAATCGCCTCTTTGATGGCGTTTTTGATGTCGCCTACAGGGCGTGAGGGAGGGATGCCAAACGTTTGCATGATTTCCTCTCCTGACACAGGCGGTTGGAAATTCCGGATTTGGTCTTTCTCTTCGACTTCCTGCAGCTTCTGGACCACAATGTCGTAGTTATGCAGGTAGCGCTCCACCTTGGCCTCGTTCTTCGAAGTGATGTCCGCCCGGCAAAGCACCATGAGGTCGTCGATGTCGTCTCCCGCCTCAAAGAGAAGGCGACGGATGGCGCTGTCGGTCACGACGTCTTTGGTCAAGGCAATCGGCCGCAGGTGCAGCAAGACCAACTTCTGGACGTATTTCATCTTGGCGTCCATCGGCAATTTCAAGCGCGCAAAAATTTTAGGCACCATGCGTGCGCCTCGGTCCTCATGGCCGTGAAACGTCCATCCGGCGCGGGCGTCAAAGCGCTTGGTCGGTGGTTTGGCGATGTCGTGCAAAATGGCGGCCCATCGAAGCCACAAGGAGTCGCTCGACTCTGAGACGTTGTCGAGGACCTCGAGGGTGTGGTAGAAATTGTCCTTGTGTCCAATGCCTTTGCGCCATTCAACGCCTTGAAGCGCCGCCATTTCGGGGAAGAATTGGTGAAGGAGCTTGGTCTTGAAGAGCAATTTGAATCCGCGAGAAGGACGGGGAGACAAAATGATCTTGTTCAGTTCCGTGTGGATGCGTTCCGCCGAGACGATTTCGAGACGTCGCGCGTTGCGTCGAATGGCTTCCAAACTGCTTTCCTCAATGCGGAACCCGAGTTGAGATGCGAAGCGCACAGCGCGCATCATGCGCAAGGGGTCGTCGCTGTACGTGACGTCAGGATCCAACGGGGTGCGGATCCATTTTCGGTCCAAGTCGTCCAGACCGCCAAAAGGGTCCACCAATTTGCCGAAGGAATCGACATTCAGGCTGATGGCCATGGCGTTGATGGTGAAATCCCTTCGGTTCTGATCGTCTTCGAGGGTGCCGTCCTCCACCACAGGCTTGCGGCTTCCACGGGTGTAACTCTCTTTCCGTGCGCCTACAAATTCGATTTCGTAGTCCCGTGCTTTGAACATCGCCGTGCCGAAGTTCTTGAAGACATGCACCTGCTGGATTCCCATCCGGCTGGCCGTGGCTCGGGCCAGTTCAATGCCGCTGCCCTCCGTGACAATGTCGATGTCCTTGCACGAACGGTCCAAGAGCAAGTCGCGCACAAACCCGCCAATGACAAAGGCGCGTTGTCCACGCTCGTCGGCCAGTTCGCCGATGCGTTTGAAGACGGGGTGGGTGAGGTGAGAAGCGAGGTTCATGGAGCAGCACAAAGGTATGCCTTGGGCCGTGGCAGGGCGCCATCAAATCAAGCCGTTCATTTCCGAACGAACGAGAACCGACCGGCAGCATCAAAGGCGACCATCATGGATGGCTGACCTGCCCCGGCGGACTCTTGTTGGCGGTGTGTGCTCACGTGGTCGACACCCTCTCGAAGCATTGCGGGAACGTCGCGAAAACCCATGGGCGTGGGGTCACCGGTCACATTGGCGCTCGTAGAGGCGATCGGCTTGCCCAAGCCACGAATCACGTAGGCGCTGTACGGGTCTCGAATGCAGCGAATGGCCAAGCTGCCATTGCTCCCAAGCAAGAGAGTGGAGACCCCGCGCCCTTCTGGGTACACCACGGTGGTGGGACGGTCGGCGTGTTCCATCAAGTCCCAAGCTGCTTCGGGGACAGATGGAACGAGTTCCTCTACATGGCCCTCGTCGGCCACCAAGACGAGTACAGGGTGCTCGGGGTGCCTCGATTTCAATTCATTCAGCCGCTTGACCGCGTCGTCATTCGTCGCGTCACATGCCAAACCCCACACGGTGTCCGTGGCGTGAAGCAGAATGCCTCCTTGACGCAAGACCCTTACAGCGTGCCTTGCGTCGTCGTGCCAAGGTTCGGAAGACTTTCGTGAGGAAGTCATGTCAGGAGGGATGCTGCGCAAGCCAAGCCTCGACTGCACTCTCTACGCGCGCCAAGGGATCTTCTTGTGCATCACCTTCAAACATTTTGCCAGTGACCTTTTCGTACAATTCCACGTAGCGCTTGGTGACGGTGTCCAAAAAGGCGTCGTCCATGTGCGGTGGCGTTTGCCCATCCTTGCCCATGAAGTCGTTTTCCATGAGCCACTCGCGCACGAATTCCTTGCTGAGTTGCTTTTGGGGTTCGCCCTTGGCTTGCCGCGCTTCGTAGCCCTCTGCGTAGAAGTAACGGGAGCTGTCCGGCGTGTGGATCTCGTCAATGAGCGTCAGTTGCCCGTCACGCAGCCCAAACTCGTACTTGGTGTCCACCAAAATCAATCCTTGCTTGGCGGCCATCTCTGTGCCACGTTGGAACAGGGCGCGGGTGATGCGTTCCAATTCGGCCCACAATTCTGGCGTGACGATGCCTCTGGCCAAAATGTCGGCAGGGGCAATGTCCTCGTCGTGGCCTTCCTCGGCTTTCGTGGCCGGGGTGATGATGGGCCCCGGAAAGCGGTCGTGCTCCTTCATGCCGCCCGGCATGGGGGCACCACACAATTCACGGTGTCCCGCCTTGTACTGGCGCCAAGCGTGCCCGGTGAGGTAGCCACGGATGACCATCTCCAAACGGATGGGCTCGCACTTGTGGCCGATCGTAACGTTGGGGTCAGGGGTGGCCACGTTCCAGGTTGGCACAATGTCGCCGACAGCGTTTAAAAAATGAGACGCCACACCATTCAGCACTTGTCCCTTGAACGGGATGCCGCGCGGCATGACCACGTCAAACGCGCTGATGCGGTCGGAGACGACGGCCACCATCAAATCGTCGCCAATGGTGTACATGTCGCGCACCTTTCCATGGTACGCATTGGTTTGTCCAGTAAACTGAAAATCAGTATCTCGAATGGCTTTCATTCGTGTGTTTGTTCAGGTTTGTGTGGAGGAGAGGACAGGTGTGCTTTCCTAGCCGCCTTTTTGGCCTCGCGTCGCGCTTCTGCTTCGTCGGCGCGCTTGGCGTCGTCCACGTCAAAACGAGCGACAATGGAGCTGACCAAGCGATGGCGAATGATGTCCATGCCCGTCAGTCGCACGGTGGAGATGCCTTCCACATCCTTGAGAATGCGCAACGCGTCCAACAACCCCGACCGCTGGTTGCGGGGGAGGTCCACTTGCGAGCCGTCGCCCGTGATGACGAATTTGGCATCGCGCCCCATGCGTGTCAGGAACATGCGCATTTGGGCTGTGGTGGCGTTTTGGGCTTCGTCGAGGATGACAAAGGCCTTGTCGAGGGTGCGGCCGCGCATGAACGCCAGCGGCGCCACTTCAATGATGCCCTTTTCCATGTGGTCGGCGACGCGCTCATAGGGCAACATGTCGGTCAGGGCATCGTAGAGCGGCTGGAGGTAGGGGTCCAGCTTTTCCTTGAGATCCCCGGGCAAAAAACCGAGGTTCTCTCCGGCTTCCACCGCAGGACGCGTCAAGATGATCTTCTTCACCCGACGGTCCTTCAGCGCGGCCACCGCCATAGCGACGGCGGTGTAGGTTTTGCCCGATCCCGCAGGTCCCACTGCGAAGACCATGTCATGGTCCCGAATGACCTCCACCAAGCGCCGCTGGTTGGGGGTGCGGGCCGTTACTTTCAATCCGCCCGGACCGTAGACAATCACGTCGTCGTGAGAGGCATTCTGAAGGAGAGATGCTTCCTCGGTTTTGGTCAGGCGGTCGATGTCGTCTTCGCCGATAGTGTTGTAGCGGTCCACATGCCAAATTATCATCCGCATCACTTCTTCGAAGCGGCCGAGATCCTCGTGGTCGCCCATGGCCTTCAATTCTGTGCCCCGCGCGACGATACGCAGCTTGGGGAACCGGGCTTTGAGCGCGCGCAAGTTGGCATTCTCCTGACCGAGAAAAGCCATCAGGTCGAGACCTTCGAGCGAAAGAATGGTTTCATGCATGTGGAGGACAAAAGTAGCTTTCTCACCTTTGCGTTCGTGACGCCAATCACCCTCATCAGCGATTTTGGGGCCGACAACATGTATGTGGGCCTTCTGAAGGGCAGCATACTCAAGCGAATGCCCGAGGCGCAAATCGTCGATTTGACCCACAGCATCCGCAAATTCGACCCGGTCCACGCGGCCTTTGTGCTTCGCGCGGCCATGGATGTGTTCCCCAAAGGCACGGTGCACGTGATTGGCATCAATGCGGTCGAGACTCCGGACCATCCGCACCGCATCGTCAAGTTGAATGGCCAATATTTTATAGGGTCGGACACTGGGATTTTTCAGCTTATGGGGGCCAAGCAACCCGACGCCGTCTTCGACCTGTCTGGGGTTCAAACGGACGAGGATTTTCCCACGTTTCCCGAACGTTCCCTCTTCGTGCCGGCAGCCACACACCTCGCGAAAGGGGGCATTCCAGAAATGCTTGGACGCCCTGCGTCGTTGGTGACCCAAGCGGAAAACGTGCGACCGGTCGTCGAAGGCAATGCGCTTGTCGGCCACGTGCGGCATGTCGATGGCCGCGGCAATTGCATCACGGACATCGACAGAACGTTGTTCAAGGAAGCGGGCCGCGGCAGGCAATTCTTCATCGACATGCGCCGCGCCCGAAGTGACATCCGCCGCATCGCTGGCACTTACACCGATGGCACGCCAGGTGAACCGGTGGCCATGTTCAATGCGATGGGTCTGCTGGAAATCGCCATTTGCATGGGTGGTTCCGGTTCGGGTTATGGAGGTGCCACGGACTTATTGGGCCTGAAGTACGACGACCCCGTGCGCATCGAATTTGCGGCTGCACAAGCCGCCCCAACGCTCGAGTTGTGATTGTGCGGATTGTTCGATTGACCCTCAAGCAGGAGCACCTCGCTGCTTTTGAGCGTTTGTTCGAATCCCATCACAACGCCATTGAATCCCAACCCGGGTGCCGGGGGGTGGAGTTGCTCACCGACCCCACTCACCGTTGCGTGCGTGCCACCTTGAGTCGCTGGGACGCGGAATCGTACTTGAATGCGTACCGTTCCTCCGCGCTCTTTGGAGAGATTTGGCCTGAGACCAAAGCCATGTTTGACGCACCTCCCATGGTGTGGACCTACGAGGTCGGAGAGGCGAGGTAAAGGCTATCTTTGGCCTTCGATTCATGCGTGCACTCGTCCTCAAAGAAATCCGGAGTTTTTTCAGCTCTCTGCTCGGCTACACCGCGGTTGCGGTGTTCCTTCTTTTCACGAGTCTGTTCTTGTGGCTCTTCCCCGGTGGATGGAACATTCTTGACGGAGGCATGGCCAACTTGGATCCGTTTTTTGCCATGGCTCCTTGGGTGCTCATGTTTCTCATTCCCGCCATCACGATGCGTTCGTTTGCGGAGGAGCACCGCGCCGGGACGCTTGAGCTCTTGTTGACGCGCCCCCTGACCGAAGGGCAAGTGGTTTTGGCCAAATTCTTTGGCGCTTGGGCTGTGTCCATCGCCGCATTGTTGCCCACGCTTTCGTTCGTGCTTGTTGTGGGCATGCTTGGACGACCTGCATGGAATTTGGATTTGGGCGCTGTGTGGGGCTCGTATTTGGGTCTGATTGTATTCTCGGGCTCCTTGACTGGCATTGGTGTGGTCGCGTCTAGCTGCACGATGCAGCCCCTTGTGGCCTTTTTGTCCGCCATGCTGACGTCCATCGTGGCGTATTTCGGATTTGGCGCCCTTGCGGATTTTGCGTGGCTGGGTTCGTGGGAGCATGCATTCGTGCAGCTCGGCATGGAATCGCATTTCGACGCCATGAGCCATGGACGCTTGGATTCGCGGGACGTCTTGTATTTCGTGGCCTGGATGGCGCTTTCGGTGCTGGTGTCTCGTTTTGTCTTGGCGCTGCGCAGGGGGCGTGTGCTTCGGGAGGGCACGGCTTTGTTGCTCTCAACCGCGGTGTTGGGAGTGGTGATGGTGCTGAGCCAGTTGGTGCATGGCGCCGTGGATTTGACGGCGGAAAAGCGGCACACCTTGGCGGAGGGCACAGTCGCTCTGCTTGAGGGATTGCAGGACGACGTGCTTGTGACCTGTTACTTGTCAGGGGAATTGCCGCAAGAGTGGAAGCGCTTGGAATCGGAAGTCGAGTCGTTGTTGCAACGCATGGCCCAAGCGAGTGGGGGACGCCTGGCGTTCCAGTTTGTCGACATCTACGACATCGACGATGCCCAAACCATCGGCCAAAACGAGCAAGCTTTGTTCGAGCGGGGTTTGGAGTTCACGCGTATCGCCTTTGAAGACAACGGTCGCCAAGCCTTTCAGACCATTTGGCCGGGCGCCATGATTTCGTTCCGAGGCGAAGAGAATCCCGTTCAGTTCTTCGGCAGCGAGATTCCGCAGGCGGATCAAGCCATGATTCAGGGATCGATCAACACCCTCGAATTCAACTTGGCGTCGGGCATTCGAAACAGCACGGCGTTTGAATCCAAGAGCATCGCCATTTTGGAGGGTCACGGCGAGCTGGAAGATTTGGCCATGATTGACTTGGTGTCAACCCTTGAAGAAGATCACCTCGTGGTCCGGGTGGAGCTGGACGGCCGTCTGAATGTGCTTTCCGAGAAGCTCGAAGGCATGCGTTACCGCACAAACCGCTACGACCTGCTCATTGTGGCCAAGCCGGACAGCGTGTTCCCGGAGAAGGACAAAGTGATCTTGGACCAATTCCTCATGAACGGAGGCCGGATCCTGTGGATGGTGGACCCGGTGCTGACGGATTTGGACAGCTTGCGTCAATCCAAGGAGACATTTGGCGTGGAGAATCAAATCGGCCTCTACGACCAGCTCTTTGATTACGGGGTTCGCTTGAACCGCAACCTCATCATCGACCCGCAATGCGCACCCATTCTGCTCGACGCGGGCCCCATGGGCAACCAGCGCAACATGCAGCTGTTCAACTGGTATTTCGCCCCGTTGTCCATGCCTTTGGGCACGGGACACCCCATCACCAACAATTTGGACCCCATCCACTTCGATTTTGTGTCGTCGATGGACTTGGTGGACACCCAAGAAGACGTGACGTCGACGATGTTGCTCACGTCTAGCGAACGGGCCAAGACCTACCGCGTCCCCGTCCGGATTTCCAGCGGCATTGTCGATTTGGATCCGGCGTATTTCGCGGAGGGCAACACCCCCAGTGCCGGTTTCGCTGCGCTGTTGGAGGGGTCTTTCCGCTCTCACTACGAGCAAACCCTGCCCAGCGCCCTGCGCGACGACGCAGACTTCGCCTTCCGTTCCTCAAGTGCCCCCACAGCCATGGTGGTCATCTCCGATGGAGACGTGGCGCGAAACCGCTTCCGTTCGGACGGGCGCGTCTTGCCTTTGGGCTATGACCGATACGCGAGACGCGTTGTTTACGACAACAAAGAATTCTTGCTCAACGCCATCAATTACCTGCTTCAAGAAGACGCGCTCATCAGTGTCCGATCTCGAAGCATTCAACTTCGTTCGCTGGACGATGCCCGCATTCGGGAGGAGCGCAGCGGTTGGCAATTTGTGGCTGTGGGCATGCCGTTGCTCGTGGTGACGCTGCTGGCGGGTGCGGTGTTGACATCGCGTCGCCGGTTGTATGGTCGCGTCGCATAAACCCCATTTTCTCATGCACTCCAATTTGCGCATCCTCTACATTCTCGTCGCCCTCACCGTGGTCACGGCAGGCGTATGGTGGTTGCAAGGCAGCAAGGGACGCCTTGACCACATTGTAGGGACGGACTTTGGCATTGTGGACACCTCGAAAGTGGACAAGATTTTCATTGCAGACATGGATGGGGTGGAGGTGACGCTGACCCGTCCTGAGCGCGGTCGCCTTTGGGATTTGAATGGCAAGTACAAAGCCCGTGAGGACGCGGTGAAGTTGTTGCTGAAGACGTTCCGGCGGGCTGCTGTGCAAGGCCCGGTGGCCGAAGCCGCCCAGGAGAATGTGGTTCGGTTGATTGCCGCCCGCGGCAAGAAGGTGGAGATCTATCAAGGCGGAGACCAGCCTGCGAAAACCTGGTACGTCGGCACGGCCACCCCAAGTCACACAGGAACCTACATGGTCCTCGAAACACCAGAGGGAAGGGGATCCGAACCCTACGCAGTTCACATGGAAGGATTCACGGGGTATTTGAGCACACGCTTTTTCACATCTGAACGGGAGTGGCGTTACACAGGCATCTTTGATCACCCCAAACGCACACTGCGTGGAGTGGAAGTGCGGATCTTGGAAGAAGAAGGCGAGTCTTATGCGTTGACGGCTCAAG
>PKDW01000109.1 GCA_002863145.1 Flavobacteriales bacterium
CGTTGTCGATGGTTTGGTTCCCATTGAGGTCTGCATGACACTGTGCCCAAATCCAGGGGCCACCTGCGGTCATGGCCGAGGCCAGCGCCAAAGCGCATGTTGTATGCTTCATGTTTTTGAAGGCAAGAAGCAGCCGCCTTCTCCATGACCAGATCCAGAATTGATGCGCGTGGGTGCGGGGTTTATCCCTGCCACTCGAGCGACACCGGACAGTGGTCGCTGCCGTGGATGTCGTTGTGAATCTGCGGGGCAGAAGTCTGTGCAAGGGCGCGTTCGCTGACGAGCATATAATCCAGCCTCCAGCCGACGTTCTTCTCCCGTGCTCCGCCTCGGTAGCTCCACCACGAATACTTGATGTCCTCCGGATGGGCCCGGCGCCACGTGTCCACAAATCCTGCATCGAGCAAGGCGCTCATGCCATCGATTTCCTCTTGCGTGTAGCCTGGGGTTTTGTTGTAATTGGATTTGGGCCGGGCCAAATCAATAGGCGCGTGCGCCACATTCAAATCGCCACAACAAATCACGGGCTTGTCCGCATCGAGTTCTTTGAGGTAATCCCTGAAAGCCTTGTCCCAAGTGCCGCGAAAAGGCAGGCGCTTGAGGCCCGAGCTGGAATTGGGGGTGTACACCGTCACGAAATGGAAATCCTCAAATTCGAGGCGAAGAACCCGTCCCTCTTGGTCCAAGGCTTCCACGCCAATGCCGGCTTGAATGCTCAGGGGGCTGTGCTTCGTGAGTACGGCTGTTCCGGAATACCCTTTTTTGACTGCGGAGCTCGAGTGCACCTTGTAGGAATCCCAACCAAACAGAGCTTCACGCACTTGGTCGTCCTGGGCTTTGGTTTCCTGCAACCCGAGAACGTCAGGCGCCAGGGCGTCGATTTGGTCTGTGAATCCTTTTTTCACCACGGCGCGGAGGCCGTTGACATTCCAACTCATCAATCGCATTGCGGGGAGAGGGCATCGGGGCGTTGTGCCCAGCGGGCGGCCAATTCGAGGACGTCGTCCAACGAACCTTGGGCCAGCAGGGTGTCGCCGGTTTGGTACAAATGGTTCAGATACGCTTCTCCCGTTTGGAATTCGGAAGAAGGCTCCATGTTTAAGAATTGCGATGCATCAGGGCATGGATGGATGTGCATCAAGGTGTACCCAGAAGTCTCGGGGTCAACCCCCGCCACCAACATGCCCTCGACGTCATGTCCCAGCTCCACCGGGACGGGCAGCCTCAGAAAAAAGGCACTCCACGGACCCATGTACCCCATGCTGAAGTAAGGGTATAGCCAGGGCTTGGGGTACAAGCCAAGGGATTTCAATCCCGCCATCAGCGCTTCCGTGGCTTCACGGATTTTGAAGGACGTCGTGGTCTCGGGCTTGAAATTCTCCAGCTTCGCCCACCGTTTGTTGGCGGTGTAATGCTCCATCGCCCCGAGCTTCAGCTTGTAGTCGAAGTCGGATTGTTGGTCGAGGATGTACCCTGGATAGAACCACTTTCGCCCGGTCCGTTTCCCGTATTCAGCTTCCTTAAGCAGGGTGTAGGTTCCCAAACTGTATTTGCCATACCCTTCGTCGTAGAGTCCGAGCAAACTGGCCATGCTTTGGTCTCCCAAGTCGAAGTAGCTCACTGCAATCAATCGGTCTCCGTCGTACACGCACACTTCGCGGGTGTCGAACACGGTGCCTTGGAATCCGGCACTGAGGTACTCGGACAGCGTGTTGTGAATGAACCCCTTGAATCTCGCTTTGTGTTGGGCGTAGAGCGCTTCTTTGTTGGCGTTGGGCTGGGCATGGCCGTAGGTCACGGTGAATCGGGATTCCACACGTCGCATGACTTTGCGCTGGCGCGCGGTGGGCGCGTAATGCTCGAGGTTCATGCGGATGTTGACCACGCTGAACAAACGTTCGTCGATGCACAACAAGTCCATTTTGTACAACATCACAGATCCACGAAACCACCCTGATGCGAGGTACTGGTCGTACCGGGCGCGGGAAAGGCTGCGGGGAAAATGCGTTTGAACAAGCATGGTCAACGAAGGTAGGAATCAGCCGCTCACAGCCAACGTTGCACGACACGGGCAAGGGACAAACTCAAGCCGTTGAATGGTGGAAAGGTCAGTGGAAGCAAATTGAATCGGGAGGTCTGCTTCAATACAGACCGCATGTTGGAAAAGGCTTCGAACCCCGCCAAGCCACCGGTCCGCCCCATGCCGCTGGTTTGGATGCCTCCAAAGGGCAGGTTGGGGTTGGCCACGTGCAGGACCACTTCGTTGATGCCCGTTGTTCCCGCGGGAATCGTTCGCATCCACTCTGCGATTTGGGTGTCGTTCTTGGAAAAGAAGTACATGGCCAGGGGGTGGGGGTTCTCGTGAACAATCCGTTGGACTTCTTGGGGTTCGCGCCAGGTCATGACAGGCAACACCGGGCCAAAAATCTCCTCTTGCATCACCTTCATGTCCAGTGTGACATTCTCCAAAATTGTGGGCGCAATGCGAAGGGTCGTTTTGTCCCACGTGCCCCCATGGGCGACGTTGGCCCCTTTCGCGACGGCGTCTTCAATCAGTCCCACAATCCGCTGGAAATGGTGGTCGTTGACGATGTGTGAGCGCTGTGCGGAAGTCAACTGCGTGGCCTCCTCGTCGCCATACATTTCGGCGAAGCGCGCTTTCATCGCCGTGATGAAAGGCTCGGAGATGGATTCCTCGACGAGTGCGTAGTCGGGCGCGATGCAGACTTGACCGTTGTTGAGGCATTTGCCCCAAGCCATGCGGCGGGTGGCGTCTGCAAGGTTTGCCGTGGCATCCAACACAGCCGGGCTTTTTCCGCCCAGTTCCAACGTCACTGAGGCCAAGTTGTCCGCGGCGGCCTTCATGACCTTTTTCCCGATGTTGGATCCACCTGTGAAGCAAATGTGTTGGAAGGGCAGGAACGTCAGGAAAGCACTGACTTCAGGTCCTCCTTGGACCACTGCCACGTGCTCCTCGGGGAGGGCGCGGGATACGATGGCCGCAAGGACTTTGGACGTTTCTGGGGTGTGTTCTGAAGGTTTGACGATCACTCGGTTTCCTGCGGCGAGGGCGCTGACCAACGGGCGCAGGGTCAAAATGACGGGGAAGTTCCAAGGCGAAATGATGAGCATGTGCCCCTTGGGATTCGCTTGCACGAAGGACCTCGTGCCGAGCATCGCAAGTCCAGTGTCCACAGGCCGAGGAGCCATCCAGCCACGCAAGTGCCGACGGGCAAGCTGAATCTCTGCCTTCAGTGGGTAAATCTCCTGCAAGTGCACCTCTTCACGGGGCTTGCCGAGGTCGGCCTCAAGCGCCTTAATCAAGGCGCCTTCGTGCGCCAGCACGGCGTTCCACAGGCCTTGAAGTTGGTTGCGGCGCTCCGAGGCTGTGGGAATGGCGCGCAGCATGCTTTGTTGCCGTTCAAAAAGGGATTGCAGGTGTTCCATGTGGGGTGCCAAAAGTAAAGCACCTTCCTCCCCAAATGTTCAATGCGATTCTTGGGTCAAGAGTGCCCAAATGGCCAGCACTTGCGGAAGGAGCGCATCCTTCGCATCATTGCGAAGAACATGGTCCGCCTTGGACACGCGTTGGGCTTCGGTCCACTGTCGCGCGAGACGCGCTTGGATCTCAAACTCCGAAGGCACGACTTGACCATGTTGCCTTGCACGGTCTTGCGCCCTGCGAATGCGCAAGGCTTCGGGGGCTTCCACAGTGAGGGTGACATCGCATGTGGCGCCGCTTCCCGATTCGAACAAAATGGCGGCTTCCCGAATGACCACGCGGGCGTGGGTCTCGGCTTCGAGCCATGAGGAGAATGCACGTCCCACGGCAGGGTGGACTTGCGCTTCCAGCCAGACGAGTTCATCGGGACTCGAAAAGACCACCTCCGCCAACGCTTCGCGATCCACATCCACCATGCGCCCACATTCGTCCAACTTGGCGATGCGCGGTCCCCAGCGATCGAGGGTCGCTTGTTGCAAGGTGGCGTCCGTTTGGTACAGCTGTTTGGCTGCAAAATCCGCATCCCAAGTCGGAGCACCTAAGGCGCCAAACATCCGCGTGACCAAGCTTTTTCCGGCAGCCATGCCGCCCGTCACCCCCACAACCACGGGGCGGGAAGCGTGCTCAGGAGAACGATGACGGACCTCGGACATGGTGCAAAGGTGCACCTTCTTCACACGTTGCCCACAGGTCGACCCAAAATGAAGCCCACTTGTTGACCTTTGTGACATGGCTCATCTTCTTGCTCCTTCCTTGCTTGCCGCCGATTTTGCCAACCTTCAACGCGATATCGAGTTGGTCAATGCTTCTGCCGCCCATTGGTTTCACCTCGATGTGATGGACGGGGTGTTTGTCCCCAACATCAGTTTTGGCATGCCTGTCATGAAGGCCATTGCGCGCCACGCCAAGAAGCCACTCGATGTGCATTTGATGATTGTCGACCCCGACCGCTACATCGACACCTTTGCCAAGTTGGGTGCAGATGTGCTGACCGTCCATGCCGAAGCGTGCACCCACCTTCACCGCACGCTGGGGGCCATTCGTGCCGCAGGCATGAAGGCGGGGGTGGCCTTGAATCCACACACCCCCGTCGAAGGCCTTCGCGATGTGGCCAACGAGTTGGACTTGGTGTGTTTGATGAGTGTGAATCCTGGGTTTGGAGGTCAATCCTTCATCGAGCGGACCTACGCGAAAACACGCGCCTTGCGCGCCATGCTCGAAGAAGAGGGTGCTTCAGAGGTCCTCATTGAAATTGACGGTGGCGTCGGCAACGGCAACGCGAAAGCCTTGGTGGAAGCCGGGGCCAATGTGCTTGTGGCCGGTTCTTCGGTGTTCCGCGCCGCAGATCCGTTGGAAGCGGCACGCCAGCTGGCAGAATTTTGAGTTGACCCTGCGGTCATGAGGACAGGCATCTACGGCATCGCAGCGACCCGGCCTGTGGCGTTGCCGGGGGGTGCGCTCCACCTGGGGGTGGAGGGCTTCCACTTGGCCTTGGCCTACAGAAAGCCACTTCATGCCGTTCAAAAGGCCGCCCTTCACGCGGACACAGATGGCATCTTTGGCGCCCACGGGGTGTGGATGAATGCATCCGACAGGGATTGGCAAGATCCTCAGTCCATGTCCCAACTCAAGTCTGCGGTGGCCTCTGCGGCGGGATTCGCTGAAACAGAAGGGCCACTGCAAGGCGTTCACGGCGATTGCAACGCGAAGACGTTGCAATTGCACGGGGATGTCGCGCGACAACATCCTCTGTACTGGACGACTTGCGCATGGGGCATTCTGTTCGCGTACAGTGTGGAGGAGCTTGTGGCACTCATGCGTGACCATGACGTGCCGGTCGCGCCAGACGAGGAGGGAGCGGGATTGTTGCTGACCTACGGGAGCATCCTTGGGGCCCGAACGCTGATTCGAGGTGTGCGAAAATTGATGCCAGGCCAAACCCTCACCTGGACGCCCGACGCCGTGAGCACCAAAGAGCGCATGCCCTTGGATGAGATAGAGCGGGACATCGACGGGTTCAAGGAAGCCACGTCCCTGCTCGACGAAGTCTTCCACGATTCGGTGTCGCAGATGGTGGCGGTCAACCGTGATGCAGGTTGTGTGCAGCACAACTTGCTCAGTGGGGGATTGGACTCTCGCTTGGTCGCCTTGGCCACAGCGCGACACCTCGACGGTGCGCCCTTGTCCACCTTGTGTTTCGCCGCCAAGGACTCCCTGGACGCATCCATCAGCGAGTCCATGGCCCAAGAACATGGCTGGAAGCATCGGGCCCATGACCTTGGCCACGGCAAGTACATGATGGACATCGAATCGGTCGGGGAGTACGACGGCTGTGTCAACCACCTGGCCAGTGCCCACCATCGGCACGCATTGTCCAAGGAGCGGCTTCCCAACATGGGGCTGCTTGGTTCCGGGCAAGGGGCGAACGTCCTGTTGACGGACAACCACAAATGGGGCGCCAGCGGATCGCAAGTGCTCCATTCCATGACGTTGAATGCCGCCACCCGTGGCGTGTGCGTCGGCGCAGCCGAAGAGGCATGGCGCGAAACCCCCGACGTTCAGCGTTTCAAGATGGTCAACAGGGGTTTTTTGTACACCAACTCCGGGGCTTACAGCACGGCCGCTTTTGGGGTGTTGTGGTCTCCATTCACCTCGGGACATTTTGTGCGTGCCGCGCTTCGTTTGCATCCTGACATCTTGAAAGGGCAACGGGCATATTTGACGTGGTTGGCCGATCGATTTCCCGCAGCCAAGGATCACGTTTGGGAACGCTACAACGCGAAGCCTGTGCTCGGCGCGCGCCTCCGTCTTGCACAAGCACGGGCCCTTTGGGGCGCGCGTTTTCGCCGTGTGTTGCCTTTGCGCACCCCCAAATCGATGTCTCCTATCGAGATGTGGTTGGATTCCTCCGCAGAAATTCAGCATTTTTACCACGACACGTTTCGCCAGCTGTCTCCTTGGATGAAACATTACCCTTCATTGGAAGCCACTGTGGTTCGAGATTTTGCAACGATGAACGCCATGAACAAAGCCTCCGTCTTGACCTTGTTGTTGGCGACCCAAGCTTGGTTTGACGCGTGAATTCGGTCGATTACGTCAAGGCATTTTTGCTGCGCCACGGTCACTGGATGATGGCGGCCAACGTCGTCACGAAGTTGCTCGGATTTGCGGCGGTGGTGTTCGTGACGAGAAACACCACGGAGGGGGAATACGGGGCCTATTCCTATGCCATGAATCTTGTTGGGGCTGTGGTGCCCTTCATGGGATTTGGCGCCTACCAGGCGTTTCTGCGATACGCTTCGGATGCTGCGGGGCAACGTGCGAAAAAAACACTGTTTGCCTATGCTTTTTCACGGGGTGTCGTGGCCTCCGTTGGGCTCATCGTGTTGCTCCAGTTGCTTGCATCCCTGTTGTGCGGAGCCATTCCTGAAAGCGTGGCGGCCTTTCGCATTGTGTCTTTTGTGGTGCTGACCACCTTGATCATGGAGTACGTCAAGAGCTATGCACGGTCCATGCACTTGAATCACATCTCCGCCCGCATTGATGTAACGTATGCCTTGATTTTGGTCACCGCCACGGTGGGTTTGACGTTGGGCATTGGCATCTTGGGATACGCCGTCGCGGTTGCCTTGGCGCCGTTGCTGGCCGCGTTGGGATTCGGTTTCAAAATGGGCTTGCTTGGCTGGCGATGGGAGGCCCTTGATTCGAGGCATGTGGGATTTTGGTCTTACGGGGTGTTCACCACCGTGGGCGCCTTGTTGGCCCAAACATTTTACTCCGTCGACGTCTTCCTCATTGGTCATTTGGTGGGGGAGAAGGCCTCGGCGGTGGCCGTCTATCGGGTGGCGTTGCTCATCCCCATGGCCACCTCTGTGTTGCCCATTTCTGGCCGCCACTGATTTTGTCAAGAATGCACACCAAAAGGACAATCCTCAGGCCCTCCGTGCGTACATGCGTGGCTATTGGAAAACTTTCGGGCTGCTGTCGTTTGCGGCACTTGGGGTGCTGTGGTGTCTTTCACCATGGCTGTTGACAGTCTTCGGTGCGTCGTACGCGGAAGGCGCCACGGTCATGCGGGTGTTTCTCCTCGGATCGCTTGGGGCGCATTGGTTGCGTGTCCCCTACGGCCATTTGCTTTCCGCAGTGGGGAGGGCGGATTTGAACACCTACGTAAACGGCGCGGCTCTTGCTGCGACCATCCCCTTGTGTTGGTGGGCAATCCCCGTGTGGGGCATTGTGGGCGCAGCAGGTGCGATGGCCACCATGTTGTGGGTGTCCGGAGGACTGTACGCGTTGGTGTTTGAGCTGCACCTCCGGCGTCAGTCGCAGGTTTGACCCACCAAGGCCAGCAGCAACAGCAAATCTCCGATGCCCACGGTGCCATCTTCATTCAGGTCGGTTGCACACGCTTCAACGCAGGAGATTTCAGAGAGCAATGGCAGGACGTCTGAAGTCCCAACAGCCCCGCTCAAGTCAAAGTCGCCGAACAATGGTTCAAACACCATGTGGTGCGTCACGCTGCATGTGGTCAGGCCATTCCATGTTGCATGCATGACCATGTCACCCATGCTGGGCTCCCATTGAAAGTTGTTGGCCACATCGATGGATTGTCCGGCCTCGTTCTGCCAGTGCCCCACAAAAGGGAAAAGGATTTCCGGGGCCAAGTCGAGGGCTGCCGGGCTGCTGCACACCACGTGTTCGACTTCTGTCTGGGGGCAGGGAGAATGGCCTTCCAACAACACGTGTTGCCCCATGGGGGTCAAGCCATGCGTGGTCGCGAGAAAACGCTCTTGGAGCCCGGACGGCCAGGACACCATGACTTCTTGTGGCGTTTGGTCTCCCAACCCAAACAACTCAACCTCGTTCTCTTGGCTGAGGTAGTTCTCGCCGGCATGCACAATCCTCGACTGGACCGTACCCTCGGTAACGAGGTCGATTTGACTTCCGATGGCCGGCCGGTTGCTCAGGGTTCCTTCCAGGGCAATGCCAATGCTTTCGTGGCCGTCGTCAAACCCGCTGTTCATCCAGATTCGCACCACGTGGTTGCCGATGTTGTGCACGACAAAATCAATCCATCCGTTGCGGTCAAAGTCGGCAGACGCCACAACATGGGAGTTGAGGTAGTCGGTGTCGTACACCTCTGTTCCGAAGGGCTCAAAGGCGAAGGATGATGCTGGCCCGTGGTTCTCGTAGAGGTAATTCTCGCCATAAGGCGAGAGGAAATCGTGCTCCGCGACAAACAGGTCCAAATCGGTGTCGTTGTCCACGTCCATCCACAACGCCCCCCAACAGAATCGGTCAAAATTCAATCCATGATTGATCGAAAGCTCGTCGAACGCGTGGCCCTGCCCTTGAACGAGAAGCTTGGAACCCAAGCCATCGCCCCCAAAGTGGGTGTTGGTGTGGAACAAATCTTGCAGTCCGTCTTGGTTCATGTCGCCAAGCGAGGCAGACATGCAATCCATGACCAAGTCCATGTTGTATTCAGGTCCGACATCAATGAAGGTGCCGTTGCCTTGGTTTTGAAAGAGCGCGTTCGCGCCATTCTTGTCGTTGATGACAAAGATGTCCTGCCAACCATCGCCGTTGTGGTCCCACCAAAGGCTTTGGAAACTCAGTCGCAGGTGGATGTCGATGCCGGACGATGCACTCACATTGGTGAACACGAAATTCCCTTCGTTTCTCAACAAGACATTCCTGTCGGCTGGGGTTGCTGTCATTGGGAATTCGAGGTAGCGACACAAGTGCAAATCGAGGTCGCCATCGTTGTCCATGTCGCCAAAAGAGACCCCAGCAGCTTCTGTGAAGTCTTGCGGCAGCCCTGAACCCATGCCAGAGGCGTTGGTCATGTCTGCGAAGGCCAGTCCGTCGTTCCTAAAGAGGCCACATGTGCCGTTCGCCTCTTGGACAAACAAGTCGTCGTCCCCGTCGTTGTCCAAATCCAGCCACACAATGGCTTTGACTTCGCTGGCCATCTGCCATGGCAGCGTCACGAGGTCAAATCCCCCGTTCTGGTCGTTGACCCAACTTCGAAGGAGACCATTGGAGCTGCCCAAGGTCAGGTCGGGCCAGCCGTCGTTGTTCCAGTCGGCGGTGCTGACTGCGGCCCCGTATGTGCCGTTCCAATTGGTTTGGGTGATGCCCAATTCTGGGGCCACATTGTGAAACACTTGGGCTTGGATTGCGCCCACTTGAAGCGCAATCGACACACAAAGCAGAGGGATATGGCGACAGAACAAAACCATTGAAAGCATTCTCTCAATTTACGGTTTCAGTTCAACAGTCAGGTCTTTTTCGGCAAGAGATTGATATATCGGGGCCAGTTCATCGTAGCTGCCGCTTTTGACGTTGCACTTGCCTTTGAAGTGCACGATCATCGCGCACTGCTCCGCTTGGAGGGCGTCATGTCCACACGAGCTGATGAGGCACTCGATGACGTGGTCAAACGTGTTGTGGTTGTCGTTGAACAAAACAATGTGCCATTCATCATCAAGCAACACGTCCGTCAAGACGTCTTCTTGGGTTTGGGTTTCAGAACAGCAAACACGGAGCATGGGGCAATCTTTCGTGTCGTAAAGATAGCAGGTCATGCTAGCGTACACGGGTTTGGTACCCCGAGTTGCGGGAATTCGAACTTGAACGGCATAAAGGTGTTCTTAATTCAGTATCCCTTTCCATGAAAAAAAAATCCATCCTTATTGTCGGACTCGGCGTGCCGACAGAATTGACTGACGTTCTGCTGCGTGAGGGGTGCGATATTTTGCGCTCTGAAACACCACTGCAAGCAGCGCTTGTGTTGCTTCGTGGTGACGCCAAGGCAGTTTTGACTGTGGGCGACTTAGGTGAGGAATGGGCAGAGTTTACTGATGTAGCACTCACCATGGGCAAGTTGGTGGCCGTGGACAGCATGGTTACAGTGCCGGCAATGGCTTCCGTCAAAGCGAATGGCAACGGACACAGCAACGGACACAGCAACGGTAACGCCCACAGCAACGGCAACGGACGCAGCAATGGCAATGGGCACAGCAATGGCAATGGGCACAGCAATGGCAATAACAATGGTGTGCATCACGAAGATGAGGCCGTTGGTTTGAGCGTTCCTGAAGTGATGGAGCTCATTCATCGCCGCGT
>PKDW01000108.1 GCA_002863145.1 Flavobacteriales bacterium
TGCGGCGCGCCTCCACCGACTTTGACGGTGGCTACGTCATGTGCGGCATGGCGGGTCACGGAGACGCCTTTGTGATGCGTGACCCCAACGGCATTCGACCTGCCTTTTGGTACGAAGACGACGACGTGGTCGTGGCCGCCTCGGAACGCCCCGTCATCCAGACTGCATTCAACGTGCCCGCCGACCAGATTCGAGAAGTGGACCCCGGCTCTGCGTTGATCATTCAGCGGAATGGCAAGGCCCACCTCGAAGAGATTCGTCCTGAAGGCGAACGCAAGGCGTGCAGCTTCGAGCGCATCTACTTCTCACGCGGAAACGACGCCGACATTTACCGAGAGCGAAAAGCCCTGGGAAGCGCCATCGTTCCGCGCGTGCTCGAGGCGGTGGAGCACGATTTGGACCACACGGTCACCAGCTTCATCCCCAACACCGCGGAATCCTCATTTTACGGCCTGATTCACGGCTTGGAGGAGCACTTGAACACAAGCAAGATTGCGCGCATCAAAGGCCTGAGCGCCGACCCCGACCACGCGGAAATTGAATCGATCTTGAACGAACGGCCACGGATCGACAAAATTGCCATCAAGGACGCCAAGCTTCGCACGTTCATCACAGAAGACAGCTCGCGTGACGACCTCGTGGCCCACGTGTACGACATCACCTACGGCACGGTCGAGCGTGGGGTCGACAATTTGGTGGTCATCGACGACAGCATCGTCCGCGGCACGACCTTGAAAAAGAGCATCCTCCGCATCCTCGACCGGCTTGGCCCCAAGCGCATCGTGGTGGCCTCCAGTGCACCCCAAATCCGCTACCCCGACTGCTACGGCATCGACATGGCCAGAATGGGCGATTTCATTGCGTTCCAAGCGGCTGTGTCTCTGCTCAAGGAGCGAGGCATGGAAGAAGTCCTTCAAAAGACCTATGAGGCGTGCAAGCATCAACTCACGCTCCCGCTCAAGGAGAACGTCAACCAAGTCAAGGCCATATATGCGCCCTTCACGGACGAGGAAATCAGCGACCGCATCAGCGACTTGCTCACGCCTACGGGCATGCAGTCGGAGGTGAAAATCATCTTCCAAAGCGTTGAGGGGCTGCACGAAGCGTGCCCCGACCACCTCGGCGACTGGTACTTCACGGGCGACTTCCCGACGCCTGGCGGACACCGGGTCGTCAACAAAGCCTTCGTGTATTACATGGAAGGCAACGACGCGCGAGCGTATTGACACGCCCGACGAAAAGGCTCAACCAAACCGCTTAAAGCGTGATGAGGACGCGTCGCGTGGTGCGTGAGCCCTCCACTTGAAGGAAATGCAAGCCTGCGGGCCATGTGGACACGTCCCAAGTCTCCCGATCTGAGGTGAGCTGACGGCGCTCGACAGTTTGGCCTTGGAGGTTGTGAACGTGAACCCACGATCCCGCCTTGGCCACCACATTCAGGGTGTGCTTCGCAGGCGAAGGATAGGCATCGAGCGACGCCGCAAGGGGCAGGTCAAAGCCTGCTGCCGCATCGACCAAAAATTCAGCGCCCGAGAAAATGACCGAATTTTCACCGTCACTGACTTGGGTGTACGTGTAGGTTTGGGCGACGGGGAGCGGCATGTCCGGGGCCCAATACTGAAACCCCTCCGTCAGAATGCCGCTACTGGAAGCCACACTGCTGTCAAACACGGCCGTATTGGCTTGAATGCGCATGGTGTTCTCAAACACCTGACCTCCCGGAAGCGTCAAGGTGCCCACCTCAACCGCCTCCATGTTCACCGAATAATCGCGGACGTAAGCCAGTCCCGACACCATGAAATCAAACACGAGTGAATCCTGGTGAACATCGCCAACCTCCATGGGGTAGGGCAAATATTCCACGACTTCTGGGTGCACAACTTGTGCGCCCGACGCACCATCGACACCTCCCCAAAGCCCAAAATAGTCCGTGTTGTATTCGTAGAATGCCTGATTGATTCCACCCGTTTGACCGGGCGTTTGCTGAGAAAAATCCGCATCGTTGAAAAGATCTGCATACGCGGTGCTGTCCGCTGGAACGAAGTCAAAATTCACGGTCTGGATGGAGAGTGCCGCGGACCAATCAAACCCCTCAGGTTGAACGTTGGTCACGCCATAGACGAAGGAGAACCCGTGATCGGGCAGATTGGGTTGGGTGAGCTGGGCCTGGGCGGCCAAGGTGAAGGTGAACAAGGCGCCGAACACAGCGTGGCGAAGCGTGGTTTTCATGAAGGCAATGTACCGATATACATTTACAGGGTGAACGCGCCCAAGCTATACTACGACGGACCCTGCCACCTTTGTCAGCGCTCGGTTCAATGGGTCCGGCGGCATATGCCTGAAGTTGAATGTGTTCCGCTGCAAAGCGAGGATGCCCAAAGCGCCCTGCCCTCGGAATGGACCACGCCCCCGCTTCTTGGGGTGGTCGTCGTCGATGTCCATGGCCAAGTCCATGTGGGACACAAGGGGCTCCATGCCTTGGCGTCGCACGCCAAGGGCCCATGGCGCTGGTTGCTGCGCCTTGTGCCCGGTTGGGGTTACGCGCTCGTGGCGCGCACCCGCCGCATTTGGGGCCGGGACGACGCCTGCTCGGTTGGCTGACCCTGTGTGACTTGGTTGGCCCGGTCATCCCTGACAAGACTGACGCGAATTGACACAAAAAAGCCCCGCATGATGCGAGGCTTTCTCTGTACCCGGGGTGGGAATCGAACCCACACTCCTTGCGGAACGCGAGTTTGAGTCGCGCGCGTCTACCAATTCCGCCACCCGGGCTTCTAGGCAAGGAAGGCGCAAATGTAAGTCAGTTCTCTTTGTTCACCATGGTTCTGCGCGTCTTAGCTTTGAAGTCATGGCTGAAAAGCGCGTGTTGATTGTGACCTACTACTGGCCTCCCTCGGGAGGCGCAGGGGTCCAGCGCTGGTTGAAGTTTGCCAAGTATTTGCCCAAATACAATTGGTCTCCAGTGGTTTACGCCCCCGATGGAGCCCATTACCCGGCGTTGGATCCCGGGCTGCAGTCGGACGTGTCTCCCGACACTGAAGTGTGGAGGGGGCCCATCTTTGAGCCCGCTTCGTGGCTCGACGCCTTGAAATTGGGGCGGTCCCAAAACCGGTTTGGAAGTTCTTCCAGCCCTTCGAGAAAGAACAAATCAGGCGGGTTCGTCCAATGGGTTCGGGGCAACGTGTTCATCCCGGATGCGCGCATGTTTTGGATTCGGCCCTCCATTCGGCGGCTGAAGAAGCGCCTCGCTGAAGCTCCGGTGGACGCCATTGTCTCCACAGGACCTCCGCATTCGACCCATTTGATTGCCCTCGGATTGAAACAGGCCTTTCCAGACATTCCCTGGGTGGCGGACTTCCGCGATCCGTGGTCTGACATGGACTACTTGGACGATTTCAATTTGACTGCACGGAGCCGTGCCCGGCACAAGGCCATGGAACGGAAGGTGGTCGAACACGCAGACCGGGTGGTGGTCACCGCGCCCTCAGCCGCCGTGTCCATCCTCGGACGTCCCTTGCAAGACAACGACTCCAAAGGCGTCTGGATTCCCAATGGATATGACGCTGCTGACGGCTTTGACCTTGAAGACGCGCCTGAAGACGGATCCTTTGTGCTTGGCTTCTTTGGATCGTTGTATGGAAGCCGGAACGCCCCCGGGCTGTGGCGTGCCATCCGAGACCACAACGCCCGTCCCGAAACCACCCGGCCTTTGCATTTGGTCCTCTACGGCGCCCTCGACCCCGCCATCCGAGCCGAACTGGAGCGAACCCTCCCTTCGGACGCGTGGCGATTCGCCGGGAGCGTCTCCCACGACGCGGTTCCCCAGGCGATGTCGCCATGCCATGCCTTGGTGATTCTCCAAAACAACAACGAGACCGGCCGCCGCACAATCCCAGGCAAAGCCTTTGAGTACCTCGCCACGGGACGTCCTTTGATTGCCGGAGGCGCCCTCGACAGTGACCTCGAGCGCTTGTTGGGATCTTGGGGGTTTGACCTTTGTGGCATGGAAGACGACAAAGGTTTTGCACACCAAATCCAACAGGCCCTCGCCGGCCGAACGGGCCACGCTTCCCCCGAACGCTTCCAGCGGGAGGCGCTTGCCCACCAATACAGCGAACTGCTTCATACATTGGGGCCGCAGACCACCCACTGAACCGAATCCATGCACCTTCTCATTGTCATCGGTACGCGTCCCAACTTCATCAAGGTGACGCGCTTTCGCAAGGTGCTTGAGGAGGTCCCCGGGGCCAAACTCACCTTGGTCCACACCGGGCAGCACTACGACAAGGCGATGTCGCAGGTCTTTTTTGACCAATTTGACCTGCGACCCGATCACGTCCTGAAGTTGCACTCCGGCTCCTCGGGATTGCAATTCGCCCACATGACCACCCAGCTGGTCGAGGTCATGGAAAAGGTCAAGCCAAACTTTGTGTTGGTGCCTGGCGACGTGAACAGCACGCTTGCCGGTGCGCTTGCCGCCCAACGGCTCGGGATTCCATTGGGCCACCTCGAGGCGGGTCTGCGCAGTTTTGACCGCTCCATGCCGGAGGAAATCAACCGCATTTTGGTCGACCAGCTCAGTGCACACCACTTCGTCACGGAAGACTCCGGCATGACCCACCTGAAAGACGAGGGCCTCGACCAAAGCAACAATGTGCACTTCGTGGGCAACACCATGATCGACACCTTGGTGCACTTCTCACCCCAAATCGATCGAAGCCCCATCCTCTCCGACCTCGGCTTGGGTGCGGGAGAGGATTTCCACCTGCTGACCATGCACAGGCCCGCCACCGTGGACAACCGGGAGGGATGCCAGTTCATCGTCGACCTCCTCCAAAACCTCTGTGCCTCCGCGCCCGTGGTCTTCCCCATCCACCCAAGAACGCAGAAGAACTTGGCGTCGTTTGGGCTTGCCGATGTGCTCGAGCATCCCGGGTTGAAACGGACGCCGCCCATGGACTACTTCGCTTTCCAGCACCTGATTTCCAAGGCCAAAACTGTCGTCACCGACTCGGGAGGCATCCAAGAAGAAACGACTTACCGGCAAGTGCCGTGCATCACCCTCCGTCCCAACACGGAGCGGCCAAGCACGACGACCCTTGGCACCAACCAAATGTTGACCGAGCTCATTGTCGCCGACGTCATGCACGCCATCGACAACCCCAAAGAAGGGGTCGTGCCCCCGTTTTGGGACGGTCACGCCACAGAGCGCATCGTGGACATCATCCGCAACCTCTGACCCTTTGATGCGTTTCCTCATCTCCTTCGGTTTCTTGATTTTTTATGCTGCGCTTCCTGCGTGGGGACAATGGAGTTTTGTCGGGGACGCCCTCCCGGGCGGTGCGGGTTGCGTTCAGCTCACCCCCAACATCATCAACCAGCGAAGTGCGGCTTGGCATGAATGCCCCTTGCATTTGGGTGCGCCTTTTCAGCTGGATTTCGAGATGAATTTTGGCGGAAGCGATGACGGGGCGGACGGCGTGTGCTTTGTTCTTCAGCAAATTTCCAACCTTGGTACAGGCCCCTTGTCTGTCAATGGTGCCCAAATCGGTTATGGTTCCGCAGGCCCGGGCGGCGTGTTTGCCACCAACTCGCTGGCCATTGAATTCGACACATTCGCCAACGATGGAACCCCGAATACAGGGCCCAACCAAAATGACCCCTCAGAGGATCACATCGCAATTTTTAGAGACGGGTCTCTGACACACCTGACGCCCAACGAATTGTCCGCCGCGGTTCAAGCCCACCCCACTGCCGCCAACATCGAAACAGGCTTGGACTACCCACTGAACATCGTTTGGGACCCCGCAACCACCCTGTTGGAGGTCTATTTCGCAGGAAGCCTCCGACACAGCTTGACGGTGGATCTCGTCAACGACGTGTTCGATGAAGACCCGCTTGTCTATTGGGGTTTCACCGGCAGCACCGGCGGACTCTCCAATCCGCAGTCGTTCTGCGAGAGCTCCTTCTATTACTCGTCGTACCTGAATGGCCTCACCGTGCAGGAACCCGCTCCCTTGGAGGGATGTGTTGGGGGTGATTTGGATTTCACGGCCCAGCCCTTGGGTCAAACGGTGGACGCCGTTTGGGATGCCAACAACGACGACGTGTTGACGGTCGCCACCGCCGGCAGTTACCCCATGACTGGCTTCAATGCCGAGGGTTGCCCCACGAACGAGACCTTCGACATCGACGTATTGGACCCTGCCCTCCAATTGTTGGTGGATCCCGACCTGGTGGTTTGTGGGGCGCTGGAGGCCGTATTGCAAGCCACAGCAGCCCCTGGCGCAACCGTCGCCTGGGATGGGGTTGAAGGGGCCACCAGCGTCACCACGGTTGCAGGCACTCACGATGTGACGGCCACACTTGGGGTGTGCAGCGCCCAACTTCAAGTGGATGTGACGTTCCAAGCCTTGCCCGATGTCAGTTTCTCCGTCGATGCTGAGCCAACCGCAGGACCCGTCGTCATATGTGATGGGGAACCCATAGAAGTCGTGGCTGTTCCTTCCGAGGGAGCCACCGCCTCCTGGCAAAACTCCAGCTCACCCCTGCTCAACGTGAGCCAAGGCGGGACCTTCAGCGCCACCTCCATCGTCGATGGTTGCGAGTCTGACCCTCAATCCATCGTCATCGAGGCGCTCCCTTTGGCTGAAGGCGCGTTCACCGCGACCCCCAACAACTTGTGCTGGGAATCCACCGGGGTCGTCAGCTTCAACGTCTTCAACGACGCCTCTGTGGCCTCGTGGGACCTGCCCACAGGAACCACCAACCTGAATCAGGCAGGCGCGGGAGTGTACCAAGCCAACCTCATCCACGACAACGGATGCGAAAGCACCGAGTCGTTCAATTACACCATGCTTCCTCCCATTGTCACGGGGTTGGTGGACCCGCCGCCCTTGTGTGACGAAGAAGTGGCCGTGCTGAGCATCACAGGCAACGTGGATGCGCTCACTTGGAACGTGGGAGGAAATGGCGCCAACCTGCCCGTCGTGGCGTCCATGGGTGAAGGTCCTTTTGTGGCCAACGTCACGCTCGGCGAGTGCGCCCAATCGGACACGGCATACGTCACTTGGTGGCCGACGCCCACGGTGGGTTCGCAGCCCGACAGCGTGTCTCGATGTGTGTTGGATGCCCCGTATTCGTTTGTGTGGCCCACCCAAACAGACGACCCCATCGGCGCCTGGGTTTGGAGTGTGAACAACGATGCTGCCACTGCGGGCTACAGCGCCTATGACGAAGGCGAATACCTCATTGAAGTGCGTGACAACGCCACAGGTTGCATGGACACCCACTCGATGCATGTGGAAGTGCTCCCCAACCTCAACGTCGTGGCTTCGGCCGTGGACCCCTTGATCTGCATTGGCGACTCGACCGAAGTGCTTGTGGAGCTGCTTCCCGTCCTCGACACCGACCCCTATGAGATTCCCTTCGCCTTGGCGTGGTCCACTGAAGGCGCTTCCGGGTTTGAAAACAACGTTGCGGGGGGCGAACACTACATCACCGCGACCAACACTTGTGGTTCGTCGGTGGCCCTCGCCGAAGTGGAGGAGGAATACTGCGGATGTCATGTGTGGATTCCCAATGCCTTCACCCCGGACGGAGACGGGCTGAATGAGGGGTTCCGAATCGAGAGCAGCTGCGAATGGGACGCCTTCTCCTTCAAGGTCTTCAACCGGTGGGGAGAGCCGGTCTGGTCCACCGAAGACGCGGATCGACCTTGGGATGGCGGGGCGCCGGATTTGGGCAACGGAGACCACTACTTGCCCGATGGATGGTACCCATACATCGTGAAGTGGGAATACCGAGAAGACGGCGTGTTCTACAGAGAACAAAAAGTGGGGCGCATCCTCATCGTCCGATGACGGACGATCACGCCTGGAACACCATCCGAAAACACGTGCCTTTGCCCGGTTCGGAGGACACCACGAGAATTTGGCCTTCGTGAACCTCTTCCACAATGCGCTTGGCGAGTGACAGGCCCAAACCCCAGCCGCGCTCTTTGGTGGTGAAGCCAGGATCGAACACTTTTCTCGCCACCGCCTTGGTCATGCCTTTGCCGTTGTCCTCCACCTCGATGGTGAAGGCATCTTCCCGCCAATGCGCCCGCACGGTGAGCACCCCCTCCCCATCCATGGCGTCCACGGCGTTTCGAATCAGGTTTTCAAGCACCCAGCTGAACAAGGGGCGGCTGAGCATCAATCGTCCTGCATCAGGGCCCAGCTCCTGCACCATCTCCACGTGTTTGCTCACGCGGGGACGCATGTAGTCCGCGGTCTCTCGAACCACCTCAAGGGGGTTGTCCTCCTTGAGTGTGGCCTCCGAGCCGATCTTGGAAAAGCGCTCCGTCACCACTTGCAGTCGGGCGAGGTCTTTGTCCATTTCTTGCAGCGCTTCCTTCTCCACGCCCTTTGCCGCGAGCAACTCGGACCACGCCATCAGTGAACTCAATGGCGTGCCCAACTGGTGCGCCGTCTCCTTCGCCATGCCCACCCAAACCCGGTTCTGTTCTGCCCGCCTCGAGGCGGAGAACACGAGGTAAGCCACGAGCAAAAACGCCGCGATCAACAGCAATTGCACGGCGGGGAAATAGCGCAGCTGGGTCAAGACCGCACTCTCCTCATAAAAGACGATGTGCCAACCCTCCCCAGGCAAATACACGGGAATGGGTGGATTGTCCTCGGCCATCGCCATGTAGCGGGCTTGCAATTTCTCGGGAGTGTCGAGTTTCGACACGTCAATGCCTTGAGACTTGACCACCCTCGTGGCCGTTGAGTCAATCAACAATACCGGTACGGACGCACTGTTGATGACGGTTTCTGAAATGAAGGACTCGATGAGCTCGTCCATGGCCTCTCGCAGCTTGCGCAGGCGCACGCTTTCGGCGTAGTAGATGGTTTGGCCCACCTCTTCGAAACGGATGGGTGGATTCCGGCTCATTTGGGTGCGCCGAATGCTGTCGTAGTATGCCGGCTCAGCCACGCCTGCGGGCGGCGGATCCACGTTGACTTTGTACACCACGTCTCCCGCTTTGTTGGTGATGAGCACGGGCACCGTGTTGTTGTTGACCAAGAAATCGCCCGCGAAGGTCAAATCCGTTCCATCGGGAGCTTCCTGAATCAACCGGTACGCAGAGGCGAGCCGGTCGGCGCGCTTCTTCTCCTCTGCGCCGAGGTCTTCGAACAGGGTTTGGGTGTAGGTCACAAGCTCCGCCCGCTGCTTCACCGCTTCCACCCACAAATCCACCTTCCGCTGCTCTTCCTCGCGGATGATGGAGGAAAGGTGTTGGGTGTATCCAAGCGTCACCACCACGATGGCGGCGGCAGCCAAAAAGAGCAATCGCTTGGACAACGTGTCATGCATGTCAGTCGTATGCGGGGCAACGGCCTCCTGTGCCGAAGAACGGGTCGTCCTTGTCACACGCCGTCAATGAAATCACGATTTCGTGAGAGCTTCGTCCCACCACATTCAGCGCAGAGACCCCAAAGTCATATGCATACCCCACCGCCATGGACTCGAACAACTTCAGGTTCATGACCCCGACCAATGCGGAGCCTGAACGGTAGCCCAAACCCATCGAAATGCGGTCGTCCATGCTGAATGTGCCCTGAAAATCGATGGCCGCCGGCAGTCCAGAAGCCATTCGCATTTGAAGCGCGGGGCGGAAGGCAAACCGCCGGTCCAGTTTGATGTACCGTCCCCCCGTCAACACCGCCGTCCGTCCTGAAGATGTGGTGGCCGCGATGTCCGCCAAGGTGGTCGCTGTGACGTTTTGAATGCTGAATGCCGCGAAATTGAGTTTGTCTTCGTACCACAACCCAAAATCCATCGTCGGAAACACCGTTTGCGCCGTCGCTGAGCCGCTCAACGCCGGATCATCGGTGGCAGCCACCTCGGGAAACTGCAGGCTGCCCACATCCAAGCGGTACTGGACCATCCCCAAGCCAATCCCTGCGCTCAGCCGGGCGCCCGTGGTGAGTCGGATTTTGGTGGAGTACGCAAGGCTGAACCTCGTGTTGGACCAAGGGCCGATTGCATCGGTCATCACGTAGCCCCCCATCCCATGTGCCAAAGTCGTGCCTTGGCCCAACCGCCCCGACAGAGAGGCGAAACTCGTCAACGGCGCGCCCTCAAATCCGGTCCACTGAGAGCGAACCCCCATACGCATGTCCAAACAGGGCGAGTTGCCCGCAGCCGCCGGGTTGTCCAACAAATTGGACATCAAAAACAAGGACCGCGTCCCTACAAACTGCGCTTGCGCAGACCAGCACGCGGACACCAAAGCCAAGGTCAAAAGGTGTTTCATGCTCATCGGATCACAGCGACATGCCCCGTAACAGGGGCGAGGTTGGCATTCGGTTCATTCAGGTGAATCACGTAGTAGTACGTGCCTGCAGGGACATCCACTCCCCGGTTCTTGCCCGCCCAAGGATTGGGATAGGACACGGAACGAAACACGCTTTGGCCCCAACGGTCGAACACCTCGATGGTCGACGTGGGGAACTGGGACAGTCCATAGATGTTCCACGTGTCGTTGGACGCATCGTTGTTGGGCGAAAACGCATTGGGCACCTCGATGGGCGACCCCACCGCCACAAGAACCGCATCCGTGTAAG
>PKDW01000165.1 GCA_002863145.1 Flavobacteriales bacterium
GGTTGTGGCCGGTGGCACCTTTCAGGATGAGGTTCTTGCGGTGGCCTTTCCGGCGCTTTTTGGGCACAGCAATGGTTTTGACGCCGTTGAGGTATTGCGCCGTGATGGAATCGGAGTCCAAATGGCTTTGGGGTGGCCCCTGCACGACGATTTGGCCGCCGTGAACGCCCGCACCCGGGCCGATGTCGACGAGGTGGTCGGAGGCGAGCATCATGTCTTCGTCGTGTTCGACGACGATCACCGAGTTGCCTGCGTCGCGCAGGGCGCACAGGCTGTCAATGAGTTTTCGGTTGTCCCGTTGGTGGAGTCCGATGCTCGGCTCGTCAAGGATGTAGAGGACCTCGGTGAGGCGGCTTCCAATTTGGGTGGCCAGTCGGATGCGTTGGGCTTCGCCACCGCTGATGCTGCGAGTGGGTCGGTCCAAGCTGAGGTAGCCCAAACCCACGTCCAGCAAAAATCCCAGCCGCGCGCGCACCTCTTTCAAAGGTGCTCTTGCAATCTCGGCCTGACGTTCCGTGAGTTGGGGCTCGAGTTCTTCGAGGAACGAGGCGAGCTCGTAAAGGTCCATGCGGCCAAGCTCTCCAATGTCCCGTCCCCCAAGCCGAAACTGCAGGCTCGTGGCCTTGAGTCGCGCGCCGTTGCAGGTGGGGCAGGTGACTTTGTGCATGAACGACCGTGCCCACCGGCGGAGGGGGATGGACTTGGCTTTTTCGGCAGAGCGAACAATGGCCGCAACAAGCCCTTCAAAGGGCACGGTGCCGCCTCGGATGCCGCCGCGGTCTTGCAGTTTGACGTCCCGGTCCGTGCCGTACAGAATTTGGCCCATGACCTCCTCTGGAATCTTGCCCACGGCGGTGGTCAGCGGCAGGTTGTGCGAGGCCAAAATGGCTTCCACGATCCGAGAGGTCAGGTTGTCTTTCAATTTGCCCAGCGGGGCGATGCCGCCCTTTTTCACGCTCACACTTGGATCCGGAAACAATGTCTCAGGGTCCACCTGGGCCACCTTGCCCAGGCCGTTGCACGTGGGGCATGCCCCGTATGGGCTGTTGAAACTGAAGAGGTTGGGTTCGGGCTCAGGGTAGGCAAGTCCGGTGGTGGGGCACATGAGGTTCCGTGAAAAGTGCACGGGCGTGTCTCCGTCGAGGGGCATGACCGCCATGGCCCCTTTGCCCAAAGACAGGGCCGTCTGCACCGACTTCAAAATGCGCTCCGCGTCCTGGGACCTCACAACAATGCGGTCCACGACGGCCTCAATGTCGTGCACCTTGTAGCGGTCAACCTTGTAGCCGGACTCGAGTTCCACGAGTTGGCCGTCGACGCGGGCGCGGAGGTAGCCGAGGCGCATGATTTGTTCGAACAGCTCTCGGTAGTGGCCCTTTCTGCCTCGGACCATGGGGGAGAGCAGCAAGAGTTTCTGGCCTTCGAAGCGGGAGAGGATGTTTTCAGCGATCTGGTCGTCCGTGTACCGGACCATGGGTTCGCCAGTCTCCAGCGAAAACGCGTCGGCGGCCCGGGCGTACAGAAGCCTCAAGAAGTCATGGATCTCGGTCACGGTACCGACCGTGGACCGCGGGTTTTTCGAGACGGTTTTCTGCTCGATGGCCACCACAGGGCTGAGGCCCGAAATGGACTCCACGTCGGGGCGCTTCAAGCCGCCCAAAAACTGTCGCGCATACGCACTCAGCGTTTCCAGAAACCGCCGCTGTCCTTCGGCGTAGAGTGTGTCAAACGCGAGGCTCGACTTGCCGCTTCCGCTGACCCCCGTGAACACCACAAGTTTGTTCCGCGGAAGGACCACATCCACGTTTTTGAGGTTGTGCTCAGACGCACCGGTGACAATCAAATCATCTTGTCGGGCGTCGGCGGCGGGATGCGAGGTCATGCGGGTTCAACAATCGGACCTCACTCGGGTTCACCGCCAAGGGTCGCGCCTGAACGTGGCGCCAAACGACGCACATTCCAGCCTAACCCCGCCACCAACATGGTCATCAGGGGAGACACCCAATTGAAGATGCAATAGGGGGCGTACGCGAGCGTCGCGACCCCGAGAATGCCGCTTTGCGCCACGCCGCACGTGTTCCATGGGATGAGCACGGAAGTCACGGTGCCTGCGTCCTCGAGGGTGCGGCTCAGGTTCTCGGGCGCCAAGCCTCGTTCGGCGTAGGCTTCGCCCATCATTTTGCCTGGCACCACAATCGCGATGTACTGGTCGGAGGCCAGCACGTTGAAGGCCATGCACGCGCCGACGGTTCGGCCAATGAGCCCCAAGGTGCTGTTGACGCCCACCACGAGCGCCTGCGTCATCCGCGTAAGCATGCCTGTCGCTTGAAGCACAGAACCAAAGGTCATGGCACAGACAATGAGCCAAACCGTGTTGAGCATGCCTTTCATGCCGCTGCTAGCAAGCAATTCGTCCGCCAAATCATGGCCGGTGACCACAGCCACGTCAAGGGCCATGGCTTGCATGGACGCCACGTAGGACGCGGCTCCGTAGCCGACGTCGGCTCCAGCGATTTGGCGAATGACCTCCGGCTGAAAGACGACGGCGGTCAAGGCGCCAAGTAGGACTCCCACAAACAGGGCAGGGGCCGCAGGCACCTTCCGCGCGATCATGATGAGCACGGCAACAGGCGCCACAAACAAGCCGGGGTGAATGGAGAAGGCACCAGAAACGGCCTCGGCGAAACCAGGGGCAAGCTGGGCACCTTGTTCCGAGGCACCACCTCCAAATCCCACCATCAAGAACACGAGCAGGGCCACGCCAATGCTGGGCCCCGTGGTGTAGGTCATGTAGCGGATGTGGGTAATGAGGTCGGTCCCAGCGACGGCTGGGGCGAGGTTGGTGGTGTCGCTCAGCGGCGACATCTTGTCCCCAAAGTAGGCGCCGCTGATGATCGCTCCGGCGACCCAGCCTTCCGCCAAACCGAGGGCTTGGCCGATGCCCACCAAGGCGATGCCCACCGTGCCGACGGTGCCCCACGAGCTGCCCGTCGCGAGGGACAGCACGGCGCAAACGATGCACGCCGCAAACAGGAAAATGCTAGGTTGCAAGATCATCATGCCGTAGTGGATGAAGGCGGGGATGATGCCCGCAAGCAGCCATGTGCCGGACAGGGCGCCAATCAAAAGCAAAATGAGGATGGCTTCTGTGGCGGTGCCAATGCTGTGGGCAATGGCGTCTCGGATCTCCGTCCAAGTGGTGCCACGGCCCATGCCCAAAGCACCTGCAAACAGGGCCGCAAGGAGCAGGGCGATTTGGTTGGAACCGTACGAACTGTCTTCGCCGAAGTACACCACGTCCGCTCCCAAGAGGGTCACCAACAGCACCACGGGGGCCAAGGCCATCCACAGAGGCATCGAGCCGCGCATCAGGACTTGGCTTCGAGCTCCTCACCCTCGGCAGTGCCGTTGGGGGAAAGGGCCGTTTTGTCCAAGCGTGCCTTGCCCGATTCAAAGTCAAGGACCACGGTTTTTTCGCTGACCGAGACCACTTTGCCGTGGAGGCCACCGATGGTCACCACTTGGTCTCCCTTTTTGACGGCGTCGCGAAAGGCCTTGGCTTCTTTTTGGCGTTTCATCTGAGGGCGGATCATGAAGAGGTACATGATGCCAAACATGCCAGCCAACATGAGCAACGTGGACATGCCACCACCGCCTGCTGCGGCTTGAAGAAGAAGGTGTGAAATCATGGGGCCGAAAATAACTCCCTCACGTCGAGTTTACGAAGGATGGACGCGAATCTTCAGCGCCCGTCGGGGGAGAGGACGCTCCCCAGGAGGTGCAGGCGAATGACCCCGGGATCTGTGTTGGCAACAACCGTGATGACCTTGTCTTGCTCGCCGGTTTTGTCGTGGGTGTCGAAGGACACTTCCACCGTGCCGGTTTCGCCGGGGGCGAGGGGGCTGCGTGGCCACGTCTTGGGCACGGTGCACCCGCAGGATGTGGAAACGTCGGCGATCAGGGCATCGCCAGGGCCTTCGTTGACAAACGAGAAGGTGTGGGTCACGACGTGCCCTTCACTGACAATGCCAAACGTCATGGCGGTGTCCGCAAATGCGAGGGTCGGACGCACCACCTTGGCCTTTCCTTCGGTGCTGGCCGTGGCCGGCATGACGATCATATCTGTGCGCACAGCCCGGTCGTTGCCGCAGGACACCAAGAAAGCAATCCATCCTATGACGGCGGCGAAACGCATGTCATTCGATGAGTCCGCGGCCCACCTTTTTGATGTTGCCGGATTCTTTCAACTTGGCAAACAACTGGTCGAGGATGCCGTTGATGAATCCGTGGCTCTTGGGGGTGCTGTAGTACTTGCTGAGCTCGATGTACTCGTTGAGGGTCACCTTGAGGGGGATGGACTCAAAGGTTTGGGCTTCTGCCAAAGCCATCTTCATCAAAATCTTGTCCGTCGTGGCGATTCGCTCGAGCTCCCAGTTTTGGGCACCCTCCTGAATCAACGCCTCGCTCTCTTCTCCAAGGGACAAAGACTTGGTGAAGAGGTCCTCCATGAAGGCCTTGTCGTCGTCGTCGTCACGCCACAAGGGAAGCACATTCACTTCCTCGTCGCCTTCCTTGATGGTCTTGATGGTCTTGATGACCATGCTTGCGGCCAAATCGAGGTCGTCCACCCAGTAGATGCTTTCCTCTTCGAGCATGTCTTGGAACATCTCAAAGTTGACCATGTGCTTGCGGAACATCCGGACCAGGCTCTCGCGATCAACTTGGAAACCACGCTCCTCAGTGGCCATGTATTCTTGGTACTCTTCGTTGTCCAAGAGTCCGCGAAAGATGGCGCGCAGCAATTCCTGACGGTTGCCCCATCCGACCCCCAATTCGTCGCACGCCTTCCGCAGGTTCTTGCTGTTGGCAAGGATGCGCAAGGGTTTATTGGTGACAAACTTGGTGTTGGGGTTCAAATCCTCGGGAGAGGGCAATTGCTTTTTGTATCCCACTTCGATGCGGTCGATGGCCAAAGCCTGCATCGATCCAATCATGTCGAGCAACATGAGGTACAGCTCTTGCATTTTCTGCGTGCTGTGGTCGAGGGCTTGACGGGCGCGTTTGACATCGCGGTCCTCATCTTGATAGTAGCCAAAAAGAACGTGCAGGATCTTGATCCTGAGGTGGCGGCGGTTCAGCATGATTGCGAGTTGGCCCAAAAGTACGTTGCACAAGAGTGTGAACATCGGAGATTCCTTGAGGTTTTTTCACCATGACGAGACCAATAACCCATGTCGCCTGCGGTATTTTCACACCCATGAAATCCGCAAGCATCAAGGTCGGTTTTGTTGTGGGATGTCTCGCCATCTCGGGATGCACCACGCTGGTGGAAGTCGATTTGCCCGAGGTGCCGCCGCAAGGGGTGATGGAGGCTTCCGTGCGACTGAACGAGGCGCCCTTGGTGTTTTTGACCACCACGCAGGGGTATTTTGATGCATTGGACTCCACCACGGTGTCCAATTTGTTCATCGGAGGCGCCGAAGTGTCGCTGACCGTGGATGGGGAAGAGGTGGTGTTGAACGAGTTGTGTACGGACGATTTGCCCCCCGAAGCGCTCGCGGAAGCGGCGGCTTTTCTCGGCGTTTCGCAAGAGGCCTTGGCCAGCAACAGCTTGTGTGTGTACACCGGCTTCGGATTGCCGTCCACCTATGGCGCAGTGGGCAAATCTTACGGCCTTCGCGCCCAATGGAGCGAAGGAGAGGTGGACTACGATTTGCAGGCCTCCACCCACATGACCGAGCGTCCGCAACTCGACAGCGTGTGGTTTGAGATCCCGGAAACCTCGACCAACGACAGCCTCGGCGTCTTGTGGACCGCGTTCACGGATCCGCCAGGTTTTGGGGACGCCTACCGCTGGTATTCCATGCGCTTGGGCAAAGACAGCGACTTTTTCTCTCCCCTTGGGGGCGTGTTTGACGATGCATTTGTGGATGGCCAATCCTTTCCATTCTTCAGTTTTCGATCCCCGCAGCCAGGGGTGGAGGAAGTTCCTGGGGAGGAGGGCTTTTGGAAGACCGGCGACACGGTGGTGGTTCGCCTTGATGGCATCGATTTCGAGGCCTTTGAAGTAATCCGGGATTTTGAAAACTCTGTGGCCAACCAAGGGAACCCCTTTGCGTTGCCCACCTCGGCCAGCACCAACGTGGAAGGTGGTTTGGGGTGGTTTGTGGCTTATGCCGGAGTGACGGACACCGTGGTGTGTGCGCCTTGAGCGTGCGTCCTTTGCGGCTGCGCCCGGCGTTGTACTTTCAAGCCCAAATTCTGTGACGATGATCCGTGCCTTTGTCTCTTTGCTGTTGAGTTCAACGATGTTTCACGTGTTCGGTCAGGGGCCTCAATGGACCTTGACAGAGGTCACGTGTCACGAGGTCGGTGCAGTCTTGGCCTTCGAAGGGGAAGTTCAGTCCAACGGAGGTGTTTGGAAGTCGCAATTGGTCGGTTTGCCTGACGACGTGGACGTGACAGGTGCCCAAGTGACGTTGCCACAAGGCATGCGTCTGGTGGCGATCAACAAATCGACCACGTTGCCGGATGTGTCCGAGGATCTGGCGTGGATGGCCAAACAAGTGGAAGCGAAACGTCTCGCTTTGGATTTGGAACAGGCCCTGTTGTTCGCCCTCGATCAGGAACGGGCGTACCTCGAGGCCAACCGCCACATTGGCGGAGGACAAGAGGTGTTGCTGGTGGACGACGTGGAGGAAATGCGCCATTACCTCGCACAGCGTCATCAAGAATTGGCGCTGGACCGAGTGGACATCGCCAGCAATGTCAGGAGCCTCGAGACTCAATTGGCTGCGGCCACAGCAGATTTTGACGCCTTCCAGCTCGAATCGCAAACCACCCTGCACGCCCTTGAACTGGTGGTGTCAGGAAAAGGACGGGGAGAGGCGCGAATTGAAGTGGCCACTGCGCGTGCAGGATGGGTCAGTTCTTACGATGTGTCTTGGGACGAGAACGAGGCACAATTGCAAATCTCCCGGTTTGCCCGGGTGGTCCAAACCACGGGGCAGCCTTGGAAGAATGTTGCGCTTGAGTTGCGTACGGGCCAGCCTCTGCGCGGCGCAGTGCGGCGCCAATTCAAGGCGCAGTTGCAGTCCCGGGCGGAGGTGTCCTACGACGGGTACTGCGCCAACGTGCAGTGGGTCAACAGCGGACTTTCAGATGCGCGGGCGCGTCAAGACGTGCTGACCGGTCAGGGGGCACTGGCTTCCAACTGGCGCATGGCCGTGGCGGACAAGGTTGACGTGGCTGGGACCGGCGAAGCGGCGAGGGTCTTTCTCGACGCGCAAAAGGTGGAGGCCACCCCGCGATGGGAGGCCCGTCCTGCCACATCCGAAGAAGCCATTCGCGCCTGTGACACCCACGCTTGGATGGGCTTGAAGATGCTGTCTGGCGAAGGGCGGATGTTCCAGGGCAATGCCATGGTGGGCGTGCTTCCCCTGAACATGCCTTCGTGGGGCGATTCCTTGCACGTGGAGTTGGGATTCGACGACGGCGTGCGCACCACCGCCACCTTGTTGCAAGACGAGAGTGGCACGCGACGGATGTCAGGGAAGCGTGTGATTGAGCAAGTGCGATTGATTGCGGTGCACAACGCGGGAAAGGAAAACAAGACGGTCCGTGTTGTGGAAGACCTGCCCATGGCTCCCGGCTGGGAAATGGAAGTGGAGGCGACAGGCGGTGGTGTGTGGGATGCCGATGCCGGGGAAGTGACATGGTTGGAGGCAGAGGTCCCCGCCGACGGAGTGTGGGAGGCCAAGGTGAGCATCCGCATCGTGGTCCCCAAGCGGGGAGGGCACGTGGTGGGGCTTTAAGTTTCGGAGCCGGATTCCTTCGTGAAGGCCTCGAGCATCTGCTGGGCCAAACGGCGTGCCGCGCACGGTCCACCCAATTGGGATTGAAGTTCCGAAAATCCACGTTGTTGGCCCTCCAGGGACTGCGATGTGTGCGAGAGCAAGTTGGAGGGCGTGAGGTCGTGTTGAATGAGTTCAGGCACCAACGTGCGGTTGAGCAGGATGTTGGGCAGCCCGATGAATTTCACTTTTGCCAGCCGTTTGGCCACTTGGTAGGTCACCCAACTCGTCTTATAAACCAACACGTGAGGGGTGTTCAGCAACGCAGCTTCCAGCGTGGCCGTGCCGCTCGCCACCCAAGCCCGCTTGGCTTGGGCCAAAATGCGATGTGTTTCCCCAAAGACCACCCGAATGCCCTGCTCTCGGACGAGGGCGTAATCGGATTCTGTCCGCCCAGGGGCCCCGGCCACCACAACCTCGTTCATGGACCACAGGCCTTGCATGGCGCCTTCGAGCGCGGCATCGATCAGGATGGGAAGGTGGTGCTTCAGTTCTTGCATTCGTGAACCCGGCAGCAATGCCAAGCCAATGGGCCTGGCGTCCTCTTGCGTTTGCGGGACCAGGTCCAGGAGGGGGTGTCCCAAATTCCAAACGTTCACGCCCTCTGCTTCAAGGTTGGCCGCTTCAAAGGGCAGGATGGGGGCCACGGCGTCAAAATCTTCGCGCAACTTGGCCACACGCCCGGCTTTCCAAGCCCAAACTTGCGGGGCCACCCACTGAACGCGCAAGGCTGAATGTTGACGTTGCCGCAAAGCCTTGGCGAGCCTCAAGTTGAAGCCGGGAAAGTCAATGGTCAGGACGAGGTCGGGGTCTTCCCGCACCACGTCCGCCTCCGCCCGTTTGAGGTTTTGGAGGATGGTGGGGAGGTTTTGGGCCACCTCGAGAAAGCCCATGAAATTGATCGACGCACAGTGCGTCAAGAGGCGCATGCCCTCAGCGTGCATGCCATCTCCACCCCAGCCCACGAGGTCAAGTATCAGCCCTTGAGTGTTGCAAACTTGTTGGAGTTCTCGGATCAAAAGCGCCCCATAGGCATCTCCAGAGGCTTCTCCAGCCACCAAAAAGACCTTGAGGCGTCCTGCCTGACGCAAGGCGCGCGGGGTCACCATGACGTTCCGGCAGTCGCTTGAAGGTAGACGATGAAGGGCACCGTAATCAAGATCACGGCGAGGAGGCCTTGGGCCACGCGCTCCCACCCCAATCGGTTCGCGCCCCAGAACAGCACCACATTGAACAGGGTGCTTGCCGTCAAGATGCTGTCGCGGTAAAGCAAGCTGCTCAAGACAACCTCATTGTAGAAGTAGGAAAAGGACGAGCCGTTCGCCCAGCCCCACCAAAATCCCAGCAGGACCCCACCACACAGCGTTCCGAGGACTCCGGCGAGGAGTCCAACCCAGAAACGGTCTGCGGCGTGTCGTTCAGTCTTCAAGACGCAATTCCCATTCGTTCAACTCGGTCATGGCGTGGTGGGCGGTCAAATCGTATTGGACCGGCACCACACTGACGTATCCGTTTTTCAGGGCCCACTCGTCGGTGTCTTCGCCCTTGTCGACGTCGGTGAAGTTGCCGGTCATCCAGTAGTAGGTTCGACCGCCTGGTGCTTGCCTTTCTTCAAACGAGTCGGCCCAGTGCCCGGCACCTTGACGACACACCTTCATGCCTTTCAAGTCTTCTGGCGCCACTTTGGGGATGTTCACGTTCAAGCATGTCCCCTTGGGGGTGCCATGCGCCAGGACCTCTTTGGTCACGGTTCGGGCGACATTGCGGGAGGTGCGGAAGTCGGCATCCTCGGCGAAATCACACAGCGAAAATCCCACGGAAGGGATGCCTTCCAAGGCGCCTTCCACAGCCGCCGACATGGTGCCGGAGTAGATGACGTTGATGGAGGCGTTGGAGCCGTGGTTGATGCCGCTCAGAAGCACATCTGGCTTGCGCTTGAGGATCTTGTAAATGGCAAGCTTCACGCAGTCCACGGGCGTCCCGCTGGTTGTGTAGGCTTCCACACCGGCCATCCCAAAGTCGTGCGGCGACATGCGCAAGATGTTGCTGATTGTGATGGCGTGTCCCATGCCGCTTTGGTGGCTGTCGGGCGCGACAACCACAACGTCCCCGAGGTCGGCAATGCTTTCCACGAGGTTGCGGATGCCGGGGGCGGCGATGCCGTCGTCGTTGGTGACGAGGATGAGTGGGCGTGAGGTTGCTTGGCTCATGCGTTGGCTTTCGGTGTGCGTTTCAACACCTCGAGGAAATAACCCCAGAACTTTTGCACCGAGCTCACTTGAACGCATTCGTCGGGGCTGTGCGCACCTCGGATGTTGGGGCCAAACGACACCATGTCCATGTCGGGGTAGTTGGTGCCGAGGATGCCGCATTCCAAGCCGGCGTGGCAAGCAAGCACCCGTGGCGCCTCGTTGTAGCGCTCTTGATACAAGTTGCGGCACATCGCCACGGCCTCGCTGGCAGGGTTGGGGGTCCAACCCGGGTAGGCGCCACTGCGCTCAGTCTGGAGTCCCGCAAGTGCAAACCCCGCTTCGAT
>PKDW01000117.1 GCA_002863145.1 Flavobacteriales bacterium
CACGTGGGCGAGGGCGGCGCGCGCACCGTGCTGAAGGGTGGAGTTGCATTGCAAACCGGTGAGATCATCGACTGCGCTGTCCTGTCCATGGAAAAGCTCGAAGCATTTTTGGCTGCGGAAATCGACCGCGTCAAGTCGGACGGCGCGTTGTTCTCCCTTCACATGAAGGCGACCATGATGAAGGTCTCGGACCCCATCTTGTTTGGGGCCGCTGTCCGCGTATTCTTCAAGCCCGTCTTGGACAAGCACGGCGCGGCGTTGGATGCAGCCGGCGTGGACTTCAACAACGGATTTGGCGACTTGGTGGCCAAACTCGAGACCATGGCAGACCGCGCCGCCATCGAAGCGACCATCGCGGAGACCATGTCGATGCGCCCAGATTTGGCCATGGTGAATTCCGACAAGGGCATCACCAACCTCCACGTGCCCTCAGATGTCATCATCGACGCGTCCATGCCTGCCATGATCCGTGAAGGCGGCAAGATGTGGAACGCCGAGGGGGCTGCGCAGGATGCTGTCGCGGTCATTCCCGACCGCTCCTACGCCGGGGTGTACCAAGCGACCATCGATTTCTGCAAGGCCAACGGCGCCCTGGACCCCGCCACCATGGGCAGTGTGCCCAACGTCGGGCTCATGGCCCAAAAAGCCGAGGAATACGGCTCCCACGACAAGACTTTCCAGATGGCGGCCGCTGGCCGTGTGGAAGTCGTCACCACAGGCGGTGACGTGTTGATGCACCAAGACGTTTCCAAAGGGGATGTGTTCCGCATGTGCCAAGTCAAAGACGCCCCCATCCAAGACTGGGTGAAGTTGGCCGTGACCCGTGCACGCGCCACCGGCGACCCTGCTGTATTCTGGCTCGATGCCAACCGCGCCCACGACGCCCAGCTCATCGCCAAGGTGGAGGCGTACCTGCCTCAGCACGATACGGATGGGCTGGAATTGCACATCCTCGCCCCCACCGAAGCGACCACCTTCTCCTTGGAACGCATCGTGAAAGGCTTGAACACCATTTCGGTGACGGGCAATGTGTTGCGTGACTACCTGACAGACCTCTTCCCCATCCTTGAGGTGGGCACCTCGGCCAAAATGCTGAGCATCGTGCCCCTGATGAATGGCGGTGGCTTGTTTGAGACCGGGGCGGGAGGCTCTGCCCCCAAGCACGTGCAGCAGCTCGTCAGCGAAAACTACTTGCGCTGGGACAGCCTTGGCGAGTTCATGGCCTTGGTGCCAAGCCTCGAGCACATCGCCTCGAGCACAGACAATGCGCAGGCGCAAGTGTTGGCCGACGCATTGGACGACGCCACAATCCGGTTCCTCGACGAAGACAAAAGCCCGACACGACGCCTTGGCGGCATCGACAACCGGGGTTCCCACTTTTACCTAGCGCTGTTTTGGGCAGAAGCTCTTGCGACACAAACCCAAGAGCCTGCCCTTGCAGATGCCGCAAAGCCTTTCGCCGAAGCGCTTCGGTCACAGGAAGCTGCCATTGTGGAAGAATTGATTGCCGTGCAGGGCAGCAATGTGGATTTGGGCGGATACTACCGTCCCGATGCCAACAAGTGCAGCGCCGTCATGCGTCCGTCGCAGACCTTCAACGCGACGTTGGCTGGCTGGCAGTAAGCATCGCCTCCATCCGGGCCCGCTCTTTCGCCACCAAATCCTGGAGCAACACCCCACTTCCGGGGCTCTTTTTGGCTGCACGTAAGGCGGCAAGCAAGGCCATCCAGTCCACCTCCTCTCGGGCGGGAACGGTGCCTTCGTGAGGTTGGGTTACCAAGGTGGACGTGAGCTTGAGGAAGGCGGTCATGTAATCCGTCTGGATCTTGGACATGAGGTGACCCAATTGCGCCACGCTGTCGGGGTCCAAGGTGGTGGCCATGGCGTTGCGGCAACGGCGAATGTTCTCGACATGACCCAGAACGAGGGCTTCGAGGTCGGCGCCGTGAGGAAGCGTTTGGGGGAGGGGTGCGGGGTTTCCCAAGGCGGGAACGCCGAGGGTTTGGGCCACATCGCTCAACTGAACACACTTCTCCACCCGGCCTTCCGCCAACTTGGGAATGACCGCACTGCGCAAGAAGTGATCCCGCACTTTGAAGACCGCCTGGTCCAAAGCATCTGTGATGGCATCCGTGGTCGCGGTGTCATCCAAACTGAGCAAGGCGAGTGCTTTTGAGCGTTCCATTCACACAAGTTACATGACAACGGGCAGAAGACACACACGTCCTTGAGGGCTCACTCCTTAAATTCGTGGGTGAAACGGGGTCGTTCTTCCCCCCCGTCAGCGTCATCCCAGAACGAATGAAACAACCCATGATTTGGACCCTTTGCACCGCTGCTTTGTTGACCCTTGGCTGCGGAAACGGCGATGCTCCGGCATCGAAGAAAGCGACAGCGAAAGCGAGCAACAACGAAGTGCCTGCGCCCACGGCGCAACCCGATGTGACGGTCTCTGCCAAATGGAAGAGCGGTGTCAATGATTCCAACGATGGAGACAAGGTGGGCAAAGTGCGCTTGCACGGCAGCATGCCGGCGGGCAACGGAACCATGCTGTATCTCTACGAAACGGAAGGCCGCAATGTGACCTTGATGGACAGTGCGAAGGTGATGAACCAGGCCTTCGACTTTGGTCGTGTGGAAGTGCACCGCGGCTTCTACAAACTCCAAGGAACCGACGCAAAAAACAACTGCCAGTTCGTGATGAACCCCGACGAGGCCGACTTGAACCTCGTTTTCCGCTCCAAGCAAATGACCAGCGGCAAAAGCGCACCTGCCAGCGCTGAAAACCGTGCATGGTTCACGTACGAGAACTTCAGCCGCGTCAACAACAACCAAATCCGCAACCTCCGCAAGCAGCTCAAGGACAGCCCCTTCCGCGCCCAAGTGGAAAAGCAGATTTCAGACAAGGAAATGGAGCTCGTCGCCAAGCAGCACGAGCTGATGGACGCCAACCCGGACACCTACCTCGCCAAGTTTTTGGGCTGGAAAAACCCCAAGTACCCCGGGTCCCAAGGCAACTTCTTCGACGACATCGACCCCATGGACAACAGCCTGATTCGCAGCATGGCGATCAGTGACCGCATCCAAGGGTTCATGGTGGCGTACAGCAAGGGCAAGGACCCCGGTTTCCTCGCGTGCATCGACATGGTAAAGGCCCATTTTGAGCCCAACCCTGCCACCCTCGAGAGTGCCTTGTACTCCATGCTTGAAGGATTCTACAACACGGGCAAGGAACACATCTGCCAATACATCTTGGACAACTACATCTACGACGAAGACTGCGGAGCCGACTTGAGCGACGTCATCCGTCAACGCGCCCAAGGCATCATCAATCTTCAGGTGGGCAAGACACCCCCCAACTTCACCATGAACAAATGGGATGGTGGAACGCTCGATTTGATGCAAACTGCCAAGGCCCACAAGTACACGCTTGTGATGTTCTGGGCGTCTTGGTGCCACAAGTGCGAGCAGGAAATCCCTGTCCTCATTCCCGTTTACGCCAAGTACCAAAACCGCGGGTTCGAAGCCATCGGCGTGAGCTTGGACCAAGCGCGCTCCACATGGGTGGGCGTCATTGAGCAACGTGGCATGCAATACCCCAACGTCAGCCAGTTGCAGGGTTGGGACTCGCCGATTGTGAAGGACTACAAAATCACCTCCACCCCCACGTACTTCCTGCTGGACAGCGAAGGCAAGATTGTGCTCAAGCCCAAGCGCATCTACGAGGTGGACGCCTTCCTTGCGAAGAACCTGTAACCCTCTCTTCAGGAGGCATGAACGAGGGAGGCCTTCCAGGCCTTCCTCTTTTTTTTGCGCTCACTTGGCGGATTTGGCCGCCTTGTCTTTCTTCCGCTGCACTTCCTCCTTGTGTGCTTTGCGCCACTCCCCATGGGTGCTCAAAATCATGCCGTCCACCAAGCCCACTTTGGGGACCAGCATGTGCGAGGCGCCGGCCATGGTCATGATCTTCAGATAGATGTTGGCCGCGGGCACAATGACATCGGCTCGGTCAGGCTTCAAGTGGTATTGACGCCGCCTTTCCTCCACGCTCAAGCGCTCCAAATCGGCCGCAACCTTGCGCAACTTGCCCTCGGGGATGGCCTCGTCGCGCGGCGTCAAGGCCAGCCGCTGCAGGCGGTTGGCGTTGCCGCCCGTCCCAATGGCGTACAGTGGTCGATCTTCTGATTTCAATTCCGTCACGTACGCTTCGACGGCGGCCCATTCTCCATCGGGAATGCGGCCTGCCAGCTGTCGCACCGTGCCCAGTTGGAAGCTCTTGCCCTTGACGCGTCGCCCCTCTCGAATGAGCGTCAACTCCGTGCTGCCGCCTCCCACATCGATGTACAGGTAGTCCTTGCGCTCGTCCATGGTGGCTTGGGCGAAATTGCCAAAAATCAATTCGGCTTCTCGGTCTCCCGAGATGGGCTCAATGTCGATGTTGGCCGCCTTCTTGACCTTTTTGATCACCGACTTGACGTTGCTCGCCTCCCGCATGGCGCTTGTGGCATAGGCGTGAAACCACTCCACCCCGTGCACATCCATGAGATACCAAAACGCCTTCATGGTCTTCACCAAGTGCTTGATCTTCTCTTCGGAAATGGCCCCGTCGCTGAACACGTCGGCACCCAACCGCACAGGAACGCGGTAGAAACTGAGCTTGTCAAGCGACTTGCGCCCCTCTTCTCCCTCCTCCACGCGCGCAATCAGCAACCTGACCGCATTCGACCCGATGTCAATGGCTCCAAACTTCAATCTGCTCTGCCTTTCAGCTCAAGGTACAAGTCCTGTTGGGCTTGCACAAGTGGAACAGCATCTTCAGACGTCACCCAGGCATTGGTGCCGTCCGGCTGAATGACCCGGGCGTGGGTGTTGTCGTCCCACATTCGCTCGAAGTGAACGCGCAAGTCGTCGGCGATGTCTGCATCCAGAATGGGTGCGGTGACCTCCACCCTCCGGTCCAGGTTGCGCGTCATCCAATCGGCGCTGCTCAGGTAGGTCAGGGGCTTGCCCCCGTTGCAAAATCGCATAAATCGGGAGTGCTCAAGGTACCGGCCAACAATGGATCGGACCTCAATGTTGTCGCTCAATCCTGGAACCCCAGGCCGGAGCGCACAAATGCCGCGAACGACCATGCGCACCTTCACCCCCGCTTGGCTTGCCGCGTAGAGCTTCTCAATCATCCCCACGTCCACAATGTTGTTGAGCTTGAGGTCCATCCACGCTTCCTTGCCTGCTTCGGCGCGGGCGATTTCGTCGTCAATGAGCTTGGTGAACCGTCGCCGGGTGGAGAACGGACTGACGAAGAGGTTCCGGTAGACTTTTCGCTCGAAGCTGTTCTCGAAGAAGTCAAACAACTTGGCCAGTTCACCGGTGATCTTGGGGTTGACCGTGAACAAGCTCAAATCCTCGTAGATGTCGGCATTGCGTTCGTGGAAATTGCCCGTGCCAACGTGTCCAAAGCGCCTGACTTTTCCCTTTTTGCGACGCGTCACCAAGATGACTTTGCAGTGCACCTTCAGGTTGGGAATGCCGATGCGCACGATGGCACCCGCCTCCTGCAACATGTTGGCCACCCTGAGGTTGTGCTTCTCGTCGAAACGTGCCGCGAGCTCCACAATGACTTCGACACGCTTTCCATTGCGCGCCGCATTGACGAGGGCATTGATGACCTGGCTGTTCTTGGCGACGCGGTACAAATTGATTTGAATCGTCGTCACGTGGGGATCGATGGCCGCTTCCCTCAAAAAGTCCACCACATGGACAAACTTGTGGTAGGGGCAGTGCACCAACACATCTCCCTCCGCGATGGCACGCATCACGCTTGGTGCATTTCGAAGTCGGGGATGGGTGATGGGCGGTTGTTCAGGGTACACGAGGTCCGCACGTCCAAAATCAGGAAACCCCATCAAGTCCCTGCGGTTGTGATACCGGTCTCCCGCCACCACACTCGCCGCAGAAGGCATCTTCATCTTCTTCAACACCCCTGCGAGCATGTCTTCCGGCATGTCGCGGTCGTGAATGAGGCGCACGTATTCGCCTTGCTTGCGCTTTTTCAAGCCCCGCTCCACGCGGTTCATCATCGAACGCGCCACATCGTCGTCCATGTCCAAATCGGCATCGCGCGTGGCCTTCAGGGCGTAGGCTTCCACGCCCGCGGCCTCGAAGAGCCTGAAGATTTTGGGCAGGGCATGCCGGATGACGTCTTCCAAAAACATGACGCGCTGCGCGCCTCCTCTCTCGGGCAGGGTAAGGAAACGGTCCAAGTGCCGAGGGATGTGAATGACCGCCATCTTCTCCTTGTCCTCTTCGAAAGTCAACCGTACCGCAAGGTATCCGTCTCCGTCGATCAGCTGGGGCATTTTGACCTTGCGGCCAAGCATGATCGGCACCAATTCAGGTCGCACGGCACGCCGGAAATACGCAGACACAAATTCAGCGTCAGCCTCATCCAGCTCGTCTTCGCGCACAAAGCGAATGTTCTCGCGCTCCAACGCCGCAATCACTTCGTGAAACGTCTTGTCATACTGTCGGCGCAAGCCCTCAATGCGCGCGACGACCTGGGAAAGCGTTTCATCGTAGGCGAATCCGAGGGTGGTCATGGCTTTTTTGTCCACCATCAAGACCCGTTGCAGGTTGGCCACGCGAACGCGGTAGAATTCATCGAGGTTGTTGGAGAAAATGCCCAAAAACCGCACCCGCTGAATCAACGGCGTGCGCGCGACCTGCGCCTCCTGCAACACGCGCTCATTGAATGACAACCAGCTCAACTCGCGGTTGATGAAGTGCCGTTCTGCAGGGGCTTTTTTCATGGGACAAAGATGGACTTGAATGCGGCAACCATGGGGCGGAATGACGTGGAACAAATGTTACCATTTCTTGAGGCCAAAAAAAGAACCCCGCCACGCCGCACCTGTTATCTTTGACATCGCAAAACAACACAACCCCCATACCATGTCTGTACTTGTTGGCCGCAAAGCCCCTTATTTCAGTGAAGCCGCCGTTGTCAATGGCAGCGACATTGTCGAAGATTTTTCATTGGACCAATACCTCGGGAACAAATACGTCATTTTGTTCTTCTATCCCCGTGACTTCACCTACGTATGCCCCACAGAAATCCATGCCTTTCAGGAAAAGCTGGGAGATTTTGACGCGCGCAACTGTGCTGTGGTAGGTGTCTCGACCGATACTCCGGAATCTCACCGCGCTTACCTCAACATGCCCAAGAAGGACGGTGGGCTCCAAGGAGTCAATTACCCTTTGGTCGCCGACTTGAACAAGACCATTTCAACCAATTATGACGTCCTCGCCGGGGATTATGATTATGACGAAGAAGGAAACTTGGTCGCCCACGGAAACCTCGTCGCATATCGGGGACTCTTCCTGATTGACAAAGAAGGCATCGTGCGTCACCAACTCGTGAACTTCTTCCCCATCGGCCGCAACGTCGACGAAGCAATCCGCGTGCTCGACGCTTGGATTCACAACGAAACGCACGGCGAAGTTTGCCCCGCGAACTGGGAGAAAGGCAAGGATGCCATGGCCGAAACAACTGACGGCGTTGCCGCGTACCTCGCGAGCCACTAAGCGCCAATCCAACGACAAACAAAAAGCCCCGGTGCACATCGCACCGGGGCTTTTTTTGTGGTCCCCCTTCAGGAACCGATCGCGGAAAAAATCACACGCGGCCCTTGCGGCGGCGCACGTGGTGCACGACCTCGCCATTGGGCGCCACGTATTGTTCGTGGGATGCCTTGAAGTGCGACTCGATGGCTTGTGCGGACCACTCAGGACGCGCTTGAATCAAGCATTGCACATCGTCACACGCCACAGCGGGCAGACCTTCCACATTGAGAATCACGTAAATGTCTCCCACCAAGCGTTCGTTCATGCGTTCGTCATGCGACAAAGGCGGGTTGTACACAGCGTCACGGTTTTGACGCAACTCATTCATCGTGCGAGATTTGATCATCTTATCGAGGGTTGTCATGGGCGGGCAGTGTGAAGCCCAGAATATGCAATATACACGTTTCCAACAACTTACATGTGTACTTTGGACACGGTTTCAGGACCAAATGCCGCATTCAGCAGCGCCAAGAACCCCTTGGAAGGCGTGGAAGACAATCCAAGGCGCACCAATCCTTGCGCGTGATGAAGGTGCAGTTCACGCTGCCCCTCGGACGCATGGATCTGCCACTGCGTTTGCGCCGAGTCGCACGGCATGCCGTAGACCTCCAAGCGCACCCGGAAGTACAAAATGGCGCCGGATTGGGTGCGTTGAAGGTTGGCCCACTTCACGTTGGAGGTCTCTTCAATCATGTCCGACACCGGGCTTGGCCCCTCCAGCAACCGCATACGGGGGCCGCCGGCCCGCTTCCACCATGGGAGTGGCTTGCCGGAAATGGCGTAGACCTCTTGCCAGCGGTCGGGGTCAGCGTACGTCAAGTTCCAAAGCATCGGTGCTCCAGAGGGTTTGATATTTGCCATCGCCATCGTACATCTCAGCCTGTCGTTGCGTGTTGAATTTGCGGTTGGGACGAGGGTCGTTGCCCACGCCGGCCACGTAAATCCAATTGCCTGCATTGCTTGCAGGGTCGTAGTCCAACAAGCAATGCTCAAACCACGACGCGCCCAAGCGCCAGTCGATGCCGAGGTCGTGAACGAGGTAAGAGGCCACGTTTTGGCGGCCGCGGTTGCTCATGAATCCCGTACGCGCGAGTTCGCGCATGTTGGCATTCACAAAGGCGTCCTTGGTTCTTCCCTCCTTCCACGCCTCAAAGGCAGGCCGTTGCGTGCCGCGGTTGGCGCTTTCGGGCTTCAAAGCTTTGCGATGGAAGATGCGTGACCCAAACTTCATCGCAATGAACCGGAAGTAATCCCGCCAGATCAATTCAAAGACCAGCCAGTAGGTGCTGTCGTTGGCCTCGACGTTGTCTTCGAACCGGTACACTTCACTGGCAATGCGTCGTGGGCTGATGCAGCCGGAGGCCAGCCACGGGCTGAACTTGCTGCTGTAATCCGCGCCCACCAGCCCGTTCCTGGTCTTCTTGTACACCGCAAGCTTCTTGGTGTCCCAGAAGTAGTGCTTCAAACGGGCGCGTGCTTCCGACGCACCTCCCTTGAACGGCAACACGCCGCGGCTGTCTGCAGGGGGCATGGTTTGGCCGCTTTGGACGAGTACGTCTTCCAACGTTGGAACCACATCCGAGGTGAGTCCGTCGGGACAGGACAGCGCGGAAGGTGCCGCGATGCATTCTCGAACTTCACTGTGCTTCTCCACCTTTTTGCGGAATTGGGTGAAGATGTCGGGAATGGCATCGAGGTCCATGGGCAGGTCGTCTGGATGAAACAAGGTGTGTCCCTCAATCCAACGAGATGTGCCGCCGACTTCCTGCACTGCGCGCGCCACGGCCGATTCGATGTCGAGCTCTTCCGGGGTGTGCTCCGCTTGGGCCGTCAAAGATGCGCAGGACCAATCCTCCATCAACCTCGGCAAGATCTCTTCTGGGCGTCCCTGCTTGACGAGCAGGCTTCCTCCAGCGTCTTCGATGGCCGCCTTCAAATCCGCGACGCTCTCGAGGACAAACCGCGTCCGAAACGGACCGGTCTTCACATGTCCCCAGCGGTCCTCGGACCAAAGGCGGTCGTCCAACACGACCACAGGGACCACCTCGTCGCTGTGAAGCGCCTCAGCCAGGGCCGGATTGTCGTCGAGTCGCAGGTCGTTTCGGAACCAGTGGAGGGTGCGTGATGTGCTCATGTCAGAGGTTTTCGAGGTTGGCAAGAACCGCATCGCCGCGGTCCAAGAGGGCTTGTTGTTGGGCGGGCTGCATTTTGTCCCAGGTCCGGTAGACCATGCCGATGCGCGGGTTGCGCTCGAGCAAGTCCCGGTTTCGGGCATGGAAATGCCAATAGAGGCTGTTGAAAGGACAGGCATCGTCTTCGGTTTTGGCCTGTCGCTTGTATTTGCAAGAGGCGCAGTGTGGCCCCATTTTGTGCATGTAGTTGGCCGACGAGACGTAGGGCTTGGTGCCCACGATGCCCCCATCTGCGAATTGACTCATGCCGCGGGTGTTGGTCATTTCCACCCATTCGATGGCGTCGATGTAGACCCCGAGGTACCATTGGTCAACCTCGTCGGGATCGATGCCTGCCAGCAAGGCGAAGTTGCCGGTCACCATCAGCCGTTGAATGTGGTGGGCGTAGGCGTGATCGAGGGTTTGGCCGATGGCATGCTGAAGGCAGCGCATGCCTGTCTCCCCCGTCCAAAACCAAGACGGCAGCTTCCGGTCGTGTTGGAAGAAATTGAGGTCCGCGTACTCCGGCATGTGGGCCCAATACACGCC
>PKDW01000135.1 GCA_002863145.1 Flavobacteriales bacterium
TCGCCGTGGATCACGAGCGTCGTGCGTTCGTTTTCCGTGCTGCTCTTGGGGTGCCAGGCCACGAGGTACTTCCCAGGGTGGTAATTCGCATGGGTGACCTCCCCGGCCGTGGGTGCCCACTGTGCGTGGACATTGAGCGGACTCATGAAGATGCTGACCTGGATGCGCTTGTCGCCAAAAACCTCAGGCTCCTCCACTTCTTCGATGACCACGACTTTGCCGTCGCTGGGACAGAGGATTTGGCCTTCTGATGCGACAGGCACACGCTTGGGAATTCGGAAAAATTGCGCAATCAACACAACATCCAACAACCCAAGCCCAGCGACCAGCTGAACCAACCACATCTCGGTTTCCAACCACAAAAGCAACGCCGCAGCCCCCACAGCCAAACCGACTGCCAAGGTGACCAAACCATATCCTTCTCTGTGCAACGTCATGGGGGCGGTGTTTTAGGGTGCGAAAATGCACCAAATCGCGACATAGACCGGGGCGGCGTAGAAAAATCCATCAAACCTGTCCATGATGCCGCCGTGTCCTGGTAGCAAATTCCCCGAGTCCTTCATGTTGCGGCGGCGCTTCCACGCGCTTTGGGTCAAATCGCCTGCCGTGGACAAGGCCCCCATCAACCCTCCGAGCCAAAGCCACTCCAGGCCGAGCGCAGCCCACGCCACAAACGCGGCTGCGACCACTCCTCCGAGGGTGCCTTCCCAGGATTTTCCCGGCGACACCGAGGGCCAGAGCTTGCGTCTTCCAAGCGGCTTGCCCACCACATACGCCCCCGTATCGTTGGCCCAAATCATCCACAAAAAACTCAGAATCGGCCACGGGTCGTAGGGTTCTGCCTCCCCCATCGACACCAAAGCCGCGAAGGCAGGCACCGGAAAGAGAAAAAGCAAGGGCTTGGGCCAAGACGTGGGAGGCCCCTCGGGCGCCTTGAACCACTCGGCCCAAGCCAGGACAGCCACGACTGCCCACAACAAGGCATTGCTCCACGCCGACCACGCCACAGCCCCCATCACGACGGCCACAAAAACCACCCCGGTGAGGGCGCGTGTGACGGTCTCGTTCCTGTTGGACACCGTCATTCCTCCTTTGCATTGAGCCAGGCCTCCGCGGCAGACGCGTGTGCCTCCGGAACCCAAATCTCCACCGGCCGCACCGCGAAGCACATGCCGACGTAACTCGAGTCTTGCTTGTTCATGACCACGCAGGGAATGCCTTCGGCCTCAAGTCCTCCTTGAATGAGGGGCGCCATGGTGGCGTCAGGACACCGCGTCACAAGCACCCATCCCTTCATGCGTCCTCCTGCGGGCTTTCAGGTGTGTTTTCCGAGGCTTCGGCGTTTTCGGACATGTCAGCGATTGGCTCCTCAGGCTCGGTACCTGGCTCAGCAGCGGGCTCGGACAATGCCGGAGTGGCAGAAGCGAACGGACGCGCACCCAAAATGCGCTCGACGTCTTCCTTGAAGATGACCTCGTTGTCCAACAGCGATTGGGCCAGGGTCTCCAGCTTGTCACGGTTGGTCGCCAAGATGTCCTTGGCGCGGTCGTATGCCTTTTCAATCACCGCGCTGACTTCCTCGTCAATGATGCGCGCAGTCTCTTCACTGTAGGGTTTGGTGAACGAGTTTTCTCCGCGGCTGTCGTAGTAGCTGCGGTTGCCAATGCGTTCGTTCAACCCGTAAATCGACACCATGGAGTAGGCCTGCTTGGTGACCTTCTCAAGGTCGCTCAACGCCCCCGTAGAAATCTTGCCAAACATGATTTCCTCCGCAGCACGACCGCCCAACGCTGCACACATCTCATCGAAGATCTGCTCCGTGGTGGTGATGGCGCGTTCTTCCGGGAGGTACCATGCGGCACCGAGGCTTTGGCCTCGAGGCACGATGCTGACCTTCACAAGCGGCGAGGCAAACTCGACCAACCAGCTCACCACGGCGTGTCCCGCTTCGTGGAACGCGATGGTGTTCTTCTCGTTCTCCGTGATGACTTTGGTGCGCTTTTCCAAACCACCGATGATGCGGTCCACCGCATCCAGGAAGTCCTGGTGCGCGACGAGTTTGCGGTCTTTTCTAGCGGCAAACAAAGCCGCCTCGTTGCACACGTTGGCGATGTCGGCGCCGCTGAATCCAGGCGTCTGCTTCGACAGAAAATCGATGTCAACGGAGTTGTCGGTTTTGATGGGACGCAGGTGCACGTCGAAGATGGCCTTGCGCTCATTGACGTCTGGCATGTCCACATAAATCTGACGGTCAAAACGACCGGCACGCATCAAGGCTTTGTCCAAAATGTCGGCGCGGTTGGTCGCCGCGAGGATGATCACGCCGCTGTTGGTTCCAAACCCGTCCATCTCGGTCAGCAGTTGGTTCAGAGTGTTCTCACGCTCGTCGTTGGATCCGAAGTTGGCGTTCTTGCCACGTGCCCGGCCAATGGCATCGATCTCATCGATGAAGATGATGGCCGGCGACTTCTCTTTGGCCTGCTTGAAGAGATCACGGACACGCGACGCGCCGACCCCCACGAACATCTCGACAAAATCCGAACCACTCAAACTGAAGAACGGCACTTGGGCTTCGCCGGCAACGGCCTTGGCAAGCAAGGTCTTTCCCGTACCTGGAGGGCCTACGAGAAGGGCGCCCTTGGGAATCTTCGCCCCGAGCTCGGTGTACTTGTCGGGATGCTTAAGGAAATCCACGATTTCTTGGAGTTCCTCCTTCGCGCCGTCCACGCCCGCCACGTTGTTGAAGGTCACGTCGGTGCCCTCTCCCTTTTCGAAGATTTGGGCTTTGGATTTGCCGATGTTGAAGATTTGGCCTCCGCCCGGCGCTCCGCCTCCAAGGCGACGCATCAGGAACATCCACACCACGACCATCAGGCCGAGGAAAATGACCCACGACAGGATTTGGCCACCCCATTCATTGGGGGGATCGTAACGCAGGTCAAATCCGTGCGCCTCCTGCAATTCCTTCAAGTCAGTCTGGTAGGCCTCTCCGTCAGGGATGTTCATCGATGCATCCGCGCCGGCATAGAGGGCCTGCAAGAGTTGAGGATCGGACTTCTCTCCCAGCAAGCTGTCCCGCACTTCTTTGGTGAAGAAAAGGTTGGCCGTATGGCCATTGTGGGTCACCCGGGCAATTTGACCGGCTTCGGCCATTTCTTTGAACTCGGGCCACTGCACCTTCTTCTGACCGCTGGATTCTCCCAGCATGATGGTGGTCAGCAAGAGCACGGCCACGATGGCATACACCCAATAGAAGTTCATCTGACGGCCAGGCTTGCCGCCAGGCTGTCCTGATTTGTCGTTGCCTGGGTGTTTGGCTTTGGAAGATTTCTTATCCATGGTTGTCAGTTCGAGTTGTGGTGTTGAACGGGGGCATCTCCCCACAATTCTTCCAACGCATAATGCGCGCGGGCTTCGCTGTGGAAGATGTGCACGACCACATCGCTGTAATCGAGAATGACCCATTCTCCACTTCTCAAACCATGAACCCCCCATGGACGTTCATTCAACGTCTCAGAAGTTGCTTGTTCCACCGACCGGGCCAGCGCTTCAACTTGGGTTCGGCTGGACGCCGAAGCCACGATGAAGGTGGACGCGATGGCATGCGTCAAGGGACGCAAATCCAGCGAGACAATGTCTTGGGCCTTGACGGCTTCCAAGCCCTCGACCACCACGTGGGCGAGGACTTCTGTAGGGGGAGGTGTGATCAAATTCATCCGTGCTTCCGCAGTTTCAAAGGTACTACTTTTGGAGGGCATCTTGCCGGCAAGTCCGCGAAGGACCCTGCCAAGGAATGCCAAACCATGATCTGGCAACATCACCATCTTCCTTCCGTTCCGAGCACCAACCAATGGGCCATGGAGTGGTTGAGGCACACCCTCCCGCAGGGACCGGTGTTGTTCACCACGGATCACCAAACCCAAGGCCGCGGTCAACGGGACCGCCGATGGAGCTCTGAAGCAGGTCGCGACTTGTGCTTGAGTTTGGCCATTCCGGTGCAGGCCGCTTGGAACCCCACCCTCATCAACATGCACGTGGCCTTGGCTGTGCGAGACCTCCTTGCCCATCACCTGCCTTTTAGCCAGTCCCCGGGTGCGATTCGCGTGAAATGGCCCAACGATGTGCTGGTATGGCACGCTGGAGAACACCGCAAGGCTGCGGGTATTCTGGTCGAAAATGTGTGGCGTGGCAGCCAATGGTCCACCACCGTCATTGGCGTGGGCATCAACGTCGGATCAAGCCGGCTGGGCCGGAGCTATCCTGCGGTGAGTTTGGCCGAAGCGTGGCATGAGGAGCTGAAGCCTTCAGACCTTGCGACCGCCCTTGCCGAAGGGATTGTTCGGCGGCTTGAAGGAGACGTCGACGGGTTGATGGAGGACTACCACGATGCGTTGTTTGGGCTCGGTGAGCCGAGGACCTTTGTCGTTCACGAACGAACGTGGCACGGCATGTTCCGAGGGGTGAATGCAGAGGGGCAAGGACGCTTCGAGTGGTCTTCGCAACGCGAATCGGAAACCCTCCCGCCTTCAGAGTGGCTGTCGTCGTCTGAAGTGCAATGGTGCTGGTGAGCACCGCTGAGAAGAACTCTCAGTAACGCGCTTGGAGCGTGTCCGCCATTTGGCTGAACAAGCCCTTCAATGCCGGCTCCACCATCATCTTGGTGAAGGGGTTCAAATCCGCATCGCACCCCACCTGACATGTGGCGCCGTCGCCGTCGGCGTGAACTGCGACTTCGATCGTGAATTTCACCGGAGTGGGTGCCTCCGTGGCGAGGGTCAACACCTTGCCCTCCGAGGCGCTGTTGTCGGACGTTCGGACCAAGTGCACGGCCACCCCACCCGTGACCTTGAAGGCGCATTTGTCGCCTTCGGCCTTGAAGTCGGACACAGGACCTGCGGCGAGCAATTCCCCGAAGGTGTTCCAATCTTGGAAGTCCTGCGAAACCTTGGCAGGAGATGCGGCCACGCGGACCACAGGCGATTCAATGCGCGTCATGCTTTTTGGCGTTCGTCACTCCACGCCACCGGGTCTGCAGACCACGCCGCGAGAAGCTTGGATTGTTCTTCCGTGATGTAACCCTCCGCCTTGGCCTGCTCCAACATGGTGGGGTAATCGGTGAGCACTTCCATTGGGCACTTGGCCTCCTCAAAACGCGCAACCGCATCCGAAAATCCATAAGAGAAAATGGCGACAAGGCCCTTGACTTCGAGGTCAGCTTCGCGCAAGGCTGCCACCGCATTCAGGCTGCTCTTGCCTGTTGAAATCAGGTCTTCGATGACCACCACGTTGCGCATGGTGTCGAGGTCCCCTTCCACTTGCTGGCCGGTGCCATGCGACTTGGCCGAACTGCGCACGTAGCAAAATGGCAAGCCCATTTCTTGGGCGACCAAGGCCCCCAAAGCGATGCCGCCCGTGGCCACCCCCGCAATCCCATCGGGTTTGCCGTAGCGCTCCTCGATCAGCTCGCTCGTCAGCTGCCTGACAAACGTGCGAACGGCAGGATGAGAGAGCAGCTTTCGGTTGTCACAATAGATGGGTGAAAGACGTCCACTCGCCCACGTAAATGGGTCGGAAGGACGCAGCTGGATGGCTTTGATGCGGAGCAAGAATTCCGCTACCTTTCGGCGTTGGTCGGACGCAATGGTCATGTCACAAAGCTACGATGTATTCATGCTGAATCGCCGGGTGAAATTTCGCCCGATGCCCGAGGAAATGTCGACTTCCTCCGGGTCCACTGCCGAGGGCACAATGACCTTGCTCAACCCGACCAAACGCATGCTTCGAGACCTGCCCACCATGTTGAAGCGCAGCCCTGAAGTGAACGAGGTGAAGGTCTACGCCAACGACTTGGACCACGTGTGGATGACCTTTTGTGCGGGCTACCACGAGCTCGCGGCCGCAGGGGGCGTGGTGAGGGATGACGAGGGCCACGTTCTTTGGATTCAGCGCAATGGAAAATGGGACCTCCCCAAGGGCAAGCTCGAACCAGGCGAGCGCTTGGAAGAAGCTGCGGTGCGTGAGGTGGAAGAAGAAACGGGCATCACCGACCTGACCTTGACCGGGGATGCATTCACCACCTTCCATACTTACGAGGCGGAAGGCGTGGTGCACCTGAAAACCACGTTTTGGTATCCCATGCGTCATGCGGGGACCCAAACCAAAGGCATCCCTCAAGCCATCGAAGGCATCTCGGATGTAACGTGGCTTCAACCGCCTTTTTCGGAGGAGGTGACGCACAACACCTTTGGCAGCATTCGCATCGTCTTGGACGCCCTGCTGTCTACGGAGAACGGAGGCAAGTCAGCCTGATTGAGGCCCGTCTCCAGCGCCTTTCAGCGCACCGTGAGGCGCCAACGCTTCAGCTCAGCAAAGAGCCCTTCGCTTGGAAGCGAGGCATGATGGGTGTGGATTTCACCGTCCGGACGAACCACCACGACCTGTGGCACCCGCGACACGTCCAATCGGTCCCACCAACTGGGATCTCTTCCGACCCAGCGGATGCGCTCTCGAATTTGTTCTCGCTGCGCCAAGGTGGAGGACCACCCTTCTTCGTTCGCGTCCACGGAAAGCACGCCCCATGACACGTCTTTTGGAGCTTGGTTGGCCATCCAGGAACGCAAAATGGACCACTCACGTGTGCCGGCAGCTGAGCCTGACCGCGTGATCAACCAAATGCGCCAGTCGCCCTCCCCTGCCCATGCAGGCTCGAGGTCTCTGTTGGGCATCATCCACATGACGTCTCCCCACGCTTGGCCCGTCAACACGTAACGACGGGCTTGGTCAGATTCGCGACGGATTCCCGCCACGTCGCACTGGTCCTTCCAACGCAAATCCCACCACGAGTCGGCCCATCGGCTCCAGGTTTGGCCTTGCCCCATCCACATGGCCAAGTGCAATTCATCCAAAGACCAGCCGGTCGCCTGGCACAAGCTGTCCACATCGCCCATGGCCACCCATGAACGCCACGGCCGGCGTGCTTCTTCAAGGACATCCCACCATTGGTCGTGTTGCAATTCCCACGAGGAACACCAGCCGGGGGAAGCCAATCGGTTTTTCCACGGGCGCGCCTCCCCCGATCCCTCCCAAGCGCGAAGGGCCGCGAGGTCCTCTGTGGCCCCCAAACTCATCTGCCACTCCCGCACGAGGGAAGCCATCAGGTCTCCCCAAAGCGTGTGTGGCGCCAGCGTCAACCGCGCTGCAATTTCTTGGTTGCCTCGCTCCAGTGCTTGCTTCAAGGCCTCTCTGGCTGCGGCACTTTGCGTGGCATTGGCGCCCACAGCGCCCGACGCCATGAGCTGGTCGAGGTCGAGCGAATCGAGTTGCCGGCTGAGCCACGATTGAAGGCTGTCCACTGCTGCGCCTGGATGCCCTTCGGCATACCGCACTTTGGACGGATTCTTGCGAAGCCCTTGGAACGGACGACTTGGCCAAATCAAGGTCACCGTGTCCACCTCCGCTTGAGGCTCAATCACCATCGTCCACGACCATGGCAGCGCTTCCAAGGTGTACACGCCAGAGGCCACACCGGGCCAGAAACACGTCCCTGTGCTGTCCACCACCAAATCTTCTGCTTGAATTGCCGTTTGGGTCACGCCGTCGATCCACGCACTGACATGCAGCGTATGACCGGCAGAGGGAGATTGACAAGCTGGGTTCCCCTTTTCATCCATCCATTGGACGACCACGTCGGTTTGGGCCCACAGCCCTTGCGCACCTGTCCACGCCATGGCGCAGCACAACGTCATCAAGCGCATCACCCTTGGGAAGTGAACCATGGCAAAATGGCTTCAGGCACGAACGGGGAAACATCGCCGCCATGGGCATGGACGTCGCGCACCACGGTTGAATGAATGGATGCATACTCCGGATCCGTCAACAGCACGACGGTGTCCAAATCAGGGTGCATGGCGCGGGTCATGTGCGCCAGCGTTTGTTCGTAGCTCAAATCCACCGCATTGCGCACGCCTCGAAGTTGAAACTGGGCACCAAGGCTTCGACAGAATTCGGCCGTCAGTCCCTCGTAAGACACCACCTTGACGGAAGGATGCGCCGCGAAGGTGGCCTTCAACATGGCCACCCGCTCCTCGACGGAAAACAAGCCTTTCTTGGAGCCATGACGTCCGACAGCCACCACCACTTCATCAAACATGGCTGTGGCACGAATCACCACGTTTTCGTGGCCTTTGGTGACGGGGTCAAACGACCCTGGAAACAGAGCTCTTCGCATTCATTCGAAGGTAAACAAACTGAAATGGACGTGTCCGTATTTCCTCGAAAGAACATGCCCTGACTTGTCCGACACATCCATGCGCTCGCCGTGCTCCAGGATGAACCAGCCCCCTTGGGCAAGAATTCCACTCTCGCGAATCACATCGGGCAACGTGTCCAACTTGGGCATGTCGTAAGGTGGATCCGCAAACACGAGGTCGAACTGGGTGAGCGGCTTTTTCAGAAAGCCCCACACATCGGCGCACACCGTGTGCAAGTCGTCGCTTCCCAATTGACTGGCTTGTTGCACCGCGAAACGACACGCCTTGGGCGCCCGCTCCACGGCAGTCACAGAACCTGCGCCGCGGCTCAAAAACTCCAAGGACACCATGCCGGTTCCCGCAAACAAGTCAAGCACTTGGGCTCCTTCCAAATCAACGCGTGACGACAGCAAATTGAACAGTCCCTCGCGCCCAAAATCCGTCGTGGGACGGCCTTGAAACCCCTTGAGTTCTGGCAACCGACGCCCGCGCCAAGCCCCTCCTGTTATCCGCATGATTCCATGGTTTGAAACAAGATAGCCCACGCCGAAGAGAGGCGTTCCTCAGAACCACCCTCTGCGGAACTGACCTCCATGAACCGGGACCACCCTTGGGTCAGTGCTTCCTCGCCGGACCAACGCACGCGGCATTGTTGCGGCTCCATGCCCCCTCGGTGGGAGGCATTCACCATGGCATACAACGCATCCTCCGCCGTGGCGCCGCCTTCCAAATGGTGCACCCACTGCAGGGATTCGCCCGCCGTGGCCGCCATGACCGCACCCGATTCGCGGATGTCCACCCGAAACGACCACCCGTCCCAGGGCGCCTCGCGGTGCCATTGAACCGCGTCGTGAATGAGGGCGTGCACCAGGGGGCGGTGCTGGGCTTGGGGGAACATGCTGTGGACGGCCTCGACCCAAACAGAATCGCCCTCCACGGCCAACCAAGGCCTGTCTTCGAAGGCATCCAGCAAGTGACTGTGCAGGCGCGCATTGGACCCGAGAGGGCCGTGATGCATTTGATGGAGAGGAGCCAGCTGCGCTGCGGTGACGTCGTTGGGCAGCACGGCGGAAGGAACGACGGTGGCGGGCTTGGCCCATTCGGCGTGGATCACCTCGGCCCCAATGCCCACTTGATGACGGAGCGCGCGAAGCACCTCCACCACCATGTCTGGATTCGAAATTTCTCTGCGGTTCACTTCATGGGACTGTCCCGTGGTCCACATCAACCACGGCGCATCCCACACAAGCGAAAGTCGGCCCATCGCCGAATCAGTTGCGCCAGTTTCCGTCGCGGTGCGCCTCCGCCAAGGAACCGAAGCGAAGGGTGTCCTTCTTCACTTTCGCACGGCCAAAGGGCGTGGGGTCCTGCACCAAGATCGTGGGTTGCCAAACGCGGCCCACTTCGACGGCGCCTGTCTTCATGACGAAGCGCTCCCCGGTGTAGGGATTGAACGGCAAAGAGTCCAAGCTCACTTGAGGCAAGCGTTGGGCCTCACGGGCTTCCGGCGTGAAGTTCTCATTGTAGAACGAGGTGAACAAGGTGTCTCGCACTTTGTACGGGCTCATGTCCTCCATGATCAAGTCCAATAGACCTTCCTCGGTCATGTCCTCTTCCTCCGCAATCAACGCAATGTCTGCGCGCTTGATCACATAGCCTTCTTCTCGGCTTTGGGATTCAGGCAAGGTGTCATGGAAAGAGCCCATGTTGAATTCCACAGGCACCACTGGAGCCTGGACAAAACGCAACAAGCTGTCAAAAGTCTCGGCGAATGTGCCGTACACCGCCAAGTGCGACTCCTGTGCGGAACGGATGTCCTTCAGGCGCTGGATGGTGGTGGCGTTGACCGCTTTTTGGGTGGCTTGAAACTCGATCTCCTCATCCACAGAGTAGAACACGGAGTA
>PKDW01000134.1 GCA_002863145.1 Flavobacteriales bacterium
GTGTTCCAAAGGCGCATGGAGGTGGTGTTCAATGTGATTGGAGTCGTCATCAACGAACTTCAAAACGCACCACGGCTGATGCTTGTTCATTTCGCAAACGCAAGACATAGCTCCCGGCTCCGAGGTCTTTGCGGAGGAGCGATGTGGTTCTGCCAGAGACGCGACGCTGCAGGATGACGCGCCCTCGCACGTCCATCACTTCCAGGTCCCAAACGCCAAGTGGGAATCGAACCGTGCTGAAGTCGCTCATGGGGTTGGGCATCACGTGAACCGACTTGGCGGCTTCCATGGTGATGACGTCGGTGGCACACCCATCCAAGAGCGTGTGCAACGTGTTCTCGTAAGCCTCATTGACCACATCCACCACATCCGCCAAGCACACTTCCTCGTCGGCGGCGGCCCAGTAAACCCGCAGGAAAGGAACCCACTCGAGGTTTTTGTGGAAGGACGCCCCGTCGTAGCTGAGGCCAATGACTTTGTTGCCCCCGGGCACAAAAGATGGCGCGATGTCGTAGTTGATGGGGTCCGCCAAACTCACCGCATCGCTGATGCTGACGCCAGAGAAGTCAAGCTCGTACCCCACAATGCGGTTGTGTGGATTCAGGACGTGCACATCGAAGAAGTTCATCCCCCAGTTCACATCAGCCACCATGAAATGCACTGTGTCATAGATGTTGATGATTTCCTGGACGGGGAATTCGCAACGGTCGTGCACGCCGCTGCTGTCTGGATGTTGGTGGGCCTCATTGAACCACTGGCACTGAGACATCAATGCGGCATCGCTCACCGTGATGTGGCCATCTTGGTCGATGTCCGTGCAAGCAGAAGCTGTCAGATCGTTGCCGAGGATGCCTTCCACGTAAGCCACGGCATCTGCATGCTCTTGTGCATCATTGTTGTCGAGGTCGCCCACGAGGGCATTGCCTCCGCATTCGCCATTGCAATCCATCTCGGCTGTGCCAAAGAGCACCCCGTTGCAGTCGTAGATGGGCTCACACCCTCCGACGTGTTCCACCACCAAGGCACCTGACGTCCGGTCGAGGTTGATGCACACCGCAGCGTGGTTGTTGTCGTAGTCCATCTCTTCCCGGCCCAACGCGTCGGGAATGAATTCGTAGTTGGCGCGGACCACGAGGTAGTACGTTCCATCTTCCACGTCGGTGACATCAATCCACTGGCAGCTCAATCCTGCGCCGTAGATGTCTCCACATCCCGCAGAAATGCCCATGTTGCCACAACCGTACTGGTAAGTCCCGCCATCGCTGCACTCCAAATCCATCACACAGAATCCGTTCTTGAATCCGATGGGGATCAAAGCACCATTCAGGTCGAACAGATCGTACTTGGCGTATCCATTGTGGTGCCAGTGGCCGTGGCAATCTCCCCACTCGAACTGGTTGTTGCCGTCTTCGCTGGGCACGCCGATGTAATAATCCAGGTCACCGATGTTTTTGATGTGGGTCGTGAAGCGCACGAGTTCACGGTCGCCGTAACCATTGAGGCAGCCCTCGTCGATGTAGCAATCCGATTCGCTGACCTGCATGACCTGGGTTTGGAGGCTGTTGATGATGGCCTCCTCCACCACCACGAGGTCAGGACCGTTGCACGCGGGGTCGCCGGGGTAGATGCAAGAGCCGTTGTCCAACTCTGCCATGGGGTTGTAGTTGCAGGCTTCAGGGTCCATGCATCCCGTGGGCGGACCCGCAAAGCCAAATTCCCAACTCCAAGCTTCGGAGCAAGGACCTTCGAAAGAGGCCCAACGGATCCAATACGTTACGCCTGCCTCGAGCAAGACCGTCAATTGCGCCTCGTCACCGCAACCTCCTTGGTTGTCATCAAAGTAGATGGAGCCTTCGTTGGTGTTGTCAAAGTTGCCCATTTGACAGTAGTCGTAGATGTACAACCGCGTATCACAGCCGTTTCCGCACGAGCTGAAGCTGTACATGCCGTTGGACTCCGGCGTGAAGGTGTACCAGTACGATTCTCCGGGGGAGTCGACCGTGCCGTAGTCCGCTTCGGTCAAAGCCACCGCGTCATTGCAGGTTTCTCCAGGCGCGCACGCAAACAACGCGCCATCCGAATCACCATAGTTGCCACCGGAGGCCACGACTTGGCCATCGAGGTACACATTGTACCCCCCGGGATCAAAAATGCCGTCGCCGTACGAATCAAAAATCTCGAACTGAATGCACGGCTCGTCAGAAGATGGGAAACACAACGTGTCTGTGTAGACGGTTTCACCTTCAGAGTATGGCCCTCCGCTCAACACGATGTCACTGCCCATGACCACTTCCCAAGAAATTTCGCCGGGGTAACCATCGGTGGTGACTTCCACCACGAGGGTGCTCTCTGACTCAGCACACTGGGCTGCGGCCTGGCTGAATCCAACAACACCGAGAAACATGGCAAACAAGGAGAAGCTCCGCAGAAAGCGTGAAGGCAAAAGAATCATGACGCGCAGATCAGTGGTTTCAATGTGTGTCCCTCGCGGGCGCGCGAGATGTGCAAGATACAACACCCAAGAAGGTGACCCCTTATGTCCCAGAAAGGTTGCAGTGCCAAATTGTCGCGGTTCCGTGTATTTTTGCAGCATGGCACACGACCACCACGACCACCATGAGCCCGAGCAGAATGAGATTGGCGGGCCCGTTGTTTTTGCACTCTTCCTCTTCGCCATCGTTGTGGTGGCGATTGGCATGATGGCTTCCTGAGCCGTTATTCCGTCCCTCCTTCCTGAGTGACCAACGTCATCTCTTCGACGAGATGGCCCGCTCCTGCGAACACGTCCATCACCCACAGGACGTAGCGGATGTCGACCATGATGTTTCGGCAACGTGAGCCGTCAAAAAGGATGTCGCTCATGGTGCTCTCCCAACTGCGGTCAAAGTTGATGCCCACGAGGTGACCATGGGCATCCAAGGCAGGAGACCCCGAATTGCCACCCGTGGTGTGATTGCTGCCCGTAAAGCAGACCACAAGTTCCCCCTCTTCATTGGCGTAACCCCCATAATCACGGGCTTCCAAAAGTTCAACCAAGCGCTCTGGCATGTCAAAATCGGGGTCGCCAGGGACATGTTTCTGAAGGATGCCCCGCGCCGTGCTCAACGGATTGTATTGCATGCCGTCGTAAGGCGCACTTCCTTCCACTTTCCCGTAAGTCAAACGCAACGTGCTGTTCGCATCGACGGGGAACACTTCCTCGGGAAAAGCCCGTCGCAAGGCCTTGGTGTAGGCGCCTGATGCCAATTCAATTTCACCCCTCAACCGCCCATATTCTGGCGCAATCTGCGCGAAGTAATGTGCACGCAGGTTTTCAATCCAGATGTACACAGGATCCTTCACCAACTTGCCCCATGCTTTGGCATTTCCGGAAGCCAACAACTTCTCCATGGCGTCCGCGTTGTCAAACACGCTCTTGCCAAACACCTTGGCCGACCACGCTGGACCACCGCCTGCCTTGGATACCTCCTCGCGCAGGCCTTCTGGAGTCAGGTCCACTGGAATCCATTCAAGGTACTCGTCGACCAAGCGGCCGAGGAGTTGCTCGTCGACTTGGGCGTCAAAATCCTTGCGGAATCCGGCTTCGTTGGCACGCAACTTGGCAAGAAGCTGGTCGCGCTTCTCGCCTTCGACTGCGCCCTCAATGAGGCCTGAGAAACCGTGCGCGTAATTCAAGAGGTCTGGACCGAAGTAGGTCAACTCGATGAACAAGGCGCGCGCCTCCAAAAAAGGGAAATAAGCGGCATTCAATGCCCCCAAATCCTCCACCACGGCACTGCCTGTGGCCGCCTTCAAACGGGCCTCGAGGGCGCGCTTTTTGTCCAAGGCGTGGAGCTCGGTGAGGCCGCGATTTTGACCCTTCCACTTCTTCCACGCGTTGGCCACGCTGCTCTGCTTGGCCGCGTAGGCGATGCGCAGTGCGTCGCTTGACGCACGTGCCGCATTGATGACCGCCAGCCCTTCGTCGCGCATCGCGATGCGCATGGGGTTCAAACGCGCAATGACGTGCTCTACAGCGTCCGACGTGAGGTATTGTTCCGTGCGGCCGGGGAAGCCAAAGACCATGGTGAAATCGCCATCCTTCACACCATCCACGTTCACGGGGAAATGATGCACAGGCGCGTAAGGCACGTTGTCGGCGCTGTAATCGGCCGGGTTGTTGTCGGCGTCGGCGTAGATGCGGAACACGCTAAAGTCTCCCGTGTGACGAGGCCAAACCCAGTTGTCCGTGTCCCCGCCAAACTTCCCCACCGCCGACGGTGGCGCCCCCACGAGGCGCACATCACGAAACACCCTGCTGGTGATGAGATAGTGGCTGTTCCCAAAGTCAAACGCCACCACGCGACCTTCGAGTCCCTTCCCTTCTGTCGCGCGCTTGACGATGGCCCCCATCTCTTCCTGCATGCGCTTCTCCCGCGCTTCGCCCGCCAACCCAACACAGGCACGTGACAGCTGCAAGGTCACGTCTTCGATGCGGTCGATGAAGGTGCAGGTCAAGTCGGGGTTGGGCAGTTCCGCTTCGCGGGTCATGGCCCAAAATCCATTGGTCAACAGGTCGTTCTCGACGGTGCTGTGCTGTTGGATTTGGCCATACCCACAGTGGTGATTGGTCAGAAGCAAACCCTCTGCACTCACCATTTCCGCGGTGCACCCGCCGTTGAAATGCACCACAGCATCCTTCAAGCTGCTGTGGTTGATGCTGTAGATGTCCTCTGCGGTCAACTTGAGGCCCATCGCCTGCATGTCTCCTTCCACCACCTTCAGCAAGGTGGGGATCCACATTCCTTCTTTGGCCTGCAGCACGTTCATGCATGCCAAGCCCAAAACAAGCGCCAACGCGCCTTTCACAGTCCAAGTTTTCATGCCCACAAGATACCCTACACGCCGCTTCGAAACCCTCGTGTATTTTCGTGGCATGGCCCAGTCAAGTCAACTCCAACCGCCGCCGTCCAACCTGCTGGTGGACCTGCGCAGCGACACCGTCACGCAACCCTCTTCCGCCATGCGTCAGGCCATGCTTGACGCCCCCGTGGGAGACGACGTGTTTGGGGAAGATGAAAGCATCCAAGCCCTGCAGCAACGCTGCGCTGAATTGACGGGACATGAGGCGGCGCTGTTTTGCCCTTCCGGCACCATGACCAACCAAATCGCCATCCAGGTGCACACCCGCCCGGGCGATGAGGTCATTTGCGACAAGCTCTCCCACATTTACAACTACGAAGGAGGTGGCATCGCCCGCAATTCTGGGGCATCCGTGCGCTTGATGCATGGCGACCGCGGACGGTATGACTTGGAGGAGATGATCGCCAACATCAATCCCGCCGACAGCCATTACGCGCGCACCTCGCTGGTCGCCGTGGAAGACACGTGCAACAAAGGGGGTGGCGCCGTGTGGAACGTGGATGAGCTGACGCGCCTTTCTGAAGCCAGCCGCGCTCGGGGCCTCGGTTTTCACTTGGACGGCGCCCGCGTGTGGAACGCGTGGGTCCAGCGCGGCGAATGGGGCGATGCCTCGGCCTTGCAGAACTACGGTCGCCTCTTTGACAGCATGTCGTTGTGCCTGAGCAAGGGACTGGGATGCCCCGTGGGCTCGGTGCTCGTGGGATCGGAGTCCTTCATTGCGGAAGCCCATCGGTCGCGAAAAGTCATGGGAGGCGGCATGAGACAAGCAGGAGTGCTTGCAGCCGCTGGGCTCTACGCGCTGGACCACCATGTCACGCGATTGGAGCAGGACCATCGGAATGCCCGCATGCTCGAGCAAACGCTGGGTGCACACCCTGATGTGGCCCACGTCGATGCGGTGGACACCAACATTGTCATTTTCACGCTCCCCGAAGCCACCGCTGACCGGGTTGTTCAAGCGTTCTCAGACATGGGCATCGCGTGCTTTGACTTTGGCCCCAGCAAGGTCAGGCTCGTCACCCACCTCGATGTGGCCACGGCCAAGGTGGAAGAAGCCTGTCAGCGCATTGCCAAGTGGCGCGCCTGAGGGTTATTGTTTGACCAAGCGAATGGTTTCCAAGCCTGGAGCAATTGACAAGAAGTACACCCCTGGTGGAACCTCCACGTGGGTGCGGCAGCTCATCCCTTGAACGGTCCAAACACACGGCACCTCGCGCCCCGACAGGTCGCGCAATTGGGGCGTTCCTCCGGCATGGCTTTCGGGGAGGTCCACTTGGATGTCATCCACGAACGGGTTGGGGAACGCATTCAAATGGAAGACCTGCCCCAAATCCTCCAAAGCGGTCGTGCAATCGTCCAAGGTCAAAATGACCGCATCCGAACCGGTGCATCCCGCCCCGTCGGTGACCTCCACTCCGACAACGAGCGTTCCGGGCGTTTCGGTTTGGACCACGGCCAACGCCCCCGAGGCGCCTGTGGTCCATTCGTACGTCAACCCTGCACCCATGGGGGCGAGCAAGGTGAAGGCATCCCCAGCACATCCAAATTGATCCGGCCCCAAGTCCACATCGGGCACACCGACGCTTTCAATCCAAACGATTTCCGAGGCTTCGCAGCCATTTTCATCGACCACATCGACTTCGAACAGGCCGCCTGGAAGTCCACTGACTTCCACACCCGTGGTGCCGAATGCTCCGGAAGTCCATGTGGCCGTCGTCACGCCTTGTCCCCCTTCAATGTCGACCACGCCTGTGGTGGAACCCAATGCGCAATCGGGGCTGAGTGAAACCTCAAGTTCCAAGGGTGCAGGCTCTTCCACCTCGTAGGACGCAGAGAACGTTTGGCCGCAGAAGGATGCCTCGAGCGTGTAGTCGCCGGGGAGAAGGGGACCAATGCTGGCTGCGTCGGAGGTGAAGCCAAACGGCCCTGCCCACATCCAGTCCACGGCATCGACGCCCACATTGCTGTTGACGGAAATCAATCCGTTGGGGTCGAACGAAGTCAACAGGCTGCATGACAGGTTTTGCACACCCGCAGACACTGCCCAAGCCTCAGCCGCCGCGGTTGTGACACTCACTTCCACGGTTCCCACTTCCCCGTAGTAGCCGTCGATTTGAAGCATCATTGTCTCCCCTCCTTCCAAACATGGCGTCAGCAAGGTGCTTCTGTACGGCCCCAAACCACAACCCGCATCGTCGTTGGCATTCACGAGTTCGTAGGACTCAAAATCAGCGCAATCTGTCACGCGCCAAAGTGCGAGCTGCGTGTCAAATGTGGTTTGTTCGTTGCAGGTGCTGATTTCAAAGACGCCTCCGTCTTGAGGCACTTCCCAAGACAGCCACACAGTGTTTTCCAACCCGGCTTCACACCAACCACCAAACGTACCGCATCCCAAAGCCGGCGGTGCCGGCTCATTGGGAGACACGGATGCATCCTCCGTCGACCCCACCCAAGTCATCGTATCTGCAAAGATGGGCTCGGCAAGACAAGGCAAATCCGCCACTGCAATCACGGGCTGAAAAGACCAATCGTTCCCAGTCCCAGACCCGTCAAACCCAAAAGCCTCATTGCCGCCCAAGGCGATTGCGAAGTCACTGCCTCCATCGCCATAGCTGTCTCGGTGAATCAGCACCAAGCTGTCTTCTTCACTCACACAAATGGTCGCGGAGGTGTACAAGGTGTTGTTGCCGTAAACCTCACTGGGAAGTCCCGCCACCCCATCACCGCATCCAACTTCCGGATTGCCTCCCCACAACAAGGCTGTTCCATCGCCACAGGCCGCAGACGCGTCGATGAGTTCCCAATACAATTCGTACCCCCAAGCGTCAGTGGTCACGCTGACATTCAAGGGCAAGGAATCTGACGGACAAGGCGATTGCGCCTGGGCGATGTCCACCCATCCCATGACAAACACACAGGTCAGCCATCCTGCGAGGCTTTTGGCATTCTTCATGAAGGGAAGATAACGCGGTTGTCTCCAACTTTGCACCATGCTTGTGCTTCTCTCCCCTGCCAAAACGCTCAACCCCAACCGACCGGGCGCCGCCTTTGATCAGGCATTGTCCTCGCCTGTGCTCATCAAAGAAGCCACCGACATTGTGAAAACCCTGAAGGGCTGGTCCCTGGCCCAAACCCAAGCGCAATTGCACCTCAGTGACGCGCTTGCCACCAAAGTGCATGCGTGGCATCAAGCTTGGACCCCCGAGGGCGACGCTGTGGCAGGTTGGACGTTTCGTGGCGACGCATTCAAATCCATGGACCTGCCCAGCCTGCCCCACGAGCCACTGCTTGCTTCCCAGCGCCGTTTGCGCATTCTTCACGGCGTGTACGGGTTGTTGCGCCCCATGGATTGTTTCATGCCCGTGCGCTTGGAAATGGGCGAGCGGTGGTGTCACGACACGGCCTTCAACAACATGGCTTCCTTCTGGAAAAAGCGGCTTCCGCGAGTGGTGACGGAATGCGCGGATGCCTTGGGAAAGGGTTCTCTTATTCTGAATTTGGCCAGTGCGGAGTACGGAGACGTTGCCTTGCATGGCGTCCCAGCCGAGCGCGTGGTGACGTGTGCCTTCCTCGAACGCCGCAATGGACAACTCAAGGCCATTTCCTCTTTCGCCAAAACAGCCCGTGGCGCCATGGCGCGACACGTCCTTCTTCACGGCATTCACACTCCCGCTGCACTCGAGGAATTCCGTGAATTGGGGTACCGGTTTTCTTCTGAGGAATCGACGCCCAACAAGAAGGTTTTCGTACGAACTTTGTCGGCATGAACAACCCATGCCACCACGCAAGAATGTGCCTCGTTTTGGCCCTTGCAACCTGTTTCTCTGTCATCACATTTGGTCAGAGAGGCAAGCGGAACCCTGACAAAGAACAACCCACCCAAACCCAATCCATGGATTCTCTATCCTATGCCCTCGGCGTTTTGTTCGCCACCAACCTCTCCAACGAAGGCCTTTCCTCGGTCGACGGCGAATCGCTCAAGTCTGGCTTTGAGGCCACCCTCGCGGGCGATGCGACCATGTCCGCGTCGGAGGCCGATGCCATCGTTCGGACTGAAATGACCAAACTCAAGGAGGAACAAGCCAACGCCTTCAAGGAAGAAGGTGAATCCTTCTTGAGGGAAAATGCCAAGAACGACGGCATCGTCACCACTGCATCAGGATTGCAATACAGGCATACTGTGGAAGGTACCGGCGCCTCCCCTGACGCCACAGACGAAGTCACGGTTCACTACCGCGGAACCCTCTTGGACGGCACCGAATTCGACTCGAGCCTCAAGCGCGGCGAACCCATCTCCTTCCCCTTGAATGGCGTGATTCGCGGTTGGACGGAAGGCCTCCAGCTGATGAAAGAGGGAGGCAAAACCACGTTCTACATCCCCCAAGAACTCGCCTATGGTGCGCGTCCTGCACCAGGCGGAGCCATCCCACCCTACGCGGCGCTGATTTTCGAAGTTGAACTGATCAAAGTCACTGCGAAAAACTGAAGTTGCAGATATAATTTATGATAAAATTCTTCCTGAAACCCCGATGGATTCGTTCCTCGGGGTTTTTCGTTGGATGAAACTGAAACCGGAGTGGACCGAGCCCCGTAAGCAAGGTCAAACCCTATCAACACTCCATCTCGTGCGTGTATTCATTTTCATCCTCGCCCTGCTCACCACGAGCTTCTCCTCTCTGGCCCAAACGACTGAGCCATGTTCAGCCGATGCACTTCACACCGCCGAAATGGCCACCTCGGAGCCCTACGCCCGGAACTTCGACGCAGTGCGTGCCGCGGTTCAACGTTTGCAGGCTTCGTCCAATCGAAACTTGGACATGTACACCCTTCCTGTGGTGGTTCACGTGATTCACCGTGGATCGCCAGTGGGTGTGGAGGAAAACATCACCGATGCACAAATCTTGTCCGCCATTGATGGCATGAACGACGACTTCCGCAACCGCGTGAGCGACAGCGAGGGTGCAGACACCTTCATCCAGTTTGAAATGGCGCGACGCACTCCAGCGGGAGAGCCCACCAATGGCATCGTACGCGTCAACGGAAACAGTGTGCCAGGATACGCGCAACATGGCATCAGCAACGGTCAGGACGACGATGCTGCCGATCAATCCGCGGTCAAGAGCTTGACTACGTGGTATGGCGATGAATACATCAACATTTTCGTGGTCCCGGAAATCAATGGCAACAATGGTGGAAATGGCATCCAAGGTTATGCCTACTTGGGTCCCACCAACGACGAACGCGACGG
>PKDW01000126.1 GCA_002863145.1 Flavobacteriales bacterium
TTGCGCCACCTGCAGCGGCCAAAGCGACCGCCGCAAGCATGCCCGCTCGGTGACCATGGCCGTACAGGAAAGATCCGGTGGCCATCAGCACACCGTACACCGCCATACAGCCGAAAAAGGCTTGCGCCAATCCACGGCCCACTGACGACCCCGTGGTTGCAGCGCCATATCCGCGCCAACCGGCGCCGGAGACCCCGGTTTGCTTGACGAACGCTTCGAGCACTTCTCGTTTTTCGGGGGGCAAGAGGCAGGCGCTGGCCAACCACCCCAAGGTGGTGATGGCCGTTCCCCAGACCAATTTCTGCCAGGCCAACAACTCGGGCACCAAGGCTGCAGGAGATGCCGCCAAGGCGTCGTGCACCCACGTGAAATACGCCGCCACGACCAAGGAGATGACCATGGCCGCAATCTCCGTGGCCGCCGATATGCGCCACCAAAACCAACGCAGCAAGAACAGCCCTCCGGTTCCCGCTCCCAAAAGGAGCAACAAGTTGAAGGCTTGACCGGCATCCGTCAACGTCAGGCCCAAACCTGCACCCAGGACCAGCGACACCCCTGTCGAGACCTGCCCGGCCACCACCCGCTCACGCTCGGAGGCTTGGGGCTTGATGAACCGTCCGTAGAAATCATGAACGAGGTAACTCGCACCCAAGTTCAGCTGGGTGCTCATGGTGCTCATGAATGCCGCCAGAAGCGAGGCAGCGACCAACCCCAACAAACCAGAAGGCAGCAGGGAAAGCATGGCCGGATAGGCCAGGTCGTGGCCAATTTTGTCCTCGGCCACGTGGGGAAAGGCCGCTCGCAGCGCGTCCAAATCGGGGAACATCACCAAAGACGCGAGGGCCACCAAAATCCACGGCCACGGCCGCAGCGCGTAGTGCGCCACATTGAACAACAACGTCGCGCCAACCGCATGCCCCTCATCCTTGGCAGAGAACATGCGCTGGGCGATGTAGCCGCCCCCACCGGGCTCGGCGCCGGGATAGTAGCTCGACCACCACTGCACCGCCAAGGGAATCAGCAACATGGGTATCCAAGCATTGGCGTCGGATAGATCCGGTAGTAAAGAGAGTTGAGGCACGACAGCGGGATGCGTGAGGAGGCCATCCAATCCGCCAATTTCAGGCAAATCGAGGATCCACCACGCCGCCCACACCGACCCAATCATGGCCAAAATGAACTGAACGAAATCCGTGAGGATGACCGCGCGCAGCCCACCCATCACACTGTACACCAAAGTGATGCTGCAGGTGACCAACAACGTCAACCAGCCAGGCCAGCCGAGCAAAATACCCCCGAGTTTGATGGCCGCCAAACTCACGGTGGCCATGACCAAGACGTTGAACACCAATCCAAGGTACAGCGCCCGGAAGCCACGAAGGAACGCCGCGGACTTGCCGCCGTACCTCAATTCATAGAAGCTGATGTCGGTCAGGACGCCGGACCGACGCCACAGCCGCGCATAGATGAACACCGTCACCATGCCCGTGAGCAAAAACGCCCACCACGCCCAGTTGCCAGCCACACCTTGCTGACGCACCAAATCCGTCACCAAGTTGGGGGTGTCTGTGCTGAAGGTCGTGGCCACCATGCTGATGCCCAAAAGCCACCAGGGCATGTTTCTGCCTGCGAGGAAGTAGCCGGCGGAATCGGTTTTGGCCTGCTTGCTGGCCCAAAGGCCAACCCCCAAGGCCAGTGCGAAATAGGCCCCAACGAAAATCCAATCCAAGGTGGTCAACTGCATGAAAACAAGGATACATCAAGCCCGGGCGAAGGGCTCGCCTTACACGCAAGGAGTTCCAAACAATCCGAGAAGCGCCAACAAGTCCGCCACGGAAACCACCCCATCCCCATTGAGGTCTGAGGCACACGACTGTGCACATTCAAACTCGGACAGCAACTGAAGCATGTCCGCCACGGTGACGCTTCCGTCCAAGTCAAAGTCCCCAGCACACCCCACCGTCGGAGGGTCGTCGACGTCGTAATACTGAGGTACCACGGGATAAATCGGGCACACTTGACGGCTGGTGAAACCCATGACCGCAGCCCGCGTCAAATCGTAGTACATGTCGCTTGTCATGTGTGGCACATGTCCCGCGCCCTGAAACGTGATGAATCGATGATCCAGCCCCACCTCCTCCGCCCGAATGTGCACCGGCCAACTTCCGTCCACTTGCGTCACATTGATGCCCAGCAACGAGATGTCTCCCGTGCCATAGGGCACCGTGCCGTCGGCGGTGCCATGCGCGCTCACCACAGGCACATCACCCTCAGCCATCCAGTCCGCATCTCCGATGGCTCCGGAAATGTTGATGATGGACAGCACGTCAGAAGGATACCCTGCGTTGCCGCTCAACCCCTCCAATCCGCCTCCAAGGCCTGGCTGGGTCAAATCAATGATGTCTGGCACCTCGGCCAAGTCGTCGATGTAGGCCGCATGCAAGGCAATGAACGCTCCCGCGGAGGAACCGCCAAGCACAATGCGATTGGGGTCAATCCCCCATGGGTTGCCTTGCTCTGCGTGGGTCTTTCTGAAGTAGCGTACGGCCGCTTTGGCGTCGTGCACCCCCCGAAGCACCGACTCTTGAAGCGACGTCTCCAAATCAAACACGTTGTCGATTCCGAGGCGATAGCTGATCGACGCCGCGACGTACCCCATGCGGGCCAAATCCTCACAAAGCGGAACCACATCGACCCCATCGTTGCTTCCCGCAAGAAAGAACCCGCCGTGGGCCAAAATCACCACAGGCCGGTCAGAGACGTCGTCTCCCGCGGGCAAGTACACGTCCATGTCGAGCTCTTCGTTGGACCCAGAAGACCCCACATTGGCCCCGTAAATCAAGCCAAAGGTGACGTCAACCTCGCTGAACACGCGGTAGCGATACCTCGTCCCGTCACACTGCGCAACGGCGCAAAGGCACAACGCCCATGAAAGGCTTGCCATCCATAGCTTAGACACGCTCTGAAAGGTGAAAGGTGGCAAACCACCGGTCCAAATCACGCCTCAATTCCACCACATCTTCCACCAGGAAATACTCGGTTTGAATCACGTCTGTGCGAAAAGGCGTGTCCATGACCTCCTCGAGAACAAAGGGTCGAAGCTCAGTCTTCAAAGACCACGCATGGTTTGTTTCTCCAAAGCTGCTCATGATGCCAGCCCCCAGCAGTTCGGGGTCGCCAGACGCACCGCGCACAAACCCAAACTCCACGAAGTACCAGTACAACCGTTGCAACCCCAACACAGCCTCCGCTTCACCGGCCTCTACAAGGGCTGATCCCACCTCCCCAAAGCGCTGCATGAACGCCGCAAAATCGGCATTCATCAGAGACGGGACGTGGCCAAAGGTGTCGTGAAACATGTCCGGCTCTTCGATGTAGTCGAGCTGGTCCGGACGCCTCACCCACGTCGATGTGCAGAATCGCCTTTGGGCGAGCAGCCTGAAAAAGTCTTCGACGGGAATCAAGCCGGGCACCACGGTGAGGGACCAACCCGTGGTCGATTGAAGCAGCGCCTCCATCGCAGAAATTCGGGGAACTTCGTTGCAAGTCAGGGCCAATTTCATGGCCTCGAGGCTGTCCAAATACAGGGGCGATGCTTTTCCTGCCAAGTTGGTTGCCTGGCGCTCATAGAGCCTTCGCCACGTGTCGTGTTGGTCGACCGAATATGAATCCCAATGTTGCAACAATCCCTGGACCATGTGATGAAAATACACCACATCGCCCACGGATTCAATCCGTCGGGTATCGAAGCGGATTACTGCACCGCGAGACGTGTGGTGGTCACCACACCGTTCGCAGCCGTCACCACCACGTGGTACATGCCGGGAGACAAGGCGCCCAATTCAAGTTGGGCCACATTCCCTTGACGCCACACATCGAGTTGAACCTGACGGCCACCCGCGTCGAGCACCGTCACCGCATCTGTGGCGTTCACGCCTTGCACCCACGCTTGTTCGCGTGCAGGGTTGGGCATGAGCGTCCAGTGACGCACGCCAAGGTCCTGCACCGCATCGCCTCCACCATTCAAGGCGTTGAGGATGCCGCGGAATTCTTGGTGGTACAAGTTGGCCACACGTGCGTTGTGCACAATCACGGTGTTTTCGTCGTTCACGTTTTCCGCGCTGGAAGACCAGTTGTGAGACCCCGTGATGACAAGTGGATCTGACCCCACCTCGCTGTGGTCGACAATGGCGTACTTGTGGTGGCAGTCGCCGCTCACGTCGTGGGCGTAGGCTTGCACGCCGTTGCTGATCAAATTGTCAAACTCACTGCCCGTGGTGTTGACTTGCTCGATGACCCCGATGGGGCTGACAAAGAAGCTTTGGTTGAGCTCCACAATGGCATCGCCCAAGTCGTCTCGGGTCAAGGTCAAAAGTGCGAATTCAAAATTCGCGTTGGCGGCTTCGATTTCGGCGAGGATGGCCGCGTTGGTGCCGTCCGTGGGTGAGAAGTACAACTCTACAGGGCTGCCTCCCACGAGGAAGTCCACAGGCGTGTTCCACGATTTGTCGGCTCCAAACTTGGCGTTGGCCGCGTCGGGCGTCATGCCCTCTGCACCCCACATTTCTTCGAATTCCAATTCGTAGGCGCGGGCCAAGCTTTGGTCTTCGAGCACAATCACGTTGTTCAAGTCGCTCACGAGCTGACCCGTGGTGAGGTTCGTGGAGCCCGTCAGCACAAACGCCGACCCTGCGTAATCCGCATCGCCGATGATGAATTTGTTGTGCATGCCGCTGCCTTCCCCATCTGTGCGGGGATGCGTGACCACGGAAGCATCGAGGCTGCTGAGGCCGATGTTGGCGTTTTGGCCTTCGTAAATCCAACGAATCTGCACGCCATTGGCCGCAGCGGCATTCACGGCATCTTCCACGGTTTGATCGTTCAAATTGTAGGCTGCCACGTCCAACGTGTGTTGTGCACTCATGATCCATGCCGCCACCGTGTCGTTCATGTCGGTGCCGAGTGACAAGGCCAACTCCTCTGTGGCCACACTGTGGTCCACCGGGCCGTTGAAGTAGACGTGAATGTCTCCTGAGCTTTCCGACACTGTGGCGTAGGGACGAATGGTGGACACCGCGAAAGAGCCATCTTCCAACGTCGACACCGCCCGGGCGTAGTAGATGGTGCCGGGCTCCAATCCCTCCAAATTCACGACGTGACTTGGCGTGTTGCCTGTGATGGCAGAAGCCGTCAATCCCAAGTCCTCGGTCAAACCATATTCCACACTGCCATCGCACGCCAAATCCGTGGTCCAAGACAAGGTGAAGCTCGTCGTGGCCAAGTTGGTTTGGGACACGGGAGAGGTGTAGCACAACGCCGAAACGGGAATCAGATCCACAGGTCCACGGGGAAGCAATTGGTAGCCCCCAAACCCGTCAAACGAGAACTGCGAGACGATGCCGAGCATGTCCACTTCACATCCCGTCAACTCCTGCCCCACCAAGCTGTTGCTGGTACGAACGTAGATGACACCGGACTCTCCTGCTGAGGAGAAATCGTAGGTGTTGTTTCCTGTGATGAAGGTGCCGGCAAGGGGGAACGTCACCCCATTGATGCGCACGAGTTGGCCTTCGAGGTCTTCCCCCATTTGGGAAGGGGTGATCTCAAGCGGGGTCGGCACGGTGCCTTGCCCAAAGAACGTCACGTCCGTCAAGTTGGGTCCCACTTCGAGCAACCCGTTGTACTCGGTGATTTCTCCGGTCACAGAAAGGCTGTCGCCAATCTGTGGCGTGGCTTCCCATGCGGACCAATCTTGGCCGGGATAAAGGGCGATGCCCGCTGTGGCGTCCTGGAGGTAACGCACGGAACCGAGGTTGTCGTCGCTGGTCACCACTCCGGTGACCGTCACGGTTTGTCCAATGTTGTAATTCTCGCGCATGTCGAGAATGTTCTCTTGGGCGACCAAGGCGGTCGACACCAAGGCGGCCGTCAAGGCCAATGTCAATTTCAAATTCATTCCTTGGGAGTTCTGTTCTGGAGTCCTTTCAATTCAAGCACGGCACTCAAACGCACCATGCGCGGGGGGCCAACAAACACCTCGGCACGACCACTTCCCCCTTCCAAACCGTAGCCGTTGGCCGCGTATTGAGAGTTGTTGGTTGCGTCCGACACGTAGAGCACATCGAGGGCGTTGGTCACGCTCAATCGCAAACGGAGGCGGGCGTTGTCGGATACGTCGAACGACGTTCCGGCATTGAAGTTCAAAAGAGAGTAAGCCGGTGTCACCCACACATCCTTGGGCTCCCCCTCGGTGATCACATCCCCTGGTGAGAAGTTGGCGTAATGCTGCCAGAAATAGGTGTTCCGAATGGAGAAGTAGGTGCCTCGCTTGGGCGAGTACCGGGCGGCCAAGGAGATTTGGCGTTGCGCCGCATCCCCCACCTTGACCCCATCCAAATTCACCAAGGTGTCGGCGATGGCACCGTCGTCCAAACGCGTGATGAACGCATTGGTGGTGCGATTGATCAAGTCCACGCCTTCGTTGCTGGTCCAACGCCAGTTTCCAGCGGAGACCACCCCTTGGATGTTGAACTTGGTCGTGGGGTCGTACGAGAAATCCCACTCCACCCCGGAGTGCACCGCATCCGCATTCAACAAATTGTAACCAAGGTTTCGGTCCACATCGTCGATGACAGACAACGCCACCTCACCCCATTCCTCGGCGCTTGCGTTGCTTTCCGCGAGTTCAATCATGGCCTCACGGCCCGCCACGGTGGACGTGTCCGCATAGACCGACAAATTCTCGTCTTTCCACAACCCTGACACGCCGTAGAAGCGGTTCACGGGCTTGTTCTCCCATCCTGTGCGGTACGCATTGATGTTGGAGGCAAACTTGCCACGGGCGTATTTGACCCCGACTTCCACGGCCTTCACATATTGGTTTTCATACCCCTCGATGACGTTGTTGTTGATGTCAAACACCGAATTGAACAACGGTGCGCGGTTCAAATATCCCACGTTGGTGTAGGCATTCAACCACTCGTTGATGTTGTAGTTGCCTCCTGCTTTGATGGTCGCGCTGTTCAACCGCACCCAGTCGGTGGTGTAGGTGGACAAGCCTGGATGGTCCGCCGTCAAGAATGTTGTGTCCATCAGCCATTCCGTGTCACCCAACACGCGATACTCGTCTGTGGAGCGCACTTCGTACGTGGTGTCGTTGAGGGTCACGACGTTGGGTCGGAAGTAGTCAATGGCGCGGTACCAGCTCTGGGCGCCAGACACGTTGATGAAGGCCGAGTAGTTGTACTTGTCGAGTTCAAACTGGAAGTATGAACCGCCCCAAGCCACCTGGCCATCGTCGTAGTAGTAGTACCTGTCGCCTGTCCGCAACGGGGTGTCGAAGTCTGAGTTTTGGTCTCGACGGTCGTCCGGCGCATCGTAGTAATCGGCCCCAAACATGTCCCCCAGCGTCCGGTAGTGGCTGCCCGTGTAGTGGCGTGCGTCGATGCCCGCGCTGAAGGTCAATTGGTCCGTCCACGTCGAGTTGAAGTTGGACAAGGCCCCAAACCAACGGTGGTCGTTGTGGGCAATGCGAATGAAGTTGGAGCCTTTGCGCTCGCCATTTTCATCCACGTTGAGTCCGTTGGGCCCAAATTCAAACAATTGGTGCGCGTCCCACGTGCCTTGCAAGTCCAACGTGCCGTCGGCCAAGCGCTGCCCAGGCGTGCTGGCCAAGGCCTCGCCCCCTCCGCTGCCAAAGCTCGCATAGGCCGTGGTCGTCAACGTCGACTTGTCCGACAAGCTCCACACATCACGCACCGTGACGATGGGCTTGAAATATTGATTTTGACGGGGGTTGTAGCGACGCATGGCCCCAAACGTCGTATCCACCTGCCCGGTCTCTTCGTTGTAGTTGTAGACCACCTCCTGGTAGTTCACCATGAACTCGTTGAAGCTGCGTCCGCGGTTGACGATGGACGTTTCAGACAGCCCATCCACCACCTCGTCGTATTCGTCCACGCTGGCTTGTCCCTCCTCGGCAATCAACTGTTGGGCCAGGTCGGTGTCGTATTCATACACCTGCATTTGGTAAGAACGCTGGCCATGACGCTGAGGAGCGCCAAACGTCGTGAAGCTCAAGTTGTGGTTGCCCACGGTCTTCCGCCCCTTGAGGTAGTATGCGTAGGCTTCAGATTCCAAACCATCCGCAAAACCTTGGTTGGATTTGTAGGATCCAACGAAGTGGAGGAATCCCTTGTCTTGGTTGCCAAAAACGCCGCTCAGACTGTTTCTGTAATAGCCGTAAGACCCCACCTCAGCCTGGTAGTTGATGGACCCGTTGGCCGACTCGTCGCCACCTGTCAAAATGTTGATGGTTCCACCCACTGAGGGGATGGCGAGCTTGCTGGCACCGAGGCCGCGTTGCACCTGCGTCGTCCGCACGACGAGGTCCAATCCAGCCCAGTTGCTCCAGTACACCCAGCCGTTCTCCATGTCATTCATGGGGACCCCGTCCACCATGACTGCAAGGTTCGTTTGGTCAAACCCGCGAATCGTAACACGGGCATCCCCGTCACCCCCACCCTGCTGCGTGGCGTACACACCGGGCGTGGTGTTCAACACGAGGGGCAGGTCACGACCCGCCAATTCCTCTTGGATTTGTGCGGGCAAGACGTTGGTGAATGCCACGGGAGTCTTTCGCGAGATCACCACATCTGCCGAAACCACGGCCTCTTTCATGATGAGCGTCTCCATCCGGAAACGCACCGAAGTGGAAGCGCCTTCGCACTCCACTTGACGGACTTGGCTGGCGTATCCGATGTAGGACACTTCCAACGTGGCCACTCCTTTGGGCACGGGCATGACAAACACCCCATCGAAGTCCGTGGCGACCACGGCGTTCCCCGATTTGACGTAGGCTCCGATCAAAGGCTCTCCCGTCAAGGCATCTTCAATGGCCCCGTTGATGGTGCACAGCTGCGCAGCGGCTGTCGTTGCGCATGCCCAAAGCACCACCGCAGCAGCCCTCATAGGCTTCAATGCAAACATGTGATTCCTCACTTGCGAACCACGCGACGGGTCGTCCGGGTCCCGTTTTCAAGCACCACCTCCATCAAGTAGAGACCGGCAGTCATGTCGACCAAACGGACTTCTGCCACGCCCTGGCCATTTACGGCTTGACGGCCCACTTGCTGGCCGGCGAGGTTGTGCAGAACCACCTCGCGGATGGCCGAAGCTGCACTCACCCACACCACATCACCTGAGGCAGGGTTGGGGAACACCTTCACGTCCATGGACGCGGGTTGCTCTTGGACGTCCGTGGTGCCGCACTCACACGTGTGTGAGCCGAGGTTCAAAAACACGGTGTCCAAAGTGTAATTCAACGAATCGTTGGACCAGAGGATGCCGTCCCACTGGTCGACGACGAGGTAATCGTTCAAGGCATCGGTGTCACCGCCGGTCACGCTTGGCTTGCGAATCAACGTGTGGTTCTGGGTCATTTCTGCCCAGCCCGTTTCTCCTGGATCTTCACCAATCTTGCCGAAAATGTCGATGGGCGTGTTGGTGGAAATCTTACGCAACACCATGGCGTCGTTTCCATTGAAATACATCGCGTTGTTCTCTTCATACACTGGGCAAACCCACAAATCGGCGGCCTCTGCAAGCTCATCCCAAACTGGGGCTTCAAAGCCGGTTCCGTCGACATCTTGCTTGTCCAACACAACGACCACCACGCTGTTGGCCGCGAGCGTGCCTGACAACTCCACCTTCTGATTGTCTTGTGCTGCTGTCGCACCGTTGGAGTAGCGCTCGAGGCGGTAGTCGCTCAAGTCCACTGCTGCATCGGTGGGGTTGTAAATCTCAATGGCTTTGTTGTTGCTCCAACCTTCGATGTATTCGGACATGAACAGTTCTTCGCACTGCGCCATGGCGGTGACCGAAGTGAGGACGAACGCCGTCAACACGAGAGAGTAAAGAGATTTCATTGTACTGGATTTGTCGTTGTGAATAGGGAGCAAAATTAACTCGAAGTATGGTATTTTCGACCAGTTAACCAAAACGCAACTTCATGCTGCAGTTTTCCTCGCCCAAATCGCGTTGAAGCGCCTCTCGCGTCCTTCCAGAGGCGACACCCTTGGAACCCAATCCAGAGTGGCGCGAAT
>PKDW01000028.1 GCA_002863145.1 Flavobacteriales bacterium
AAGGACGACAACGCTGAAGAAGCACCTGCAGCCGAAGCGAAGGCAGAAGAAGCGCCCGCCGCGGATGAAGCCAAGGATGACAAGGCTGAAGCATAAACCCGCCCCACATTGAACTCCACTCACTTATCATTTTTGAGAACATGAGCATCACAGCAGCAGAAGTCAACAAGCTCCGCAAGCAGACCGGCGCGGGCATGATGGATTGCAAGAAGGCCCTCACAGAGGCCAACGGCGATTTTGAAGCAGCCATTGAGATCCTTCGCAAGAAGGGCCAAAAGGTGGCTGCGAAGCGCAGCGACCGCGAGGCGGGCGAAGGTGCAATCCTCTCAGGTGTCAACGGCGACGGCAACGTCGGCGTGGTTATCAGCTTGAACTGCGAAACCGACTTTGTGGCCAAGAACGACGACTTCGTTTCTGTCGCGAAGACCCTCCTCGATTTGGCGTTGAGCGAAGGCGTGGAAAGCAAGGAGGACTTGTTGACCAAGACCTACACCGGTTCTTCGTTGACGGTGGCCGACAAGATCACCGAAGAGGTGGGCAAGATCGGTGAGCGCATCGAGATCGGTGACCTCCGCGTGGTGCACGGAGAGAAGGTTGTGACGTACATCCACCCAGGCAATCGCCTTGCGACTGCAGTGGCATTCGAAGGTGCGGTGAGCAGCGAAGTGGGACGTGATGTGGCCATGCAGGCGGCAGCCATGGCGCCTGTGGCCGTGGACGAGACCACCATCCCAGAAGACCTCATCGCCAAGGAGCGCGAAATCGGAAAGGATCTCGCCATCCAAGAAGGCAAGCCCGCCGAGATGGCGGAGAAAATTGCCGAGGGCCGCTTGAAGAAGTGGTTCAAGGAGGTGACTTTGGTGAACCAAGCGTTCATCAAGGACAACAAGCAGACCGTCAGCCAGTACGTGGCATCGAATGGCGGAGGCAAGGTGACGAGCTTTGCACGCGTGGCATTGAGCTAAGTGAAATTGGCTTTGAGCACAGACGAAGGCTGCCTATGAGGCGGCCTTCGTGCTTTTTACGCGATATTTGAACCCGCATGAAGTACAGACGTGTCCTCCTGAAGCTGAGCGGTGAAGCCTTGATGGGCGACAAGCAGTTTGGCATTGACAATGGGCGATTGGCCCAATACGCGAACGAAGTCAAGGCCATTGTTGACAAGGGCATTGAGTGTGCGATTGTCATTGGAGGCGGGAACATTTTTCGTGGTGTTCAGGCAGAGGAAGGAGGCATGGAGCGCACCCAGGGCGATTACATGGGCATGCTTGCGACGGTCATCAACGCGATGGCCTTGCAGAGTGCCTTGGAGGCCGCAGGGGTGGATACCCGGCTGCAAAGCGCCATCGAGCTGAAGCAAATCGCCGAGCCGTTCATCCGCCGCCGTGCGGTGCGTCACTTGGAAAAAGGCCGCGTGGTCATTTTTGGGGCGGGCACAGGCAATCCGTTTTTCACCACGGATTCCGCCGCGTCGCTGCGGGCTGTGGAAATCGATGCGGATGTCATCTTGAAGGGAACCCGCGTAGACGGGATTTACACGGCTGACCCCGAGCGCGACCCGAATGCCGAGCGCTTCGACCGCATCACGTTCAGCGAGGTCTTCCAGCGCGGGCTCAAGGTCATGGACATGACGGCCTTCACGCTGTGCAACGAGAACAATTTGCCCATCGTGGTTTTTGACATGAACAAGCCTGGAAATTTGCAGCGCATCGTGGAAGGGGAGTCCATCGGAACGGTGGTGGAGGCATAAATCGAATCGACATGAACGAAGAAATCACGATGGCGTTGGACGACGCCAAGGACAAGATGGACAAGGCCATTGGCCGTCTCGAGGGAGAGCTCAGCAAGATCCGTGCCGGCAAGGCCCACCCGTCCATGTTGGAACCGGTGCGCGTGGATTACTACGGCTCCATGACACCTGTGAGTCAAGTGGCGAACGTCAACAGCACAGACGCACGCACGCTCGTCGTACAACCTTGGGAAAAGGGCATGCTTGACCCCATCGCCACAGGCATCATCAACGCGAATTTGGGCCTCAACCCCATGAACAATGGCGAGGTGCTCATCATCAATGTGCCGCCCCTCACCGAGGAGCGCCGCCGCGAATTGAGCAAGCGTGCCCGCTCGGAAGGAGAAGGCGCGCGCGTGGGCATTCGCAACGCCCGGAAGGACGCCAACGACTACTTGAAGGCCGCCAAGGACGACGGCATGAGCGAAGACGACCTCAAGAAAGGAGAGCAGATGGTGCAGGATTTGACCAACACCTACACCACCAAGGTGGAAGACGTCTTGGCCGCCAAGGAAGCGGACATCATGACCATTTGAGTCACCGGTTTTATCCACACGACACAAGGGCGGCCTCAGGGCGGCCCTTTGTGTTGTTCACGCCTTCCATTCCGCCGCCACGGCGCGGGCCTCATGGTCAGCGGCAATCAGGTCGTCGAGTGATGGTTTGGCTTGGTGGCTGACCTTGGCGAGGACGTGTTCCACGACACGGGGCAAATCGAGGAATTCGATGTCGTCACGCAAGAAGCGGGCGACGGCGATTTCGTTGGCTGCGTTCAACACTGCAGGGGCGTTGCCGCCTTGCCGCAGCGATTCGAAGGCCAGGCCCAAATTGCGGAACGTCGCGATGTCGGGCTGCTCAAACGTCAGGGACGGGTAGTCCACGAAGTTGAAGCGCGGGAAATCGTTCTTCAGACGACGTGGGTAGGTCAACGCGTACTGGATGGGCAATTTCATGTCAGGCAATCCGAGCTGGGCTTTGATGCTTCCGTCTTCGAATTGCACGCAGCTGTGGACGATGCTTTGGGGGTGGACGACCACGTCGATCTGGTCGGGCTTGACGTCAAAGAGCCATTTGGCTTCAATCACCTCAAGCCCCTTGTTCATGAGAGAGGCACTGTCGATGGTGATTTTGGCGCCCATGTCCCAGTTGGGATGTTTCAGGGCGTCTGCCTTCGTTACGCCCGCAAGCGAGTCAAGGGTGCGGCCGCGGAAGGGACCTCCAGAGGCGGTCAGAATGACCTTCTCAATGGCGTTGTGGAACTCCCCGGCGATGCACTGGTAAATGGCGCTGTGTTCAGAATCCACGGGGTGGATGTCCACGCCTTTGTTGCGCGCGGTGTTCATCACGATTTCGCCTGCGACCACGAGGGTCTCCTTGTTGGCGAGGGCGATGTGCTTGCCGGCGTTGATGGCGCGGAGGGTGGGCTTGAGGCCTGCAGCGCCAACCATGGCTGTGAGGACCATGTCAATGCCGTCGACTTCGACCACTTGCTCGAGCGCTTCCGCGCCACTGTAGACCTTGATGCCGTCGTCGAACAAGGCGTCGTTGACCTCCTTCCACTTCGCGTCGTCACCAATGACGACCACGTTGGGCTTGAATTCCTTGGCTTGGGCAATCAACAGATCCGCGTTTCGGTGGGCGGAGAGCACCTCGACATGAAGGGCGTCGCGTTGGTCGCGCACGACATCCAGGGCTTGTGTACCGATGGATCCGGTGGAACCCAGGATGGCAACGCCGCGTGTGGGCGCGTCGTTTTCGGGTTGCCGCATCACAAGAACCCGAGTTCGAGTTTGGCTTCTTCACTCATCATGTCTTGGGTCCATGCGGGCTCAAACACGATGGTGACTTTGCACCCTTTGGCGCCATCCAGCGAGGCGACCTTGTTCTCCACGTCTTGCGGAAGGCTCTCGGCCACCGGACAGTTGGGCGAGGTGAGGGTCATGTCGATGTGGATGAACCCGCTTTCCTTGACGTTGATCTCGTAGATCAAGCCCAACTCGTAGATGTCGACGGGAATTTCAGGGTCGAAAATCGTCTTGACGATGTCAATGACATCTTGTTCAGTCGGGATGGAAACGGCTTGGCTCATGAGGCGGGATTTTCGGCACCTTCGTACCAGGCGCTGACTTCCTCAAGGCTAAGTGCCGGAATGTCCAATTTGTTCTTCTTGCGGAACCCGTTCAAACGCTGGTGAACCTGAGTAGGTTTGGCGTCGAGCACGTCCTGGGGGGTGGTGAATCCCGCGGCGACGAGGTGCTCGGCCCATGCCCCTGGAACCCCAAGTGCGCTGAAGTCGGCGTCTCCGCCGGCAGTTTCAAAGGACTCGGGACGCATCTGAGGGAAGAAGAGGACCTCTTGAATGGACGTTTGGTTGGTCATCATCATGACCAAACGGTCGATGCCGATGCCAATGCCGCTGGTGGGTGGCATGCCGTATTCGAGCGCACGCAAGAAATCGTGGTCGATGAACATGGCTTCGTCGTCGCCGCGGTCGGCGAGTTTGAGCTGGTCTTCAAACCGGGCCCGTTGGTCCAAGGGGTCATTCAATTCCGAGTAGGCGTTTGCGACCTCTGTGCCGTTGATCATGAGCTCAAATCGCTCGGTGTAGCCGGGCTTGTCGCGGTGCGCTTTGGTGAGCGGCGACATGTCCGTGGGGTAATCCATGATGAACGTCGGCTGGATGTAGTGGTGCTCGCACTTCTCGCCAAAGAGTTCGTCGATGAGCTTGCCGCGACCCATGGATTCGTCGGTGTCGATGCCTTGGTCTTCACACGCCTTTCGAAGTCCCGCCTCATCAAGGCCGTCGATGTCCACGCCGGTGTGCTCGAGAATGGCGTCGTGCATGGTCACACGGGCATAGGGAGGGGCGAAGTTGATGGTGTGCTCTCCTAGGGGCACCTCCGTGGCGCCGTGCACCGCTTGGGCGAGCTCTCCGAAGAGGTTCTCCGTCGTCTCCATCATCCAGTGGTAGTCCTTGTAAGCGACGTACAACTCCAACACCGTGAACTCAGGGTTGTGGGTGCGGTCCATGCCCTCGTTGCGGAAGTTGCGGCTGAACTCGTACACACCGTTAAAGCCGCCCACGATGAGTCGCTTCAAATAAAGCTCGTTGGCAATACGCAGGTAGAGCGGAATGTCCAACGCGTTGTGGTGCGTGGTGAACGGTCGTGCCGCCGCACCGCCGGGGATGCTTTGGAGGACAGGGGTGTCCACTTCCATCCATCCCTTCGCATCGAACACCTCTCGGATTTTGCGAATGATCTTCGAGCGTGCGATGAAGGTGTTCTTGACGTCGGGGTTTACCACCAAGTCGACGTAGCGCTGGCGGTAGCGCAACTCGGGGTCGGTGAAGGCGTCGTGCACATTGCCTTCTTCGTCGGTCTTCACGGCCGGAAGGGGTCGGATGGCCTTGCTCAACACCGCGAGGGCGGTCACCTTCACCGAAGGCTCGCCGACTTGCGTTTTGAAGGTCTCCCCTTCGATGCCGATGAAGTCGCCGCGGTCGAGGAGCTTCTTGAAGACGTCGTTGTACATGGACTTGTCTTCTCCAGGGCACAATTCGTCGCGGTTCAGGTAGATCTGCAAAGAGCCTTCGTGGTCTTGCAATTCCGCGAAGGAGGCCTTGCCCATAATTCGGCGCGACATCAGGCGGCCTGCGAGTTTGACCTTCACACCTTCCTCGAAATGTTCCTTGAGGGACGCACAGTGATGCGTCACAGGAAAGGCAGGGGCGGGATAGGGGTCGATGCCTCGTGCACGAAGCGCGTCCACAGAGGCGATGCGCTGACGTTCTTGTTCACTACGAATCATGTGTTCAAATGTACGGCGGGTGGGGGTGCAAAGAGTCACGATGGCACCCTAGGTTTGTGGCGTTCAAGTGCGGACAAAGCGCGCGAACACAAACGATTCTCCATGAAGAAAAGATCCAACCTCTCTCTCCTTGTGGCGTACGCACTGAGCGCTGTGCTTGCCACCAATGCAAACGCACAGTCAGCCATGACCGTGGACACCACCGCGTTGAAGCCTGCGGCTGTCACGGGTGGCTTCTCTGAAGTCACCCCAGACTTGGCCCCACGAGCCTTGGCGGTCATTGGTGCGGAAGAAGCCGGGCAAACTGGCGCACCTTCCTTGGCCGACGTCCTTGAAACGGTGCCGGGCATCGACGTTCGTTCACGCGGCCCCATCGGCATTCAAACGGATTTGAGTGTGCGTGGCGGCACGTTCGAACAAACCGCTTTGTGGGTGGACGGCGTGCGCTGGAGCGCCCCACATACTGGCCACCACTTGATGGACTTGCCGGTGGACCCCGAGGATTTGACCAGGGTCGAGGTGTTTCGCGGAGGCGCATCGAGCGCACTCGGAACGGGCGCGATGACCGGCGCCGTGGCACTGACCGCGGGACCTTCCTCGCAGGATGGAACGTTGCTGGTGGCAGAAAGCGGATCCAACGCGTGGATGCGTGCCAAGGTGACCCATGATTTTGGATCTGACTTGAAGACGGCCACGGGTTCTGTGGCGCGGCACCGCATTTCGGCGAGTCGCACAGGGACCAACGGCACCTTGGGCTCAGGCACCAACACGGATGCCTCCATTCTGCGCGCCCGTTATGCCGGCTGGTTGGCCGGTGACTGGGGGTCGTTGCGGACGAGCTTGGGGTATGCGGGCAAGAACTTTGGAGCGCAAAACTTCTACACCTCTGCCTTCCCGTACCAGTACGAGGAAACCCAAACCATCCAAGGCCAAGCGGTCTACAACAAGGCGTGGGACAACCTCGCCATTGAAGCGGCCTTGCACCACCGCACCCACGTCGACGAGTTCCAACTCTACCGTGAGCACGAGGATTATTACGTCCGGACTGACGACGGATTCTTGGTGTTTGGGGTGGACACGGCGGCCAGCTGGTACAGCGCCCCCAACAACCACATCAGCCACACCACCGGTGGGCGGTATGTGGCGCGCTACGCCTCGTCGTTGGGCGAGACCTTTGTGTCGGCCGACGTCCGTCGCGAATTCATCAAGAGCAATGTGCTTGGCGTGGACAGCCTTGGCGACGACGACGTGGAGTCTGTGTACCAACGGGGCGACGTTCGTTTGAACACCGATGTGGCGGTGGGACACCGTGCAGAGTGGGGTCGGTTTGCGTTGTCGGCGACGGCGGCATGGAACCTGAACTCGATGTTTGGGTCGCGCTTTGTGCCGGGTGCGGAGCTTGCGTTGGACATGGCAGGAGACGGTTCGTCCATTTTGTTTGCGTCGGCCAACCGTTCCGTGCGCCACCCGTCTTACACGGACCTCTACTACCGCGTGGGCGGCGCCCAGGGCAGCCGCGATTTGCAATCGGAGTGGGCCGAACACTTGGAAGCTGGGGTCCGCTTGAGCCTTGGCAACAGCGGGGACTATGCAGTGCAGTTTGAGCAGGCGCTTTACCACCGTCAGGGCCATGACCTGATCGATTGGGCGCGGCCGAACGGCAGCGACACCACCTTTGCCATCAACTTGCGTGAAGTGACTTTCACCGGGCTTGAAACGGTTGTGAATGTGACCCCAACTCAATCGCGAAGCGGCGACTTGCAGGTGCGTTACGCGCGTTTGGGTTTCACGACAATGGAGGCGAGTGAGACGAGTGCCGGTTTCGAAAGCAATTACGTGTTGGACGGTTTGAAGACCAAAATCGACGCCTCCATCGGACTCTCGTTGACGCTGGGCTTCCTCCTTGATGTGCGCTGGAGCTACCAAGATCGTCTAGGGGGTTACGTCAGTGGCGAAACCGGACAGGAGGTGGAGTACGATCCGTTCAGCCTCGTGTCCTATACGTTGAGCCGTCACTTTGCCGACGACGCCTTCCGTGCCTACCTGCGCGTGGACAACGCCATGGATTTCACATACTTCGACATCGGCAACGTGGAGCAGCCCGGCCGTTGGTTGCGTTTGGGCTTTGCGTACCAAATGAAGTGAGTCTGAACGACCTTTGAGTCATGACAGCGCCAAACATCTCCATGCGCCAGCTCATTGAGGGTTTGGGTGCCCAAATGGCGGAAGCCCTGAAGGTGTCCGTCATGCGCCCCCCCGCCGTTCGCAAGCCGTTCCGCGGCGTGGCGGTGTTGGGGATGGGAGGCAGCGGCATTGGAGGTGCGGTGCTGGCCGACATGGTGCGGGCCACGAGTCCCATGCCTGTGCAGGCGGTGTCGGACCAAGTGCTTCCCGGTTGGGTGGACGCCGATTGCCTCGTGGTGGCATCGAGTTATTCTGGAAACACGGAGGAAACGTTGGCGGCCTTGAAGGAGGCCGAGCTTCGCGGATGCACTTTGGCGGCTGTGACGTCCGGAGGCGCGCTCGGCGCGCGAGCTGACGAGGGAGGTTGGCCCGTGGTGCAGATGCCCGGCGGCAACCCACCCCGCTCCCAGTTTGGCCGTTCCTTCTTGGGCCTTTGTGCGTTGTTGCACGCCTTCGAGGTCTTGTCTGACGCGTCTTGGGAAGCCCTGAAGCGAGGCGTGGCGCAACTGGATGGGCCTTCTTGCGCAGAGCGTGGGGAGGCGTTGGCGCAAGCTGTGGAAGGCAAAAAGGTTTACCTCTACGGAGACACACCCATGCGGTCCCTGCTTACGCGGTGGCGCCAGCAGCTGAACGAAAACAGCAAACTGCTCGCCAACGTGGAGGTGTTTCCCGAGATGAATCACAACGAATTGGTGGGTTGGGAATCCGGCAACGAGGCCTGTGTGGCGGTGCTCCTCAGGACGCCCGATGACCACGCACGCACCCAGTTGCGCATGGACATCACAGCCAAGGTCTTTCAAGAACAAGGGGCCGATGTCATTGTGGTCGAACCCGATGGCGACACGCGGTGGGCGCGCCTGTTGGATGCGGTTTGGGTGGGCGATTGGATGTCGCTGGTGTTGGCGGAACGCGCCGACGTCGACCCTGTGGACATCCGTTTCATTGACCATTTGAAGAACACCCTCTCCAGTCACGCATGATCAAGGGGGTTCGGGTGCGCGACTTGGGTCGCAAGGATTACAAGCCGTGTTGGGATCTTCAAGAGGAGATTTTCCAGGGCATGGTGAAGGCCAAAATCGCCCGACGCAACGCCGGGTTGTCTACCACGGAGCTTGGGCCGGAGGGCGACCTCGATTTGGCGCTGCCCGAGTCGCAGATGCTGTGGGTGGAGCATCCGCACGTCCTGACCTTGGGCAAGAGCGGTGCCGCGGCGAACGTCGTGGCGCCCCCCGAGCGGTTGAAGGAACTCGGGGTGCAGTACTACCCCATCAACCGTGGAGGCGACATCACGTACCACGGACCGGGCCAGCTTGTGGGATACCCCATTTTGGACCTCGATCAATTCTTCACGGACATCCACAAATACCTCCGCTTTCTCGAGGAGGCGGTCATCCGGACTTGTGCGGAATACAGCGTGAAGGCCGGCCGCATTGAGGGGTTGACAGGGGTGTGGGTCGACCCCGAATCGGGTGCAGCCGCCCGTAAGGTTTGCGCGTTTGGGGTCAAGTGCAGCCGTTGGGTCACCATGCATGGTTTGGCGCTGAACGTGAACACCGATTTGGACTTCTTCAACCTCATCGTGCCTTGCGGCATCTCCGACCGCGGCGTCACATCCCTTGCGCGTGAAACGGGCGCCCCCGTGGATGTGGAGGAGGTCAAAGGCCACATGACGCGGCATTTGTCGGCGCTGTTTGAATGGCGCGAAGTGCGTTGATGGGGCCAATGTTTCGACCTTGCGCCTGAAATCGATTTCATGAGAAACGCTGTTCGCATTGTGGGAGGGTCCTTGTTGGCCGTCGTCGCCCTGTCTTACCTTACCAACTACGATTACTTGTGGGGGGGCATCCGTGAAACGTGGCTCCGCGGTTGGGAAAATCCCCAAATCGACGACCTCCAATTCCGCGAACACGTCCGAACCATCCCCGCGTCCTCCAACCCGCAACCCTGGCCCGAGGGTCCGTTGTGGGGCAAGGCGGTGCTCTCCGAGGAGGCTCAGGCGTGGCACGACGCCAACAAATCGGCGAGCTTCTTGGTCATCCAACACGACAGTTTGGTGCACGAGTCCTACTTCCGTGGACACGATGCCACGACCCTGTCCAATTCGTTTTCGATGGTGAAGTCCATTGTGGCGATGGCCGTGGGCATGGCGGTGGGCCAGGGGCTGGTGGACGAACAGGCCCCCCTGGCCAGGTACATCCCTCGTTTTGCGGAAGGCATGAACGCCGGGTTGACGGTGCAAGAAGT
>PKDW01000136.1 GCA_002863145.1 Flavobacteriales bacterium
ACGCAGGACGCGGTAGGCGTCAGGGCTGAGGACCCCGCACCAGCTCGAGGTTTTCAAGCTGTCTGCAGAATGACTCGATTCTGGGGCGTCGTACTGGGCGTGGCATCCAGAGAAGGTGCATACAAAGGCCAAACAACACAGCACAGAAGTGAAGGAAGTGTTCATGGTTGTTGAAGTTTGGGGGCGAGGTGCCTTCCTGTCAAAGACTGCACGTTTTGAACCAAACTCTCGGGTGTGCCTTCATGCACAAGGGTGCCGCCGTGCTTTCCGCCACCGGGCCCCAAATCCAGGATGTGATCCGCGCACTTCAGGACGTCCAAGTGATGTTCGATGACCACCACGGAGTGGCCTTGCTGCAACAGTGCGTCGAAGGACCCAAGCAGTTTGGCGACGTCGTGCACGTGCAGACCTGTGGTGGGTTCGTCAAACACAAAAAGGGTGTGGCCTTGCCGATCACCACGGGCAAGAAAAGCCGCCAGTTTGATGCGCTGCGCTTCGCCGCCACTCAACGTGTTGGAGCTTTGGCCGAGCGCGACGTAGCCGAGCCCCACATCTTGCAAGGGCTGGAGCTTGGCCAACAGGCGTCGAATGGTGGCTGGCGGCTTGCGACCGGGCTCCGGAGCGAAAAAGAGAAGGGCATCGTCCACAGTCATCGTGAGGATGTCGTGTACGTTCTTGCCCTGGTACGTGACTTCGAGGACGTGGTCCTGAAAGCGCTTGCCCCCGCAGTCTTCGCAGACGAGTTTCAGGTCTGCCATGAATTGCATGCCCACAGTGACGTACCCTTCGCCTTCGCAGGTTTCACAGCGTCCCCCTGAGATGTTGAAGCTAAAGTGGGAAGGCTTGAGGCCTCGGGCTTTGGCGTGTGAGGTGTCTGCCAGGAGCGAACGGATCTCGTCAAAGGCCTTGACGTAAGTGACGGGATTGGAGCGGGAGCTTTTGCCGATGGGGTTTTGGTCAACAAATTCGAGGTGCTCCAGCGTGCGCAGGTCTCCTTCCAAGGCCGCAAAGCCTTTGGGGTTGCCGCCGAAACCATCAAGTTCTGCCTGAAGGGCGGGCACCAACAGCTGCGTGATGAGGGTGCTCTTGCCAGAGCCACTCACGCCGCTGACGGCCACGAGGCTGCGCAACGGGATGGTGGCGTCGAACCCTTGCAGGTTGTTGGCACGGGCTTCCCGGATGACAAGTTTGTCGCCCACAGGACGCCGTTCCTTTGGGACCTCGATGGCGCGGTGGCCATTGCGATACGCCGCGGTGAGGGAGGGGTGGTCGGCGTCCAAACCGGAGAGCCCGTCGTGCGGACCGCTGAAGACCACTTCGCCCCCAAAAGAACCGGCATGGGGCCCCATGTCGATCACATGGTCTGCCGCCGTGACGATGTCGTCGTCGTGTTCCACCACGACCACCGTATTGCCTTGGTTCCTCAGCCGCTGCAGCACGCCGATGAGTTGGGCTGTATCCTCGGGATGCAAACCAATGCTGGGCTCATCCAGAACGTAGGTGCTTCCCACGAGGGTGCTTCCCACGCAAGAGCTGAGTGCGATGCGCTGGGCCTCCCCGCCGCTGAGTGTGGGGCTGCTGCGCATCAGTGTCAAATAGCCCAACCCCAAGTCCAACAAGCACTGCAGCCGAGTCTCAATTTCCCAGAGCAGGCGCTCGGCGATGTTTTGCTGGGTGGGAGAGAGCGTCCACGACGTGATGGTGGCCAGCGCTTCCTCAATCGGCAACGCCAGCAGTTGTGGCAAGGTGATGTCGCCGATGAACACGTGGTGGGTGTCCTTGCCAAGGCGGGTCCCTTTGCAGGTGCCACAGAGCGTCCGGCCGCGGTAACGGCTGATCATGACGCGGTTTTGGATTTTGTAGCTCTTCGCCTCCAACGTCGCGAAGAAGTCTCGGATGCCTCGGAAGTGGGGACACCCATCCCAAACCATGGCCTGCTGCGCCTCCGTCAACGCGTGCCAGGGTGTGTGAACAGGCAGGTCGGCGTCCGCGGCGGCCATCACGAGTCGGTCGCGCCATCGGCCTGTACGCTCGCCGCGCCACGGGGCCACCGCGCCGTCGTAGAGGCTCTTGGTTGGGTCGGGAATCACCTTGTCCGGGTCGATGCCCAGGACATGGCCGTAGCCTTCGCAAGTGCTGCATGCACCCACAGGGCTGTTGAAGTTGAACATGTCCGGGGTGGGCTCGGGAAAGAGGATGCCGTCCCGTTCAAAACGGTCGTTGAATTCTTTGCACGAGGGTTCGTCGCCGTCGGTCGCGCTCCAGATTTGGCAACGCCCCCCGCCTTCGAAGAATGCCGTTTCAATGGAGTCGGCCACTCGGCCGGGGTCTTCTTGGGCGGACTTGGGTGAAAAACGGTCGATGACAAGCCCAAGGACATCTTGGGGCTGCACGTCTTCAAGGCGCACTGCACCTTGGGCTGTCCAGGCGCGCGAATATCCTTGCTGTTGGAGGACGCGCAATTGGTCTTGGGCGGAGCGGTCCTCCCTTGCCTGAAGTGGTGCGACCAACATCATTCGGGGCTCGGCACTGTTCAGGATGGCGTCGACCACGTCGGTGACGGTGTCCTTTCGGACGACCTCGCCTGAGACAGGAGAACGCGTTTCGCCAATGCGGGCGTACAGCATGCGCAGGTGGTCCAAGACCTCCGTACGCGTTCCCACAGTGCTGCGGGGACCGCCCGTTGCACTGCGTTGTTCAATGGCCACAGCAGGTGAGAGGCCGTCGATGCGGTCGACGTCAGGCTTTTCCAAACGGCCCAAAAATTGACGGGCGTAGCTGCTCAGACTTTCCACGTAGCGACGCTGGCCTTCGGCGTACAACGTGTCAAACGCGAGGCTGCTCTTTCCGGAGCCGCTCAACCCGGTCACCACGGTCAGTTTTTCCTTGGGGATGCTGACGTGGACGTCTTTGAGGTTGTGGACGCGGGCGCCTTGAATGTCAATTTTCATTGCAGTTTTTAACAGCGTGAAGGTACCTGAGGTTTGGAGTGGTCAGTTAAAAAGAGTACATTAGGTCAAGTTCAGGTGAACGACTTTTAACGCATTGCCATTCGACACATTCGACTCTAGTTCCATTTCATGAAGCCTCGACTCGGGATCGCCCCGGCGTACAGGCGTGAAGTAAAGAGTTGTGTCATGCATGCATCCCTCACAGACCGCGAATTGATCCGCGCCTACAGAAATGGCGAGGATCGCGCATTCGAAACATTGTTGAACCGCTACCAGCAGGGGGTTTTCACCAAGATCCACTTTGTGGTGCGCGACGAAGAAATCGCCAACGATTTGTTTCAGGACGTCTGGATCAAGGTGGTCCAAACCTTGAAGACCGGCCGCTATGTGGAGGAAGGGAAGTTTGGCCCTTGGGTGATGCGCATCGCACACAACGCAGCCATTGACCACTTCCGTCGGAATCGAAAGCGCCGCATGGTGCGTCCCACGGATGAGTTCGACATTTTTGAGACGCTGTCCCATGACGCTCCGAGCATCGAGGACCGCCTGGTCGAAGATGAAATCATGGCCGAGCTGCGCCAGCTCATCCCCGCATTGCCGGAGGAGCAGCAGCAGGTCGTGCACATGCGTTTGACGCACAACTTGAGCTTCAAGGAAATCGCCGAGGAAACCGACGTCAGCATCAACACGGCCTTGGGCCGGATGCGGTACGCGTTGATCAACCTGCGAAAGATGGTGGAAGACCAAAATCTCACCCTGACCCCGCACTGAAAGGCGCAGGAACCCTGCAGAGAGACAGGACAGGTCGATTTTGTCAAGGGCGCACACAATACGGTGCGCCCTTGTCCGTTTCAAGGGGGAACATCAAAGCCCCGTTCATGAATTCATTCTTCTCTGACGACCTTTCTTCTTGGACTTTTTCTTCAGACGACTGCGTCGACGCGGCGTGGGTGAGCCCCCGTCCTTCAAGCATTGCCAATGTGTTGCGTTACGCGCAAGCCTTCGATGGGGTGAAGACCTCCCTTGGGACCGCGATCTGTTTGAAAAACTGACGCCCGATCGCGTCACATTTGCGCCACCCACGTCGGATTCCGCAGCACCTCTTCCCTCAGCCGGGCATCGAGCGTGGAGCTCGGCGCGACAGGGTGAAGGCCTTGGGTCAATTCGTGCAAGCAGTCTTGGCCTTCTGCAGTGCGCAGGCGGTCATTGAGGTCGTTGGCCTCCACAAATCCATAGCCGCGGACGTGGCCTTCCACCACGGCGATGATGCCGCGCTCGTCGGGGGTTCGTCCCGACTCGATGAACCATCCGGAGGCCACATCGCGCCACGTCGCCATGGCGGCCTCGAAGTTGGCCTCGTGCACTTCGGGCGTCACGGGCTCTGCCGTGCTCCACGCCCCCAATCCCAACCACTCTGGATTCAAATCATGTGCCGCAACTTGCTCATGCAGCCAAGCGCGGGCACTGGCCTCTGAATGGAACGTGCGAACGGCATCTCGCGCGCTCGCCTGCGTGCGGATGGCCAACCTGCTGCGACCTTGCCTGTCGCGGTAGAACACCACCGTGCGGTAGGCGCGGGGCTGCTTTTGGGCGCGGTTGAGGGGTGGCCAATGGGCACGAATCCGCACGTCCTCCATCACCGCAGCCATCCATTCGCTGCCTGCGAGTTCGTGCTTCAAGCTGCGCATCTCGCGCAGCAGGATTTGGCGCTTCCGCGCGGCGGTGGTGCCTGAAAAGTGGCTGCGCACGCGCTGTTGCAGTTTGATGCTCATGCCGATGTAGAGTGGCTTCCCTTGGTTGTCCAAAAACCAATACACCCCCGGTTCGTCGGGCAGGGCGTCAAATTCTGCAGCGGCCACGTGCTGGGGCATCCAGTTTTCTCGGGTGCCGCGCTTTAGGGCTTCTGCGATGGCGGCTTGTCCGCGTTCAGATGCGGCGATTTGGTGAAACAGCTCGACCGTGGCTTCGGCATCGCCCATGGCACGGTGCCGGTCGACATGCCGAATGCCTTTGGCGTCGCACAAGGCGCCGAGTCCATACCGAGGCAATCCTGGAAAGGCCTTCCTGGACAGGCGGACGGTGCAGAGTTTGGGTCGCTGCCAAGACCGGTCCATGGCTTCAAAGTGACCTCGGATGAAGGCGTAGTCAAACCCCACGTTGTGGGCCACAAACACGCAGTCGTTCAGGATGGCTTCAACCTCGTCTGCGACGTCTGCAAATCCAGGGGCGTCTTCCACCATCTCGTTGGAGATGCCGGTGAGGGCTTTGATTCGGGGAGGGATGTGTTCGTAAGGGTTGATCAGGGAACTCCAGCGTTCAAGCTCCTGTTGGCCATCTGTGACGACAATGCCAATCTCGGTGATGCCGCGCGATTTGGCGGAACCTCCGGTGGTTTCGATGTCGACAATCGCGTACTTCACAATGCGAAGATGGGCCGGCAGTCCGCAATGAATGTACGTGCAGGGTATGTTTGTGGCATGAAGGAGTTTTGGCTGTGGGGGGCATTGGCCCTCGTCTGGGGATGTGGCTCGTCCGAACCGGTGAAGGAAGACATGCCTGCGCCCCAACCACCTGAAAAGGTGGTGGAGGTGGACGAGCGCATCCGCCGGTTGGTGGCTTCGGATTTTCCAACGTTGACCGACGACAACGCCTTGAGCTTTTTGATGGAGTGGGGACAAACCCAAACCGAGAACCGCATCGCCCTCGACACCAAACACGGCCGCATCGTCGTCGAAGTGTTTGAGGACGTGCCCGTGCACCGCGCCAACTTCCTGTACAAAGTGTACCGTCGGTATTTTGACCCCGCGGAATTCACCCGTGTGGTGCCGGACTTTGTGGTGCAAGGCGGCAACAGCGAAGAAGAGCGACCGCAGCAGTTGCGTTTTTTGATTGGCCAGCACACGCTGCCCGCCGAATTTCAGGACGACAAGATTCATGTACGTGGCGCCTTGGCCATGTCGCGCAGCTACAGCGAGAATCCGGACAAACGCTCTTCAGGGTACGACTTCTACATCGTCACAGGCCGAACCATCGGCCCCCAAGAACTCGGCAGAATCCAACAAGACAAAGGCCGACGATACACCGAGGCGCAGGCCCGTGCCTACGCCACCCAAGGAGGGGCGCCGCACCTGGACGGGGAGCACACCGTGTTTGGTCGCGTTGTCGAAGGCATGGACGTGGTGGACCGTTTGGCCGCCACCCCGCGTGACGGGAGCGACTGGCCGGTCGAGCGCTTGGAAGTGCGCATGAACGTCCTGAGTGAGGCGCCTGCACTTGCCCTTTGACAGTCAGGACGCTTTTTGGTCCCGGAAGTGCCTTGTGAGGGCGCGCAGGGTGGCCTGCTTTTGGGCGAAATCGCCTTTCAATTCGCGGCGCAAAGCTTGCAATTCCTCCAAGTTGGCTTCCACGTCTTCGGGCAACACGTCCTCGAGCCACTCACGCATGCGCTTGGCCAAAATCGGTGCCTTGCCGTCTGTACTGATGGCCAGCTTCAACGAGCCGTTGGTCACGATGCCCCCCATGTAGAAGTCACACCGGTCGGGGACGTCGGCCACATTCAGAAGGTGGCCCATCAGTCGCCCGAGACGCTCGGACCAACGCACCTCGCGCGGTTCGATGGTGGCGATGATGCTGACGTCGTTGCGTCCCACATCCCAAGGCCAGGCGCGCCAACGGCGAATGGCCTGCACGTGCTCGTGCTTGTCGATGAGTGCTTGAACCGGTTCCGCAAAAGAGTCTGCGAAGACCCTCACCCGGGCATGGGGGCTGCTCTTCAGCAGAAAGTGCAGTTTTTCTTCGGCGATTTCAGACCCTCCGAAGACGTTGAACGTGAGACTTTCGGGTTTCAGGAAGATGGGGAACTTCGTATTCATGGGTAAAGGATGGGGTGATGGAACGGAGGTTGGTGGTGGTGGGTGTCAGTTGATGGTGGACGACTTCCCCGATGACCAAAAGCGCGGGATCGGGCAGCGATTCCACTTCGGACGTCAGCCACACCTTGGCGCTGTGGATGACGCACTGTTGTTGAGCAAGACTCCCTTCGGAAACCACGGCGATGGGCGTGTCGGACTTCCCGAGTTGAACGAGGTGCTGGGCGATGTCGCGGATGCGTCGGCGGCCCATGAAGACCACGAGGGTGGACGAGGTGTTTAGTGCAGCCAACAAGTCGGCGGTCAGCCGGCCATCCTGTCCTGTGGCGGTGCCGAGCCACGCCGAGGAGGCCACGCCGCGAAGGGTGAGGGGGATGCCCGCAAGTCCCGCGAGGGAAGTGCCACAAGAAATGCCCGGGACGTAGGTCCAGCCGAGGCTGAGTTGTTCTGCGAATTGAAGCTCTTCGCCGGCACGTCCGAAGACCATGGGATCGCCGCCTTTGAGCCGTACGATCCGAAGGCCTTGTTGTGCGCCACGCTCAATCCAATCGTGGATGAGGACTTGAGGCGTGCTGGTTTGGCCTGCACGCTTGCCGACACAGATCAACGTCGCATTGGGATGCGCGAGGTCGAGGATGTCGCGGTGGACCAGGCTGTCGTAGAGCACGAGTTGGGCCTGCGCCAAAACCTTGGCCCCTTTCAGCGTCAGCAGGTCGGGATCGCCGGGTCCGGCGCCAACCAGCCACAGGTGGGGCTTGGGGGGAGTCATGGGAGTGCTCATGATGCTTTTGCGGTTGAAGTGTGACGGTCGAGTTCGTCGAGGAAGGCCTGCGCGGTTTGGACGTAGGCCTCGGCAAACGCTTGGGTGTTGGCGCCTCCGAGGTAGGAGAGCACCTGGGCTGTGAAGGAACCGGCCTCGGGCGAAAACGCGCCTGTTGCGACAAACACCCGGTCGAAGGACGCCAAGATGTCGGCGTAGGTGTTGGTCTTTTCGCCCTCCTTGACGAGCAGGGCCTTGGCGCCGGCGATTTGGGCGGCGTAGGCGTGGTAAATGGCGTGGCCCCATCGCCCTTCCTGCATGGCTTCGAGTCCCAAATCGAGTTTTTCGCGCGCCTCGAGCAAGAGGGTGGAGACCAAGTCAATCACGACCCCGGCGCATTCACCGACTCCGAATTGGGGTTTGAACGCGGTCTCACTGCCCCAGTCCACATACAGGTCCTCGGCCGTCCCTTCCACGTGCTGTTGAAGCAGGTTGTAGTGGTAGCGGTCGCCCACGCGCAGAAAGTAATCGGCGAACGTCTCGTGCGGCAGTTGGTGCTGCTCAAAATCGATGAGCACGGTGCGGAGGGCGGCGGGAACGTGTTTAGTGGGGAGCTTCAGGATTTTCTTCCCAAACGACCACTCGCCGTTTGCCCGTCGGCCGCCACCCACCAAGATTTGCATGGCGGGCATGGTGGCGCCTTCGCGACGCATCGAACTTCCGTGCAGTCCAAACGACGCAATGCTGTGCTGTCCGCACGCGTTCATGCATCCGGAGATCTTGATGTTGAAAGACCGGTCGAACATCAAATGGGGAAACTCTTCCTCGAGGGTGTGTTCGAGCACGGTGCTGAGGTGCGTGCTGTTGCTGATGGCCAGGTTGCAGGTGTCCGTGCCGGGGCACGAGGTCACGTCGACGCCGGATTGGAACCCCAGGGCATCCCAACCCAAATCGCGCAGGATGCGATGCACCACTGGCAAGTTGACTTCCACCACGTCGGGCAGGAGCAGGTCCTGGCTTTGGGTGACGCGGATGGTCTCTGAGGTATAGGGAGCCAAGGCGTCGAGCAGGTCTCTCGTGCGCGCTGTGGTTTCGTCACCGAGGGGCACGCGGATGCCCACGGCAAAATGGCCCTCTTGTTTTTGGGCGAGTACGTTGGCCTTGCGCCAAGTTTCGTGTCCGACAGGCGCAGGAATCTCCTCCACGGTGGCTGGAGAGGAGGGGATGTGTTCCGCATGCGTCACGTCTGGGAAGGCACCCGAAGGCATGGCGCGCTCGCGCGCAATCTCCTTGAGCAGGGCGTCGCGCCCCATGGTTTGGTAGAGGAACTTGAACCGCGCCTTCTGACGTTTGGCCCTTTCTCCGTCGCGGTCAAACACCCGGAGGATGGCTTCGGTGATGGGAATGAGCTCGTCGGTGGGCACCCACTCGTGCAAGACTTCGGCAGGGGCAGGTTGGGCACCAAGCCCACCGGCCACGAGAAGTTTGAATCCGAGCTCGCCCGCGTCGTTCACGGCGGGGAGCACGCCCAAATCGTGCATCACGCCGAGTCCAGTGTCTTCGTCTGAACTCGAGAAGGAGACCTTGAATTTGCGGCCCATCTCTTGGCACACCGGATTGCGAAGGAAGAAGCGCCACAGTGCCTCGGCCCAGGGCAAGACGTTGAACGGCTCCTGGGGATCCAATCCTGCGAGGGGGGAAGCCGTGACGTTGCGGACGGTGTTGCCGCAGGCCTCGCGAAGGGTGACCTTGCTCGCTTCAAGCTTGGCCCACAATTCAGGGCTGTCCTCCAGCTTGACATGGTGAATTTGGATGTCTTGCCGGGTGGTCAAGTGGTACTTCCCCGTGCTGTATTCGTCGCATACATCGAGGATGGCCCGGAATTGGTCAAACGTCAACAGGCCCATCGGGACCTTGATGCGGATCATTTGGACGCCGGGCTGACGTTGTCCGTACACCCCGCGGGCCAGGCGAAGGCTGCGAAAACTCTCCTCGTTGAGTTGGCCTTGTCGGAACAGCAAGATCCGACGGTTCAAGTCGAGGATGTCTCGCTGGACGATGGGGTCGTCGATTTCGTTGATGAAACTGAGCATGATGTGTTGTGATTGTCAAGTGTGGTGCAACAAAAAAGGCCTCCGGTGAGGGAGGCCTTTGTCGAGTCTGACGCTGGAATTCATGTCATGACGCAACTGCAAACCTTCCCGTACGGGCGGTTGGACAACAGCAGCAACATGCCATGAAACAAGCGATAGGAATCAAAACCATACCCTAATATACAAAACCCATCGGATTTGTAGGCTTACTCCAGAAACAAATTGTTCGCGACCTTT
>PKDW01000140.1 GCA_002863145.1 Flavobacteriales bacterium
CTCAAAATCAAGTACATTGAATCCATGACGCACCTCCTCAAAACCTCTCTCCTTGCCTTTGTTGTTTCGATGCTCGCCGCGCCAATGGGCTTGGCCCAGGTGGAACCTTGCATCGATGCATCCCTCATCGATCCCACGGCGTTTTGCACCCAAGAATACGCGCCGGTGTGTGGGTGTGATGGGGTGGTGTACAGCAACGCTTGTCATGCCCAAACCCAAGGCGGCGTGACGTCTTGGACAGAAGGGGCGTGTCAGAATTGTGAGGACCTTGCTGAAGTGGACTTTGGGCTGTGTGAGTTGGTCCTCGGGGTGGGCAACGTAGGCGGATCATGTGTCTACGTCAGCGGCTGTGGCACGGAAGTGGGGGGCATCGATTACGCTGCGGCGCTCTTTGACTCGGTGGATGCTTGCGAAACCTGCTTGGCGTTGGGAGGAGGACCGAACGAAGGGTGCACTTATGTTTCTGCGTGCAATTACGATGCTTCGGCGCAAGTCGACGACGGTTCATGTTTGTTCCCACCTTACCACTGTCCGCTCCCCCCAGAGGGAGGCGGATGCACCTACATTCAGGCGCCCAATTACGATCCCAATGCTGTCTACGAGGATGGGTCATGCACGTTCACGATGGACACCATTTGCGTCGGGGATTTGAATGGCGACGGGAGCATTTCAATCTCGGACATCTTGGTCATGTTGGGGCTGTTTGGAAGCGTTTGTTGACGTAGACTTGCAAGCGACCCATTGAACACGCATCTGATGAAAAACTTTGCCATTGTCGCTGCCGCTGCAGCGCTGCTTGTCGCCGGTTGTCAATCCAACAACGAGGCTTCCAATTCCTTGAACAACAATGTTTCTGTGGAAACCCAACAGAAGGTGTACAGAGAGTTGAGGGCTGCCATGACCTTGGCGGGCAAGGAAGCGTTGGCGGCTTACCCCAAAACAGGCATGCCCGAGGGTGGAGCCGAGGAGTTCCGTGCGCTGCAAGACAGCTTGCGTGATGCGTTTTGGGTCACCGTATGTGACACCAACCAAGTGGCGCTCCACTACGGCGACTCCATTTGGACCAAAGGGGTGAAGGAAAAGTGGCCTGCAGTGGTCCAAGGCCATTGAGGTGACGGTCGCTTAGACGTCCTCCGTCGCAGGTTCCGGAATCCAACCCACGTTGCCGTTGTCGAGCTCGATTTCGGTCCATCCTGGCGTGCGGTCCAAAATGAATGCGCACGTCCCTTCGTGCAATTGAAACAACACCGTGCCCGAGGCCGAGGGAGAGCTGGTCACATCCACGCGTTCTGACATGACGACCAATTGTCGGGCGGACTCCATGCGTGCGTTGGATTCTCGCACGCAGCCCAAGCCGATCAGCCCCAAAAGCAGGGAGGCGAAGGCCAGAAAGCCAATCGTGTTGCGAGAATCTTGGCTGGTTTTGCGCCAGCGCACCATCCAGAGCACCCACGAAAGACTCCACCAAAGCAAGGTCCAACACACCCATCCTGTGAGCCTGCCCGGTCCCACCCAGGAGGACAGCCACGAGGTCAATCCGAGTTTGGGAATGGCGGTGATGCGGTCCACAATTTTGGACTCAAGCAGGGCGAGGTTGGCTTGCAAATGCTCGTTAGAAGGATCGAGGAGCTTGGCCCGCTCATAGTGAAGCCGTGCACGCCCCCAAGCACCTAGCTTGAACGCAGCATTCCCCGCATTGAATTCCGACTCGAAGTGACGATGGGTCTCCAACAGGGACTCGTAGCGCGTCAACGCGTCGTTGTATTCCCCCGCCTCATAGGCGGCATTGGCGGCCTCAAATGCCACTTCCGGTTGGCCATGTGCTGTATGAACCATCGCCAGGGAGAGGGGAAGAAGAAGGGAGCGAAGGAACTTCATGACAACGTGGATTCGGTGGTTTCCGCCAAAGCGATGAGCTGTGCCGCAAGTGCATCAAGGTTGCCCTTAGAAGCGGCGTATCGCTGCATTTCGCATGCAAACCAAATGTCATCCCACGACACGCCGAGCGCTGGGTCTTGCCCTTGGAGATGCGTGCGCACAGCATCGCGGGTGAGTTGGGAGCGTTCCCAACCCAACTTGGCCATGAGGTATTGTTCCATGGCCTCGCCCACCACTTCAATCGTCAACTCCTGCTTGAGAGATGCCTTGAGGGCGCGAAGGGCAAGTCGGTTGCGGGTGCCGCGCACATCGGCTTCGGCCAAGGTGTGTCTGCGGCGCCGGAGGGCGCCTCCCGCAAAGGTGAGGGGCGCGACAAGCATGCCAAGCGCAAACGTCCAGGTCATCCAAGGCGAACGGTTCCGGGGCAAGAATCGGCTGGAGGAGGTGAGGATGTGCCGGACATCCTGGGTCAGCACCTGAACGTCTTGTTGGTGGGTGAACGTCATGGACGCCGTGGCTCCGTCGGCGACCGTGTTTTTGCCCACATGCACTTTCAAACTCGGCGCGACACTCGACACGTGGGTTCCCGTCAAGGGGTCAAACGACACCGCTTCGAAAGGGGGGAGTGCGTAGTTGCCCGGCGCCCGAGGAATGGCCACGAATTTGAACGTCCGCGACCCCGTTTCGCCCCTTGCGGAGAGTGCAATTTTGTCCGTCACCTCGGCCTCAAACACCTCGAATTCCGCGGGCCAAGCGAGCTGCGGTTCCCGCAGGAATTTCAAGTTTCCACTGCCTTTGTAGGTGATTTCCAGCGTGACGGCCTCGTTCGTGGAGACGCTGTCTGCGGACAGGGTTTGGGTCACATTCAATCGAGAGAAAGTGCCGACAGAGTTTCTCGGTGCAGCCTCCGGCAAGGGGAGGACTTCAATGCTGACAGGGTCGCAGGTGGCTTGGATGTCGCGGCCCTCAAAGAAGTTGATGCGCAGGTAGCCCGTGAGGTCAAAATCACGCAACGTGAACGTGCCCGTTTGCTGCGGGAAGGCCACGATTTGCCGCACCGTGGCCACGTTGTATCGCTTGCCGTTGACCAGTTGAGGTTCCCACCGCGCATCTGGGGTTTGCACCGTTTCTTTCCAAAATCCTTCGAGCTCTGGAATGTCGTAGTTCCGGACGTCGAGGTTGGTGTACCGGTTGTAAATCTTGTAGGTGAGTACCAGTGGTTCGCCGAGGTACACGGTGCGCTTGCTCGGTTCGATGGCCGTAACCAAATCGCGCTGAACCACCTTGGTCTTCGTCCTTGATGGGGTGTTTTGCGAGGTTCCTGATTCGACCACTATGCGGACGGGGTTGCTCTTCAGGGCACCACGGTTGGTCTTCCACGTCATGGCGGGAATGCGGACCTCTTTGGCTGTGGTGACCGCATAGCCGTAGGTGTACTGTTGCTTGGACGTGGTGACGCCGTTGATCCACTGGGTATTGCTAGAGGTGCTTGGGCCCATTCGCCAGTCGAGGCCTTGGATTTGAGGTGGGTCCAATTCCTTGACCTTGCAATTCACAAACGTCAAGGTGACGCGAATCAAATCGCCTTGGGACACGTTGGTGGCATTGACGGTCACCTCGACCGACGCGTCTTGCGCGAGCGCAGGCATCCACGAGGCGAGAAACGCCCAAGCGAGCATGAGGCCGGTTCGAGGGAAAGTCATGGCGTCACCAGTCTTTTTCAATGTTTTTGGATGCGCCTTTGCCGCGTTTTTGGGCTTGAGCTGCCCGCAATTTCGCTTGAACTTCGGCTTCCTGCCGTTCCAAACTTTCCAAAATTCGTTCCATGTCGGCCCGGCTGATTTGACCTTCCTTCGGCATTTCACCTTGCTCAGAAGGGGATGGCTGAGGCTCTGATTCGGCGTTGTCCTCGCCGTCTCGGTTCTGCTCGTCGTCTTGGTTCTGCTCGCCGTCTTGGTTCTGCTCGCCGTCTTGGTTCTGCTCGCCGTCTTGATTCTGCTCGCCGTCTTGATTCTGCTCGCCGTCTTGGTTCTGCTCGCCGTCTTGATTTTGCTCGCCGTCCTGGTTTTGCTCGCCGTCCTGGTTTTGCTCGCCGTCCTGGTTTTGCTCGCCGTCCTGGTTTTGTTCCTGCTGTTGCTCTTGTTGCTGCTGCATGCGCTTGGCCAGCGCCAAGTTGTGGCGGGCGTCGGGGTTGTTGGGGTTGAGGCGGAGCGAGGATTTGGCATGTTCCACGGCCTTGTTGGCGTCCCCTTGCATCAGGGCACTCAGCGAGGCATTGTAATGGGTTTGCGCACGGAAGTTGTCGTCTTCGGTCTGGGTCAACGCACGCTCAAAAGCCGCCGACGCCGATTCGGCATCGCCTGAAGAGAGCAAGGCACACCCTTGGTTGTACAGTGCCGTGGCGGCAACTTGTTCGCCCATCGCCGCCTCCCCAAACCGCGTGGCGGCGTCTTCAAATTGGTTGGCGCGGAAGGCGTCGGTGCCTTCGACCAATTTGGCCTTGGTGTCGGACTGCGCGTGCAGGGCTTGGGGGCCGAGCAGCACCAGGGCGAGTGCGGTCAGCGCGGCGCGCGAATGCCATTTGGGGCGCTTGGGGATCAGCATTTCCAAGAGCAAGAGCAGGACGGCGGCAATGAGCCAAGGCATCAAGAGGTGCTCGTAATCGACGTAGCTTACAGAGGAGATGCGTGCTTGCTCGAGGTCGTCCTTGAATTGCAGAATGGGGGACAGCTCCACAAAGCCGGAAGAGGCGCGTGTGTAGGTTCCCCCGCCCGCCTGCGCGGCCTCGAGGAGTGTGGCTTCATCCAAACGCGAGACCACGGGCTGGCCCGACGCATCGGTTCGGAATCCGGAAGGTCGTCCGCGTGAATCGAAGGCGGGAATGGGGGCGCCGTCCAAGGTGGCCACTCCGATGAAGTGCAGAGAGCCTCCGTCTTGGTTGACGCTGCGAGATGCGGCCACCACGTCGTCTTCGTGGTTTTCTCCGTCGGTCAGGACCACCACCACGCGGGAGGCTTCGCTGCCGTCGTCAAACCCTTGCCAACAAGCTTCTACGGCGCGTCCCACAGCCGTTCCCTGCGTAGGAACCATGCCTGGGTTGACCGATTCCAAGAACAAGTCGAGGGCGTCCACATCTGTGGTGAGGGGGCACTGCACGTAGGCTTCGCCGGCAAAGACCACAAGACCGAGTCGGTCGCCAGAGGTGGAGGCCGCGAGGCGCTTGATGGTGCGTTTGGCCAAATCCAGCCGCACCATTCCCACATCCTCGGTCATCATGCTGTTGCTGACATCCAAGGCGACCATCATGTCGACCCCTTCGGATTCCACTTCTTGAAGGCGGCTTCCCATTTTGGGGTCAAGCCATGCAATCACGAGAAAGGCCAGCGCCATGCGGAGGAGGAAGAACTTCCAAGCGGGGACAAACATGCGGTATCCCGGCAGGACGCTGTCGATCTGTCCCGCATCCGCGAGCGACCGAATCACCTTGTGCCGCCAGCGAAGGTGGCCCAACATCAACAGGGTGAGCAGCACGGTGACCAACAGGACCGGGGCCAACTCCATGCGGTGCAAGGTCAGGCTGGGGACGAGTGCTGTGGCGGTGAACCATCCTGCCAGCACGGACATCCAGAGGAGGAGTTCCAAAAACAGCAGCAGCCCCAAAACGGGTCGAAGAGAAGCCCATGTTTTCATTCCGCCACAGATTTGAACAGGGTGGTGCGCGTCAGGAACTCCAGCATGAGGGACACGAACGCCATGAGGATCCAACCTGCAGACGCCTCGGATTTTCGCTGGTATTTCAAGACGTTGAATTCAGTCTTCTCCAAGGTGTCGATTTCGCGGTAAATCTCCTTCAACTTGTCGGCGTTGGTGGCGCGGAAATAACGCGCCCCGGTAAGGGAAGCCATGCCTTGGAGCACGTCCTCGTCGATGCGGACGTCGACCCAATCGTACTTGTACTGGCCGTTGGGAAGGATGGCGACGGGGCTCTTGGCCTTGCCCACGGTGCCCACACCGATGGTGTAGACGCGGATGTTGTTGAGGTTGGCGAGCTGAGCTGCATCCATGGGCTCGATTTGTCCAGCGTTGTTTTCGCCATCGGTCAGCAGGACGATCACCTTGCTAGCGGCTTTGGATTCTCGCAGGCGGTTCACAGCCACGGCGAGGCCCGTTCCAATGGCCGTTCCGCCTTGAAGTTGTCCGGTTTCGAGGGTGGAGATGCCGTTTTTGACCACGATGTGGTCTGAGGTGATGGGCACCTGGGTGAACGCTTCGCCTTCGTAGGCAATGACCCCAATGCGGTCAAATGGCCGGCTGTCCACAAAGTCCATGGCCACGTTTTTGGCATTTTCAAGTCGGTTGGGTCGAAAGTCCCTTGACAACATGGATGCGCTGAGGTCCATGGCGAGCACCATGTCGATGCCTTCCCGTGTCATGTCTTCAATGGTGGATGCCGTTTGGGGACGAAACAACGCCACGCTCAGCCCCAACAGCGCTGCGGTTCGACACGCGGCAGGGACTTCCATTCCCATGACCGAGCGCCAATCCGCGAGGCGAGGCCCGGCTGCGACATCGGTGGCCAATTCCGAGGACGACCAATGCAGCACCGCGGGCTCATGGCGTTTTGGCCGCGCGATGCGCAGGAGGGAGTGAACGGCCAAGACGCCTATCCCGAGCCAGCCCCATTCGGAATTCCATTCCATGCCACCACGGAAGGCGAGCCAGGCCGCGACAACGGCCAACCCCACAACTCCATGGGGCAGCGCCCGTGCCAATCCCAACATCCACTTAGCGCGCGTCATCGTCGTGGGTTTGGGTGTCGAGCACAAAGTCGATGTACGCTTCAAGGAGCGCGAGGTGGGTGCGCGCGGGAAGCTCTCCCTTGGCAAATTTGACGGCATCCGCCTGCTCAAAGGCTTGCATGAGTCGTGTTTGCCATTTGACAGGCACGGCGGATGCAGGCAAAAGGGCGGCGATGTCGGAAGTCGTACGTTCTGCTGCAGGGAGGCCAAACCGCCCTTCGAGGTATTGGCGGAGCGTCAGCGACGCCAGCGCCTGCACCTCCTTGGCGCGACCGTGGTTCCAGCCTTCCTCGTTTTTCAAGGTCATCAACACCCGCAGAGCCACCACGTGCGGCGGTTCTGCAGGGGCGGTTGGCACGACGGTCGTTTGACCCGATGTGCGCTGCGGCTTGCGCTTCCACAAGAGGCGTGCAAGCAGCACCAGTCCGAGAAGGAAAAGGCCAGCCAGTATCCCGGGCCAAGCGCGCTGCAGGCGCTCCCAGAGGCTCCATTCCACCGCAACGATGTCTGCCGGTGGCATGGGCTGGGCGTCCTCGGCCAACACAGGCGTCAGGACGCGAATGAGCAGGGGAGACGTCTCGTATGGCCCAAAAGACGCGGGGGGCATCACCACAAAACCTGAATCCCAGCTTGTCAGGGTCCACGTTTTTCGGAGCATGATGTCTTGGCCGGACTCCACAGGAGCGGCCATTGTGTCAATGGGAGAGGAAGAAAGAATTTCCAGACCTGCGGAGGTGGTGTCTTTCCAAGTCGGCCAAGCACTGGCATCGGCCAACCCAGATTGCAACTCGTCCATGCTGAGCAACCATTCAGCCGTGAGCTGCACGGGCTCCCCCCATCGAATTTGGGTGGTGTCCACTGACCACTGGACCTGTCCCAAAACGGAAAGGGTCGGCATCGCCCAAACCAGGGTGACAAGCCACGCGTGTCTCCACTCACCCACGGGCATTGAAAATGCGGAGAAGAGGTTTGACCAAGGATCCTTGCGTCGAGATGGAGGTGAAATCCATGCCCGACCGGGCCATGAGTTGTGTCAGCGTGTCGCGGTGGGCCAGGCTTTGCTGGGCCCAGTCGCGTTTGACCCGCCGGGAAGACGTATTGCGCCATCGCGTCACGCTTGTCTCGGGATCTTGCACCCGCATCCAGCCCAAGGAGGGCAGCTCGTGATTGAGCGGATCGTCAAGGTGCAAGGCCACCATGTCGTGACGGCGCCCCACGCGTTTCAGCATGGTTTCGAGTTCAATGTCGTTTCCAATGTGCTTGAAGTCGGACATCAAAAACGCCACGGTGCGCTTGCGCATGGCTGCCGAGAAATGAGAGAGGGCTTGGATGACGTCGCTGCCTCGGCCTTCTGGCTTGCAATCGAGGATGTCCCGAACGATGCGCAACACGTGGCTTCGCCCTTTTCCAGGCGCGATGAACTTTTCAATGCGGTCGGTGAAGAGGATGGCGCCCACCTTGTCGTTGTTTCCCATGGCGCTGAAGGCCAACACCGCAGAGAGCTCCGTCAACAAGTCCATTTGGGTCCGTTCACGCGTGCCGCCTTGCACAGAGCCGCTCACATCAATGAGAAGAAACACCGTCAGTTCCCGTTCCTCCTCGAACACCTTCACGTGCGGGGTGCCCGTGCGGGCGGTCACATTCCAGTCGATGGTTCGGACCTCGTCGCCGGGCTGGTATTCGCGGTTTTCCGCGAAAGCCATGCCTCGGCCTTTAAACGCACTGCTGTATTCCCCGGAAAAAATCCGATCGCTCAGCTTGCGCGTGGTGATTTCCACACGCCGAACACGTTTCAGCAATTCAGCGGCATCCATGGGAGGGGGAGTCGGCGATTCAGTCGTAACATCAAGGAACCTCGACGTGGTCCATCAATTCCGTCAAAATTTGGGCGGAGGTGATGTTTTCAGCCTCGGCTTCGAACGTCGTACCGATGCGGTGGCGCATGACGTCCATGGCCACGGCCCGAACATCTTCAGGCGTCACAAACCCGCGGTGCTTCAAAAACGCATGGGCTTTGGATGCAATGCCGAGTCCAATGCTGGCCCGTGGCGACGCGCCGAACGAAATCAAGTTCTTGAGATGCCCCAACCCACAATCCTCTGGGTTGCGCGTGGCGAAGACGAGGTCGACGATGTAGCGTTCCACCTTTTCGTCCATGTAAATCGAGCGCACCAACTCACGCGCTTCCAAAATGTCTTTCTGCGCCACGACCTGCTGGGGTTTGGGCAGACCGTCCTGCTGGAGGTTGGTCCGAACAATGGCGCGTTCTTCTTCTTTCGTGGGGTAGCCGATGACGACTTTCAACAGGAAGCGATCCACCTGAGCTTCGGGAAGGGGGTAGGTGCCTTCTTGCTCCACCGGATTTTGGGTGGCCAACACCAAGAAGGGCTGAGGCAAGCTGTGCGACTCGCCACCGATGGTGACCTGACGCTCTTGCATGGCTTCGAGCAGGGCGCTTTGCACTTTGGCAGGCGCCCGGTTGATTTCATCTGCCAGCACGAAGTTGGCGAAGATGGGCCCCTTCTTGACCGTGAACTGCTGCGACTGTTGGTTGTACACGAGCGTGCCTACCACGTCGGCAGGGAGCAAGTCAGGTGTGAATTGCACGCGGCTGAAATCTCCCGCGACGGTGTCGCTCAGGCTCTTGATGGCCAATGTTTTGGCCAGTCCGGGAACGCCTTCGAGCAACACATGTCCGTTGGCCAACAAGCCAATGAGCAAGCGGTCCACCATGTCGGCTTGGCCGACAATGGTTCGTCCCATCTCCGCGCGTACAGCGTCCACAAAGTGGCTTTTCTCTGCAATGCGTGCATTCAGCGCCTGGATGTCAGGGGCACCACTGGTTTGGTTCTCCACGACAGGAGCAGTCGTCGGTTCTGAGGGGTATAGCGAGTCCATAACCCGCGAATATATTTCCCGAGGTGGCGGAGGGAAAATGCGTCTCACAAAATTGTGTGAACAGCGCGTGGGAAACCTTTCCGAGTTGGGCTTGGAAAGGAACGGAAGTTGGTTGGATTTTGGCCGTCATGCTGTTGAAAGAAGTCCTCTCCAACGTGGCCGAGTTCCACACCGCCTTTCGCATTCCCAACGCCGATGCGCCCCACG
>PKDW01000043.1 GCA_002863145.1 Flavobacteriales bacterium
CGATGGCACCTACACCCTTCGGGCCCTCAACGAAGTCTGCAAGCTCGGACTGAGCAACGATGCCTTGATGACGCACGCGGCCGAATTGGGCAGCGATTGCCCCTTCTTCGTCCAAGACGCACCCGCGCTTGTGCGAGGACGAGGGGAAATCGTGGAGCCGCTGCGGGACGAACTCCCTTTGCGGGGGTGGTGGGTGGTCGTGGCCAACCCGGGCATCCACATCCGCACCGCGGAGGCATTCGCAGACGTGACTCCCGCTCCACGTTCCACGGACTGGAATGCGCTCTCAACCCTGCCCGTCACAGCGTGGGAAGAGGTCATTCAGAATGACTTTGAAGTGGGGGCGCGTCAAAGACACCCTCAAATTGGGCAGTTGATTGATGCGATGTCGAAGGCAGGTGCGGCCTACGCACAGATGACGGGCAGCGGGTCCACGGTGTTTGGGCTGTTTGAACATGAAGGGGTCGCCCGCGAGGCCGCGCGCCGTACCCAGGCCCAATTTTGCGGGCCCATTTTTCGCGATTTTTGAAGCGCTTTAAAAGGCGCTTAATGCATCACCCGAACGGCCACATTGATCTGCCTGTCCATGATTGGAAGGCAAATCACTTGGGCGCCTTGACGTAGAGCCACCATCCCAAGGCGGCGAACAACGCATTGGGAATCCATGCCGCCACAAGCCTCAATCCCGACTCGCTCAGAGGGAACCACGGAGGCAACCCCACGGACGCAGCCCAGACCGAAATCACCTTGGAGGCAAAGACGTAAGTGAACCCAATGAGCACGGCGGCAAACAAATGCAGGCCTGTCCCCCCGCGCAACCGGCGGGCCGCAATGGACACGCCGATCAGCGCCAAAACCAAAATGGCCGCCGCATTCGCCGTCCTGCTGTGCAGGGTCAATTCCAAGTTGGCCGTGTCTGCCCCGCGTTGTTGCACCTCCGCGATGTATTGACGCAATTCCGACGTGGGCATCGTGGCGACCACTTCATTGCGTTCCGCAAAGTCGTCCACCTTCATCGCCAACGCCGTGTCCAAGCGCGACAAGAATCGGTGGTGTTGGCGGCCGCCCTCCTTGTAGTCCCGGATGCCCACATTGACCAACCGCCAAAGGCTGTCCTGAGGGATGTAGGTCGCCTTGGCCGCCAACATGCGCTGCGTCAGCGTGTCACCTTGCCATTGTTCCAACTGCAGTTTGTAGCCTGTGCCACGGCCGTAATTGACACTCCGAAAATAGACAATGGTTCCCGGCGCCACCTCGCGATACAGGTTTCGGTCTTTGACGTGCACCGCCGTGTTGACGAAACTTTCCTCGAAGGCAAGCTTCTGTTCATTGGCCCGCGGCACAATCCAGTGGCCGAGCATCAAAGCCAAGGCCACCAGCAATCCCGAGGCGTATAAGTAGGGCCTGAACAGCCTTTTGAACGGCATGCCTCCGGCGAGCATCGCGACGATTTCGCTGTTTTGGGCCAAGCGACTCGTGAACCAAATGATGGTCAAAAACACGATGAACCCCATCAGCAACGACGCAAAGTGAAAGCACACGTTGACGTAGTACCATGCGGTGTCCAACACAGGCGCCTGATGGTCGAGCAGCCGGCTCAGGGACTCCATCAAATCAAAAACCACCACCACCATGCAGAAGACCCCGACCATGAACCCGAAGGTGCCCAGGAATTTGCCGACGATGTACCGGTCGAGACGCTTCATTGGTCACACGCGTTGAGACAACTGCACCACCATTCGGCCTTTCCACTCGCGAAAGGTGCCTGATTGAATTTGCTTCCGTGCTTCCCGCACGAGGTCGAGGTAAAAGGCCAAATTGTGCACCGACCCGATGTACAACGCAAGCAGCTCATTCGCATGGAACAGGTGCCGCACGTACGCTTTGCTGTACATGTGGTCCACAGGCGCAGTGCCGTTGGGGTCCAATGGACTCATGTCCGTTTTCCATTTGGCATTCTTCATGTTCATGACGCCGTTCCAAGTGTAAAACGTGCCTGTGCGCGCGTTTCGTGTGGGCATCACGCAATCGAACATGTCGACCCCGAGCGCGATGTTTTCGAGAATGTTGACTGGCGTTCCCACACCCATCATGTAACGCGGGGCATTCTCGGGAAGGATGGCGCACACCTCTTCGCACATGGCGTACATGTCCTCGTGGGGCTCGCCCACACTCAATCCGCCGATGGCGTACCCGAGTGAAGGCACTTCGGAAACGGCATGGGCCGAGGCACGGCGCAAATCGGGGTAGGTCGATCCCTGCACGATGGGGAACAGCGCTTGCTCGTGGCCGTAAAGCGGCTCCGTCTCGTTCATGCGCTGCACGCAACGGTGCAGCCACCGGTGGGTGAGCTCCATGCTCTTCTTCGCGTACTCGTAGGTCGATGGATACGGTGGACACTCGTCGAAGGCCATGACAATGTCGGCCCCGATGCTGCGCTGGATGTCCATGACGCGTTCGGGCGAAAACAAGTGCTTGCTGCCGTCAATGTGGCTGCGGAACGTGGCGCCCTCCTCTTTGATCTTTCGGTTTTCCGCCAAGCTGAACACCTGATAACCTCCGCTGTCCGTCAAAATGGGGCGGTCCCAATTCATGAACTTGTGGAGTCCCCCCACCTCTTCAAGCACCTCCGTTCCTGGGCGCAAGTGCAGGTGGTAGGTGTTGCCCAAAATGATGTCCGCGCCAATCACCTCCTTCAACTCCGTTTGGGGCACGGCCCGGACAGAACCAATGGTGCCGACCGGCATGAAAATGGGCGTTTGGATGACGCCGTGATCTGTGGTCAGCACCCCAGCACGTGCCTTGGAACCAAGGTCTTGGGATTCGAGAGTGAACTTCAACGCGTCGGTGTTCATGACCGGACTCTGCAGGAGTTCGGCCCATGGAACCCCAAAGGTAACTTCACAACATGGTCGGCACACTCTTCAACACCTTCGCCGTGGCGGTTGGCGCTTCCGCTGGCCTCGCGCTGGGTGCCCGATGGTCGTCGGAATTGAAGGACAAGATGTTCGTGGTGCTGGGGCTGTTCACCTTGGCCATCGGCAGCATGATGGCCCTCGAGACGGCCCAACCCATCGACCTCTTTCTCGCGCTGGTCTTCGGCACCCTCCTTGGCCACAGCCTGAAACTTCAAGCGCGCCTCTCTGAACTCACCCAACCGAAGGACGGAGCCACGGCGGGTCGCGGCTTTGTGGAAGCCATGATCCTGTTTTGTCTGGGCTCCATGACGCTGGTCGGCTGCATGGAAGACGGCCTCCTCAACAAGCCCAACCTCCTGTTCATCAAAGGCACCATGGACCTCATCTCAAGCGCCTTCCTCGCGGCCACCCTAGGGCGCGGCGTGCTGTGGTCGGCCGTTGGGGTCCTCGTGTTCCAAGGAGGGCTGACGTTGGCGTTTGGGTTCATGGGGCAAGGCATGTCGCCTGAACTGATTCAAGAACTCAGTGCGCTCGGAGGGATTTTGATGCTGGGCATCGGCTTCCAACTGCTCGGGGTGCGTGCCCACAACCTGCCACAATGGCCCCTGGTCGATGCGTTGCCCGCCCTCGCCTTGTTGCCCCTGATCCGCATGGCCCACGAACTGCTGTAACATGGCCAAAAAGAAGAAATCCAAACGCCGCACCTCCAAGCTGGACCGCAACCGCGTCCAGCACCTCCTCTCAGCCTTGCTGGTTTTTGGTGGGTTGTTTGTGGGTTGGCAGTATTACCAAGCGCACTTCGTCACGCCCTGGCACGCGGCCGGAGACCGCGCCGGCAAGGCCGCTGCAGAGAATTATTACAGCCAAGAAGTGCAACGGGCCGCAGAGAAATACGACTTGGACTACGGCTACCTCATGGCTTTGCTCATGCTCGAGTGCTCGGGCAAAAAGCCCGCAGGTGCTCGGTTCGAACCGAACGTGTTCAGACGACTGAAGCAGGTTCGGGATGGCAAGCGAACCAACTACGAAAACGTGACGGCCGCCCATTTGGCCGACGCCTCCGACGACGCCTTGCGGAACCTCGCCACGTCGTGGGGCCCGTTTCAATTGATGGGCTACAAGTGCATCCTGCTGGATGTCAACATCCGTGACATTCGCGGACCCAACGGTGTGGAACACGGCGCAGACTGGATCAACCAAACCTACGGGAGCGCGATGCGGAAGGGACGGTTCCGCGATTGCTTTCACATGCACAACACCGGCCAGCCTTATCCCCGCACAGGTTTGCCCCGAACGCATGACCCCCAGTACGTGCCACGCGGCATGTCGATGATGACGCAATTCGCCCCACCCACAGCCCAAGCGACGCCCTGAGTCATGCCTGCGAACAAATACGCCCTCCTCCGCTACCGGATCATTGATCGGTGTTTGACCAATCCAGGCAAGCCCTTCCCCACCAAGGAAGAGCTGCGCCAAGCGTGCGAGGAAGCCCTTTATGGCAGCGATGGCGAGCACATCAGCATTTCCACGGTCGAGAAGGACCTCTGGGCCATGCGAAACGAAGCCGACCTCGGCTATTATGCGCCGATTGAATACCACCGAGACGAACGAGGCTATCACTACACGGAACAGGGCTACAGCATCAATGACGTTCAATTGAACGACGACGACCTCGACGCCATTCGTTTTGCCACGAACACGCTCATTCAGTTTCGGGACTTGCCCATTTTCCAGCAGTTTGACCAAGCCCTCGGCAAAATCGCCGACCGCCTTGCGGTCTCGCCCAACCTCGACACCGAGGGCATGGACAAGTACATCCAATTTGAAAGCACCCCGCACGCAAGCGGTTCAGAGCATTTGGCGCCCCTGCTCCAAGCCATTCGCGAACGACACGGCATCCGCTTGTGCTACACAAAATTCCGCGCGGATTCGGACGCCGTGACCCACTACACGATCCACCCTTACCTGCTGAAGGAATACCGAAACCGTTGGTACCTCTTGGGTTGGGATGCCGACAAGCAGCACATCCGAACCTTCGGATGCGACCGGATTGTGACGCTGGACGTGCAGGAAGGCGTCCGCTTTCAAGTGGAGGCCTCGTTCAAGGCAAACGACTACTTCGCCCATGCCTTCGGCATCACGGTCCTCGGCGATGCAGAGCCCGAAGACATCCGATTCGAATGTGACACCGTCCTCGCCAAATACTTGACGACCCAACCCCTGCATCATTCGCAGACCATTGTCGAGGAGCCCAACCGCCACGTGGTTTCCCTGCGTGTCATGCCCACCTTTGAATTGCTTCAGTGGCTGCGAGCCCATGCCAGTGAAATCACCATGTTGCAGCCAACTCACATTAAACACGCTGTGATTCAGTCTCTTGAGAAGGCCATCGCCCGCCAAAATCAAGGCTGATTGTTCTTTTTTTGGGGGTCCGTAAATCCATTGCGGAGTGCTTGGTTCCCTTTGGTTCAGGAAATCCGTTGAACCTCAATCCAAGCTCTATGTCTCTTCCCCTCAACCCCGCCCTGGTCGCCACACCTTGCTCCATCACTTCACCTGCACAAGCCCGTCTTTGGGTGGAACGCTTTGCACGGCCTCAAGGGTTCAGCCCCTACGCCTGGAACACCACGAAGCGCATTGCCATGGAAGTGTGGAAGTGTCACTTCGCTGGACGCCAATTCGCCCGGACCTTGAATTTCATGCATCCTTTGTTCTACCAAATGATCCGCACCCCGGAGGGCTTGCCGCTTGTTCCTGAATCTTGCATGCGCGGGTTCATCTGAGGCCCACTCACGCCCAACAAATCACATTATGTGTGTGAATCAATTGTTTTATTTTCAGTTGGACGTGGGGCATCCAACCTGTAGCTTGCGGTGTTTTATTCAACGAGCATTATCAGTTGTTCGTCGATTTTACGCTGCCAATGACACGTCACAATCACATCTCTTTGCTGCCCTCGCTTCGCGAACGCCTGAGGCGTGATTCTGCGGTCTACGCCACACCGCCCTCCTCCGGCATGGGCGTTCTTCTTTCCTACACCGGCCTTGTGGACGGAGACATGATCGCCCATCTCGTCCAGCTCGCAGAGCGCGCGCTGCATCATTCCCCAAGAACGAGGAAGGAAGTGAAACGGGCCACCTTCGTGTTGATTGAGGCCATCCAAAATGTCCTTCACCACGGACACATCGACGACCGTGGTGACATCACCCTCTACCTGACCTTGGAAAACACCCCGCTTGGGTACCAGCTTCATTGCGGAAACTTGATGGAGGAGGATACGGCCTCACAATTGACCGAACGGATTGGCGAGCTCAACAACCTTTCCCATTCCGAGCTCCGGAAGGCGTACATCGATGCCCTGTGTCAAGGAGGACAGGACGTGCGTTTCGGAAACGCCGGCTTGGGCTTGATTTCCATGGCCAAACGCACAGCTGGCCCCATCGAATTCGAATCGGTCCCTCACGACAGCGGCCTCCGGATGGTCACATTGACCGCCACCATCCAAGGTTGATCCTTCGCATTTCTCGTCATCAGGTCTTCCTGTCCTTCTTCTTGGCAGCAGGAAACAGGATGTTGTTGAGGATCAACCTGTAGCCTGGGGAGTTGGGGTGCAAATTCAAATCCGTAGGCGGGTCGTTCACAAGGTGTCGGTAATCCTCCGGATCGTGCCCGCCATAGTATGTCCACTGTCCAAGCCCCAAGGTGCCATGGATGTATTTGGCCGTCGGCAAGTTTCGGTTGTCGCCCATGACGGTGACATCGGGGCGAATGAATGACTTGCGAAAGGAGGTGGTTTGCCCCATGAATCCCGCAATGACACGTTCATGGCTTTGCGTCAACATCGTGGGAACGATGTCCCATTTGGCAGAGAAATCAAACAACGTGAAAAAGTCGTTGATCGGCTTGATGTCGGAATGGTCCTTCGTGCCATCGATTTCCGAAAACTCATAGACCATGGGGTCCATTTCAAGTTGGTAGTCCTGGAACGCCAGGCCGGCATCGAATTGCAACTTCGACTGCGCCGCAGCATCCGAAGGATCCCCGTCAAACATGGGGCCGCAGATGTCTACCCCTTGGGCTGCGAGGGCGATGTCGTAACTGTCGGTTCCCGAACACATCGTGAACAAGAATCCTCCCCCCAACAGGAAGTCTCGAATGTTGGTGGCCACCGTGCGTTTCATCTCGCTGACCTTTTGGAACCCCATGATCTCGGCCGTCCCGGTCTGTTGGGCGACCTCCTCTTGGTACCACGAAGCGCTGCGATAGGCCCGGTAAAATTTGCCGTACTGCCCCGTAAAGTCTTCGTGGTGAAGGTGGAGCCAATCGTATTTGGGCAATTCTCCCGTCAGGATCTCGGTGTCGTAGACCACGTCGTATGGGATTTCGGCGTAGGTCAAAACCAAGGTCACAGCATCGTCCCATGGCTGTTTGCCCTCAGGACTGTACACCGCAATTTTGGGCGTAACCTCCAGCTTCACCCGCTCCATGTTGACTTCGGGGTCTGCAATCTCTTGCAAGATTTGGCCTGCCTGCACATCCGCAATCACCTGATGCGACACGCCGCGGATGACACACTCGTTCTGGATTTCAGGAATGTTGGGCAACAAAAAGCTTCCACCTCGGTAGTTCAACAACCACTCCACCTCCACCCCATTTTCCAACACCCAAAACGCCACCCCGTAAGCCTTCAAGTGGTTGGTTTGGCTGTCGTCCATGGGCACCAAAATGCGTGCAGCCCACATCGCCTGAAACAGCACACAACCCACCAAGGTCAGACCCATACGTCGAAACGTTTCCATCATCGGTTCAAGATAGGGCGAGGACGCCGTTCAGAAACTCAACTCAGAACGGGGCGCCGTCGCCGTTGTCGTCGTTCATTTTGGAACCCACGGTGATGGTCTTGGGTTCACTGAAAGCCGCATTGGGCTGCATGGCACCTCCGAGGGCCGACTCCGCAAACGTGTCGTAGTTCGTGAACTTGGCCAAGCGCTGGACAAACTTCATTTTGATGGTGTCCAATGCCCCGTGACGGTGCTTGGCCAAGATCAATTCTCCCAGACCGGCCGTGTCAATCCCGTCTGGGTGTTCCGTGATGCCATAGTACTCCGCGCGATAAATGAAGGCCACGATGTCGGCATCCTGCTCGATGGCGCCTGATTCACGCAAATCCGACAACAAGGGGCGCTTGTCCCCGCCGCGCGTTTCCACGTTCCGGCTCAACTGCGACAGGGCAATGATGGGCACATCCAATTCCTTGGCGATGGACTTGATGGAGCGACTGATGCTCGAAATTTCTTGTTCGCGGTTGCCCTTGTCCGAGCCCGCGCTCATCAATTGGAGGTAGTCAACCACGACGAGGTCAACCCCGTGTTGCGCTTTCAAGCGACGGCATTTGGCACGCAACTCAAAAATGTTGAGGCCCGGCGTGTCGTCGATGAACAGTGGTGCATCGCTCAACTTGCCCACCCGAGAGTACAACTGCTGGTATTCGTGCTCCTCTAGGTTGCCTTTCCGGAACTTGTCGCCGTTGATTTCAGTCTCTGACGAAATGAGTCGCTGCACGAGCTGCACGGCACTCATTTCGAGGCTGAAAATGGCCACGGGAATTTGGTGATCCACGGCCATGTTGCGTGCCATCGACAACACAAAGGCCGTCTTGCCCATCCCTGGACGTCCCGCAAGCACAATCATGTCCGACCGTTGCCAGCCCCCGGTGATTTTGTCCAAATCGTTGAACCCTGAAGGCACACCACTCACGCCATCCTCGCTGTTGCGCGCGGCCTCAATGTCCTCGAGGGCCTGCTTCATCACCGCCCCCATGCTCTCGTAACTCTTCCGAATGTTGCCTTCGGCCACCTCGAACAATTTGCTCTCAGCCTCGTCGAGCAAATCAAAGACATCCGACGTTTCGTCATAAGCCTTCTCAATGATGGTGTTGGACACCCGAATCAATTCGCGTTGAATGTGCTTCTGGGCAATGATCCGCGCATGAAATTCCACGTTGGCACTGCTCGCCACCCGCGTTGTCAATTCGGCCACGCGGTGGCTGCCCCCGAGCATGTCGAGTTTGCCCTCCATGCGGAGCTGCTCGGTGACTGTCAACAAGTCAATGGGTTCCGATTTGTTGAACAATGCTTGGATGGCGCGGAAGACTTCGCCGTGCGCCTCCAAGTAAAAGCTTTCCGGCTGGAGCACATCGATTACGGCATTCACCGCCGCTTTCTCCATCATCATGGCCCCCAAGACCACCTCCTCCAGCTCCTTGGCTTGAGGTTGCACTTTGGCCCCTGGGACCAAGGCATTCGACGCTCGCATGAGGTCGCGAGGGCGGTTGGGAGAGGGTGAATTGGGAGAGGAAGCAGAATCGTACATGGGACGTGTAAGGTACGTCGCGGCTCGCGTCGGTTGTTCACATGTTTTCACCGCTGTTTTTCACACTCCCATAAGCTGAATCGTTGCCCACCTCAAAAGGCGCATCTACTTTTACCCCATGGGAGAAATGCTACAATTTCCGCAGGAAGAACCTGACTTCAGCGTGGCCCTGTCCACAAGCTTGGTCGTGTTTGGCTTTGACGGCATGGACTTGAAAATTTTGTTGGCCCGAAGCACGCGCCCGCCCTTCGAGGGGGCCCTCTTCCTGCCGAGTCGCTATCTCAAAGCCGGCGAAGAATTGCTGCTCTCTGCCAAGAAGATGTTCAGCGACCTGTTTGGTTACGACAACCCGAGCACGGTCGAGCAACTCCGCGCGTTTGGCCAAGTCTTTCGGCATCCTGGGGGGCGCGTGGTCAACATCGC